>JACQVL010000241.1 GCA_016209865.1 Candidatus Latescibacterota bacterium | reverse complement strand
GCTGATGGAGGCTCCGAAGGTGGGGGTGACGTACATGGCCTGCATGTGCAGCCCGGAGCATGATCACGGCCCGGCAAGCTGGCATCGCGATGTCTCCCCGCCCGTGCTCGCCCCGTTGCGCGGCCTCCAGATGAACACCCTCCACTACGGGCCGACCTACCTGCAGTGGAACATCGCTCTATACGACGACAGCGTGTTCTGGGTGGTGCCGGGCAGCCATCGCCGGATCGCGAATGAGGCGGAGGACCGGCAATTAGCGGACAACCCGAGAGTCCCGTTGCCGGGCAGTATGCCGGTGGAGCTGCGTGCCGGGGATGGGGTCGTCTACACCCATCTGTTGTTCCATTGGGGCAGCAATTACACCCGCAAGCTGCGCCGGACGATCCATCTGGGGTACCGCAGTTTCGGCAATCCCTGGTTTGGGATCGTCCACTGGCGTCACTGGGAGCCGGAATTCATCCCACGCCTTCCCGCGCCGATGCGAGAGACGTTCGAGACGTTCAACCGTCTCTACGACGATGAATTCGACCTGATCGCGTCGATCTTCCGCGCGGCCATCGACAACGATGGAGCGGCATTCGAGGGGCGGCTCTCCCGGCTGCACCCCGGCGACACCGGCCGCATGGTGAGCGTCGTGATGCTGTCGAAACTCGCCCTCAAACTCCAGCAGTTCAAACAACTCGACATCGAGAGCCTGTCCCCGGATGAACGGGTCAAGAAGGTCAGCGCACACTGGTCGTGCATCCACGACTTCGACCGTCTGGCCAGCCGGTTCTCACGGCCGGAGGCGGACCTTCTCTGGCAGCGCTTCAAACCCTTAGACGATCGGCTGAAACTGGACGCCGCGCAGGGCGGGCATGGGTTTCAGACAGGCCAGACGCCGTATAATCTGAACGACATGCCTGCCAGGTTTGAGGTCGAGGATTTTATGGCGAGCTGGGAGGTCTGATCGACCTTGAAACTCATCCTGACGAACGACGACGGCATCGACGCCCCCGGCCTGAGGGCGCTGGAATCGGCCTTGCAGGGGTTGGGGTCGTTGATCGTGGTCGCCCCCAAGCATCCGCAGTCGGGCGTCGGGCATCAGGTCACGACCCAATCCCCAATCCGGGTTGACGAGCTGGAGTCCAGCCGGTTTCGCGTCGCCGGCACGCCCGCCGACTGCGCCCGGATCGCCCTCACGCAGATCGCCCCCGACGCGGCATGGCTGCTGGCCGGGATCAACGAGGGGGCCAACTTAGGGGCGGACGTGTACACGTCCGGGACCGTGGCCGCCGCGCGCGAGGCCACGCTGTTAGGCTGCCGGGCGATCGCGGTCTCCCAGTACGTCGCCAAAAATCGTCCGATCGACTGGGACCTGACGGCGCGGCTCGTCGCGCCGATCCTGCACGCCCTCCTCTCGCACCCCCTCAAGCCAGGAGACTTGCTGAACGTCAACTTTCCTCATCTGACGGAACATCACACCGGGATGGAGGTCGTGTTCTGTCCGCTCGACACCAGGCCGCACGGGGTTCGTTACCGCCGGGATGGCGGGCATCTGACCTATGCGGGCGATTATCACGCCCGCCCGCGCCAGCGTGGCCGGGACGTGGATGTCTGCCTCGGTGGAAACATCGCCGTGACCCCCATCCCTCTGGATGTGACGTCGAAAGGACTGGAGGAGACCAAGCCATGAGTGCCGATCCCTCATCCCCTCATCGTATAGATGGCCTGATCGCGGTCGTGACCGGCGCCGCGCAGGGCCTGGGGCTGGCCATCGCCGAGCAGCTCGCCCGCGACGGCGCGGCCGTCATCATCGCCGACCGGCAGGAGGACAAAGCGCAGGAGGTCGCCGGCCAGTTGCGGGCGCACGGCCTGAATGTTCAGTCAACGTCCCTGGACGTCGCCGACAGTGCCGGAGTGGCCGCGTTCTTCGATCGCGTGGTCAGGGACCACGGACGACTGGATATCCTGGTCAATAACGCCGGGGTCGGGCAGGCCATTCTCCCGGTCGTCGACCTGAGCGATGAGGAATGGGACCGGGTGCTGCGGGTGACGTTGACCGGGACGTTCTACTGCTGTCGCACGGCCGGTCGGGTGATGGAACGCCAGGAATCGGGGTGCATCGTCAACATCGCGTCGATCAACGGCCAGAATCCTGCCGCGCTCGTCGCGGCGTATAACGTGGCCAAGGCGGGCGTCATCAACCTGACGAAGACGCTGGCGCTGGAACTGGCGCCGTACGGCGTCCGGGTGAACGCCGTCAGTCCGGGACCGGTGTACACCGAGTTCAACCGGTCGAACATGCTCCAGCGCAGCCGGAGCCTGAACATCACGGAAGAGGAGATGATCGAGCGCGTCCGTAAGGCCATCCCGCTGGGGCGGTGGGGCGAGCCGATCGACATCGCGCGAGGGGTGGCGTTCTTGTGCAGCCCAGCGGCGGGATGGATCACCGGAGAAGTCCTCCGAGTCAGCGGCGGACTGGAAGGGGTGTCCGCTTCCCCGCCGAAACGGGCGAAAAGGCAGTGACGAGTGACAAGTGACGAGTAAAAGCAAGTAAGGTGTAGCGCGTGAAACCTCTCGTCTTTATCCCGGAACTGATCGCTTCGTGCGGCCTGGAGCTGCTTAGGACGGCGTGTGACTGTGTGGCCCCATGGGAGGATGGCAACCCCGCTCTGGAAGCCAGCCAGCTCAGAGGCCTGCTCTACGAGGCGGACGCGGTCATCGTCCGTCTGTTCTCGATCACGGCGCAGGATCTCCAGAAAGCGGGCCGGCTCAAGGTCATCGCCAAGCATGGAGTCGGGGTGGACAACATCGACTGCCAGGCGGCCACGGCCAGGCGCATCCCGGTCGTGTACACGCCCGCGGTCAACACGGACGCGGTGGCCGAGTATACTCTGGCCCTGATGCTGGCGCTGTCCCGGCAGATCAATCTGGCGAGCGAGGCGCTCAGGGAAGGACGGTTCAGCGAGCGGAACCGGTTCCAGGGGGTTGAACTAACCGGGAAAACATTAGGAATCGTCGGCCTGGGACGTATCAGCACCCGTGTCGCCCAGATCGCCGCGCTCGGGTTTGGCATGACCGTGTACGCGTACGATCCCTACGTGTCACCCGCGATGTATTCCGGTCCGGCGACCTTAGTCGAGGAACTTGAGACCCTCCTCCGTCTGGCAGATTTTCTCTCCCTGCACGTGCCGTTGACGCCGGGGACTGCTCGGATGATCAACAGGCAGAGCCTGACGCTGATCAAACTCGGATGCCGGATCATCAACACATCCAGAGGGGGAGTGATCGACGAGGACGCGCTCATCCTCGCCCTGCGCGAGGGACGGCTCGCCGGAGCGGCCCTCGACGTTTTTGAAGAAGAGCCGCTGCCCGCCGACCATCCGCTCTGCCATGCGCCCAACGTGCTCCTCACCCCTCATATTGCCGGGCTGACGCAGACTTCGCTGGAACGGACTGCACTCATGGCGGCTCAGGGCATCCTGGACGTGCTGCACGGAAAAACTCCTGAGCACGTCGTGAACCCGGAGGCGCTCGGATGAGGCATGAGCCAGCCTCGCTTCTGGTGCGTTTTGGCAAGACCGACCTGTACGTCTCCCGTCTATGCCAGGGAACGGCATTCCGCACCCTTCCGAGGACGGGTGATGATCCGGCGGCCCAGCGCGTCTTGCGCCATTGCATCGAGCAAAGAGTGAACTTCTTCGACTCCTCGAACGCCTACGGATGGGGCGGCTCAGAGATCGCCCTGGGCAAGGCGATCGCCGGACGCCGCGATCAG
>JACQVL010000243.1 GCA_016209865.1 Candidatus Latescibacterota bacterium | reverse complement strand
GTTCCAGGGTGGCATCGCCGCGGCCCGGATGTTCTGCTGGCTGTGCGGCATCGAAGATCAGTACGAAAAGCTCGGCGGTCAATGCTGGCCGATCGCCCTGACCGTCCGGGACAGGGTCAATCAGATGGGCGCCCCGGCTGCGCTGCAGAACCCCGTCTAATGCCCCGTCGCTGGATACGTCCCGTATTCGACGATGACCTCAACGTCCTCGACGGTGATCCCGCCTTCAAGGCCGGGGGGCCGTCCTCGCAGGGAGAGTTCTAACAGATTCTGGCCTTGTTGGGGACGCACGCGATCCAGGTCGAACTCAAGCCACAGCCCGGAGTACGGGTCGAGCGACCGGATGGCGGCGCGTGTCCCCCGCTCCGCGGCCAGGGACTGGCCGTTCAGCCACACGTCGAGGACATCCGCAGACACTGAGTTGCTCACCCCGATTCTGAGCTGGATACGGCGAATGCGGTCGTTCCGGGTTTCATCCGCGATGAAGAAGGGAATCGGATGCCGGGCATCAGCGTTGGCGGACGGGATGGAGAGCGGCAGGAACGCCTCGTAATCGTGTTCCTGAATCTCCTCCGGACGCCGGCGCAGGAAGTAGTGTTTGTCCTCTTCTTTCACCAGGTCGGGGTCGCCTAACTCGGTGAGGATACGACGTTCCGCATCGCCGAGCGGCCAGCGCAAGAACCAGGTATACAGCCCGTCGACGTCCAGCGCCCAGCCGTTGGCGGCCGACGCCCGCATCATCGCCGGCGTCGCGTTCGTGGTCGGATAAAACCGGCGGCTCCCGTCGTGGTAGTACGGCTGCAGCATGCCGTACACCGCGATCTCGTGCTCGTGGGCCGTCTCCACCAGCCACCCGATGGGCATGTTGGCGTCGAGCGTGAAGGAGGCGTAGACGAGCGGGACGACGAAATCGACCAGCCCCTCCTGCAGCCATGCGCGCACGTTCAGCCCCGCTTTCCGGTTCAATGCTTCCGTGGGGTAGACGCGCGCGCCCACCTGGCCAGGCCCGCCCGGCCGGTTCCGCACCATCGTGGCGACCCGGCGGACGAAATCGGTCATCACCGGGGTATACTCCGGTACGTCCTCCGGCCTGAGCCAGAACGGGCTGCCGCCGGGGGCCGCGGCGAAATCCAGTTCTACTCCCTCGACCGGGTACTGCGTGGCGAGCTCTTCCAGCACGGCGAACACGTGGTCTCTCACCTCGGGATGCACGTATCCGCGTCCCCCGGTGGCGAGCGCGTGCTCTGGGGCCATGCCGCCGTAGCCGCCCATCCGCAGACTGGCGAAGAAATCCATCCCCTTCTGGTGCGCCCGGTCGATCAGCACGGTCAACGGGTCGAGGCCGCGGTCGATCAGGCTCTGCATATTGTACCAGACGCGCCACTCGTACGCATCCTTAAACGGGCCGCGGTCCGCCCCGAACCGCAGACCCACCTTAGACGGGTAGAACAGACCGTCGGTGCGCTCGACGCCGTAGATGAAGGTGTCGACAGCGGTGCCAGCCGCCTCATCCACCGGCCGCCAGGCATCCTCCAGCCGCATCGGCGGCTCGAACACGAAGAGATAGTAGTGGCGAGCATCGTTGAAGTAGACCGTGCGATGGCGTCTCATGAAGCAGAGCCCTTTTGAGAAGAGGACGCTGGACAAATCGATAAGAGTGATGAAGGATGAGAGAGATTTTCACCAAGATAACCGATGCTCGCTCATCAGTCAATGGTTTCGTCAGGCTCCTGAAGATCATAACAGAAATTTGTTGACGTTGTATTTGAAAGACATACTTTACTTCGGAACCATGACCTTAGAGCGCCTAACAAAAACTTTCCGCTCGCTCAATGTCATTTTGAGCGTAGCGAAGAATCTCGTCGTTCGTGAGACCCTTCGCTGCGCTCAGGGTGACATTGTGTTAGCGATTCTTAGAAGGAATAGATGAATCAGCCTGAAGCCGTCAGGGAAGAAGGTTGTCAATGTGGGAGGAGCTTCTATGGCTATTTCAAAACCATACCGGGTCGGTCTGGTGGGTTGCGGGGGTATGGGTCGCCATCATCTGAACACGATCCGGCAACTCTCCGGGTTTGACATCGTCGCGCTCTGTGATATCGCTTCGGAGGCGCTGAATCGAGCAGGAGAGGAATACGGAATCACCGCGCGGTACCGTGATTTTGAGAAGATGTATGAG
>JACQVL010000038.1 GCA_016209865.1 Candidatus Latescibacterota bacterium | reverse complement strand
CTCCCTCTTCCTCTCCCCATCGTGGGAGAGGAAGAGGGATGGGGAGATAGTGAGGGGAGAAATTCCTTTGACAGTCACCGCAACCATAATGTATATTATTGGTTGTTCGTTTTCCTTTTCGCCTTTTCCCTCTTTCCCCCTTTTTCTCCGCGCCCCTGTAGCTCAGACAGGATAGAGCAGCGGTTTCCTAAACCGTTGGTCGGGTGTTCGAGTCACCCCAGGGGTATTTCGGGGTTCGGATAAACCCCCCGGGGTTCGGGGTTCGGGATACGGGATTCGGGAAAGACAGAAAGTGAACACCTGAAAAGACCTTTGATACGCTCTTATTTTTTCTCTCCTTGTTTTCCCGAACCCCTAACCCCGAATCCCGAGTTTCCTCCCGTACCCCGTACCCCGAATCCCGTATCCCGCTCTTTTACCCTCTCCAGCACCTGCTCCGCCGCTGTCTCCCCCGCATGAACGCAGTCCGGCATTCCGATCCCGCCGTATGCATTGCCGATGAACGCCAGGCCGGGGTACCGCGCGGCCCGCGCCTGAATCCGCGCGACGTGCTGCAGATGCCCGACCGGATACTGAGGCATCGAGGCCGGGTGGCGCGCGATCAGCGTCAACCGTGGGGCGGCCTCGATGCCGAGGAGGTCGTGGAGGTCTTTCCGCACCGCGCGGAGCAGTTCCTCGTCGTCCAGCTCGCAGAGGTGCGCCTGCATCGTCCCGCCGATGAACACCCGCAGAAGCGCCCACCCGTCCGGCGCGCGTCCGGCGAATTTGACACTACTGAACGTACAGGCGATCAGGCTTCGTCGCTCGATCGCGGGGACGACAAACCCGAACCCGTCGAGCGGATGCGGGATGTCCTGGCGGCGGTACGCCAGGTTGACGACCACCGACGGGGCATACGGAATGGCCGACAGGTCGGCGGCTAACTCAGCGTCCAGCTCCTGCACCATCCCGGCGGCGCGATGGGCGGGGACGGCGATCAGCACCGCATCGGCCTGGAAGGTCATCCCATCGGACAGTACAACGTCCCATGCGGCGTCTCGCCGGCGAACCGTTGCGACCGACTTCTGGCGTTGCGCCACCCCGCCGGGCAGCCGGACGGCCAGGGTGTCGATCAGCGTCTTCATCCCCCGGTCGAACGACACAAACAGGCTGTACCGTGCGCCGCTGTCGGCTATCTTCCGTCCGCTCGTTCCATCCCGCGTGCGCTGCGCCACGGTCCGTTGTTCCCGCCACATCGCCGTGATGATGCTCCGGTGCTGCGTCTCCATATCCAGAAAACGCGGCATCGTCGCCCGCAGGCTGAGGACATCCGGGTCGGCGGTGTAGATACCGCTGACGAGCGGCTGGGCGATCCTCTCTAAGGCTTCGCGGCCGAGACGGCGGGTGACGAATGAGCCGAGGCTTTCATCCTCGCACTGCGGGCCACGCGGGAGGACGAGGTCAAGGGCCATTCGCAGCTTGCCCGGCCATGAGAACAGAGGGGAGGTGACGAACGGCCAGAACCGCGTCGGGGCCAGCATCAGGAAGCCTTCCGGGACGGGCAGCAGCGCGCCTTTTCGGACGATATGCGTGCGGCGGAACGTCTCGTTCGTCCGGATCAGGCGGTCGCTCAGTCCGATTCGTGTGCACAGGGCGAGCGCCCAGGGCTTCGTGCTGATGAACGCGTCCGGCCCGGTCTCGATCAAGAAGCCGTCGACCTCCTGCGTCTGGATCGTCCCGCCTAACCGGTCACTCCCTTCGAGGAGCGTCACCGCAAGCGGCACCTGCCTGGCCTGCTGTTCTTCGATCAGCCGGTTCGCTGCGCTGAGGCCCGTAATGCCGCCCCCGATGATGATGACGCGGTTCATATTCCAGTTTTCCATCCCACGGCTTATGCCGTGGGCTATGAATCTCTCGCCCCTTCGGAGCTGATCCCTGTCTTTCCTCGTCACTCGTCACTTGTCACTCGTCACTGCCTTTATATTCTCCGCTAACGCCTCGATGAAGAGTGGGTCATCGTTCACCGTCTCCGTCCGGAGCATCGTTAAGCCCACCTCGCGCGCGACGCCAGCCGCTTCGATGTCGAGGTCGTACAGCACTTCGACATGATCGCACACAAAGCCGACGGGCACGACGACCGCAGCGCGGACGCCGTGCGCGGCCAGGTCTCGAATCGTCGCACACACGTCCGGCTCCAGCCAGGGGTCTTGCGGCCGTCCGCTGCGGCTCTGGTAGGCGAGCTGCCACGGCGCATGGCGCAAGCGCTCCGCAACAAGCCGGGCAGAGGTCGTGAGCTGCTGTTCATACGGGGACGCCGCCGCCATCTCCGCCGGAATGCTGTGCGCGGTGAACACGAGCGGGGTTGTCGCTCGTTCCACTTCGGGTAGGCGTGCCAGGCATCGTTCCACGCGCCCCGCGACCGCGTCGATAAACAACGGATGGTCGAACACGGGCGGCGTGTACACGACGTCGAGCGCAACCCCTTCCTCTGTCAGCGCGTCCGTCACGTTCCGCTGGTATTTCTCCCAGCTCGCGTCGCACTGGTGCGCCGCCATGATGAGGCCCACCGCCCGCCGCCGGCCGTCCGCATGCATCTGGCGGGCCGTCTCCGACAGGAACGGATGCCAGTTCCGCATCCCGACGTACACCGGGAGTGAGCAGTCGTCAGCACGCAACTGCGCCTCCAGTGCATGGGCCTGCCGGAACGTGATGTCATTCAGGGGCGACTTCCCCCCGATGCGTTCGTAGTGGTGCGCCACCTCTTCAACCCGTGCCGGCGGGATCGGCCGGCCCCACGTCACATTGGCCAGGAACGGCCGGATGTCCGCCGGTCGTTCCGGTCCGCCGAAGGCGATCATGAGGGCGGCGTCGTAAGTCACGAGCGGCCGTCTCCTTTCCACTCTTCACTCTTCACTCTTAACTCTTCACTCCTTTCATGCACCGCGTCAACTAACGCCAGCACATTATCCTCCGGGGTCTCCGGGAGAATCCCATGTCCTAAGTTGAAGATGTGTCCGGGCCGGCCCGCCGCTTTGTCCAGGATGCCGTTCGCCCGCCGACGAATCTCGGCGGGGGGAGCGAACAGGATGACCGGGTCCAGGTTCCCCTGGACGGCCGCGTCATAGCCCACGCGCGCCCATCCTTCGGCCAGGTCGACACGCCAGTCCAGGCCGATGACATCTCCGCCCGCATCGCGCATGAGTTCGAGCAGGGTCGCGGTGTCCGTGCCGAAATGAATCGCCGGGACGCCCGGCGTCAGATGGGAGAAAATAAAACCGGAATGGGGCAGGACGAATTCCCTGTAGTCGTCCGGCGAGAGACAGCCGACCCAACTGTCGAACATCTGCACCGCCTGCGCTCCGGCCGCGATCTGGCCGTTCAAGTATCCGGTCACCGCGCGGGCGAGTTTTTCCATCAGGGCATGCCAGGCGACAGGGTCGCGGTACATCAACGTTTTCGTGTGCGCATAATGGCGCGACCCGCCCCCCTCGATCGCATAGGAAGCGAGCGTGAACGGCCCGCCGGCGAACCCGATCAGGGGGAGAGACGGCGACAAGGCACGACGGGTAAGACGGATCGCCTCGTACACGAAGTCGAGCGCCTGGGGATCGACCTCGGCGAGCTGGTCGACGGCCGCGCCCGTCCGCACCGGATGATGGATGACCGGGCCTTCCCCTTTGGCGAATTCCAGGCCGATGCCCATCGGCTCGAGCAGGAGCAGGATGTCCGAGAAGATGATGGCCGCGTCCACGTCGAGCCGGTCGACGGCCATCAGGGTCACTTCTGCGGCGAGGTCCGGAGTCTTGCAGAGGTCGAGGAAGGACACCTTCGCCCGGAGTTCCCGGTATTCGCGCTGATACCGGCCCGCCTGTCGCAGCAGCCAGATGGGGGTATACGGGACCGGCTCACGCCGGCAGGCACGGAGGAACACTGAGTCGGTCAGCGAGGCCTGACGCTCCGCGCCCGCCCAGACCATGTCCGCCCGCCGCCAGGCGGTCGTATCCACTCCCGCGTCTGCCGCGACGCGTTTCTTGGCGACGAGGCGTTTGCTGGCACGGGCGATGCCGCGGACGAGGTCTCCCATCTTAACGTGGTCCGGCTCAAATTCGACGCTCACCCGCAGCGTACGCAGGGCGTCCGAACAGGTCGGGCCGATCGACCCGACCGCCATCCGGCGGAACGCATCACGGAGGGCGTGTTCCAGTCCCATGTCGGCGGCCACCTGGAACAGATTCCTGACTTGATTCGCGCTCGTAAATAGGGCCGCATCGATCTCGCCCGCCACGATCGTACGGATGGCCGATTTGAGCGGCTTCAGGTCTTCAGGGAGCGCCCACTGGTAGACCGGAACGGCGGTCACCTCCGCCCCGCGTTGTCGTAAGCCTTCCAACAGATCGGGGTTGGATTCCCCGTATTCCTGCACCGCGACGCGCTGGCTCTGCAGGGGCACCTTCTGGTCCAGGGCCGCCAGGAGCTCCCGCCAGGTGTTCGGTTCCGGCGCGGTCACCGTGGGCGCGAGTCCCAATTCCCGGAGGGCGGCGACCGGCTTCGGCCCGCGCGCGACAATGGTCACACGCCGGAGCGCCTCGACCCATCGCTCACGCGGGTATTCCTGGTCGATCGCCGCAGCCAGGGTCCGGGTGCCCACCCCGGTGAGCAGGATGACGACATCCACCTCGCCGTTCAGCAGCCGCCGGGCGAACGCCAGCGCGTCGGGCATCTCGCGCAAAGGGACTTCCCGCATCGTCGGCGCGACGAGAGGTCTTCCCCCGTGCCGGGCGATCAGGACTCCCATCTCTTCGGCCCGGCGACTTTCAAACGCGACCACGTGCAACCCGTCGAACCCGGCGGGCATATCGGGACTCCGTGGCAAGGCAACGATGAATGAAGAATGCAGAATGATGAATGGGTATGGTGCCTCGTTCAACGTCCATTGCAAAAATTAGACGATCAGACCTGACTTGTCAATCTAAATAGAGGGAGACTTCCTATTGACAGGCTGGTGAGGATTCTCTACATTGGATATCCGCTTACGCGAGAATGACAGCGCGGAAGCAAGGGGTCCAGGGGCTCCCTCCAGTCCCGTTCACGGGGCTTCGTACCGTCAGCCCGCTCGCTTGAGCGGCGGGCGATCATCAAGGAGTTTTCTTCATGTCTGATCTCTATCGTGTTGGAATCGTCGGGTGTGGCGGCATGGGCGGTGCCCATGCGAGAGAGTGGGCGGCCAAACCGCGGACGCGGGTGGTTGCGGTGATGGACGTGAACCAGACTGCTGCTGAACGACTGGCAACGGAATACGGGGCTGTTCCGTACACAGATTACCGCACGATGTTCGAGGCCGAGCGACTGGACATCGTCAGCATCACGACCTGGCAGAGCGTCCGCGCGGAGATTACGATCACCGCTGCGAACGCGGGAATCACAGGCATCTTCGGCGAAAAACCGATGTCCGCCAGCCTCGGCGAGGCGGAGGCGATGCTGGAGGCGTGCGAGCGCCACGGCGTGAAGCTGGCCATCGGCCACCAGCGCCGGTTCGACGCGCAGAACGTCGAAGCCCGCCGGTTGATCGCTGCCGGAGCGATCGGCCAGCCGGCCGCGATGCTCCGCCGCGACGGAGAGGGACTGCTCAACCGTGGGACGCATGAGATCGACGAGATGCGGTATCTCCTGAGCGACCCGATGCCCCTCTGGGTCATCGGCCAGGTCACCCGTCAGACCGACCGGTGGGAGCGGCGCGTCCGGTGCGAAGACCGGTGTATGGGACTCATCTGCTTCGAGGGCGGCATCCGCGGGGTCTACGAGAGTGACCTGCCCAAGCCAGGACTGCGCGGGGATGTCGTGTACGGGAGCGATGGCGTATTGAAGCGCGGGCCTGAGCGGACGCTGCTGCTCTTGAACGACAAGGAGGCGGGATGGCAGACGATCGTCCCCCCGGCGGTCGGGACGAACGAATTCCAGGAGTTCATCGACTGGCTCGACGGGACGGTCGAGGAGCACCGAAGCAGCGGCCGGCAGGCGCGGGTGGCGATGGAGATCATGATGGCCATCTACGAATCCCTCCGCATCCGGGATGTCGTCCAGTTCCCGCTGGCGACGAAGGCCAACCCGCTCGACCTGCTCGTCGAAGACGGCACACTTCCCGTGACGATCCCGGGCCGGTACGACATCCGCGCGCCGTTCCCGGAACAGGCGTCGGCCCCGGAGGTCAAGCCCGTCCCGACCTGGCCGCCGAAACAGCAGTGACGAGTCGAGCTGCCTATCATTTTGTTCAGGAGATAACCTGCCACGGCCGGAGGCAACCATGCTCTCTGACTGGACGTTGATGAACATCCATGTCGAGGCCCTGTTTACCCATGATGCCCACCAGCACCTGCACGCGATCAACGAACCCGACGGGGCTCCAGCCCCCCGGTTCTTCTTGGGACGGACGTCCGAGGGGAACCTGTGGCGATTTCGGGCGGATGTTCCCGCCGCTCTCATCCAGCAACTGGAGGCGTGGTGTACCGACGAACCGCTGCCGACCGAGCTCCACGCGCCGCCGCAGTATATCGAGGCGTATCGGCAGCTCCTGCAGGCTCAGGCAGCCATCCAGCGGCTGTGGCTGGGGCCGGCCTATCAGTTCCCCGACGAACTTCCACAGTCCCCCCAGGTGGTGCGGATTACCCGTGAGAACGCCGAGGTCTTACGAGCAGGGTTTGCGGACCTGATCCCGGAATTGGACGTCAGGCAGCCCTGTTTGGCGGTCGTCCAGGATGGCCGAGCCATTTCGCTCTGCTATAGTGTGCGCATCACAGCCCAGGCGCACGAAGCCGGCGTCGAGACGCTGGTCGCGTTCCGGGGCAGAGGGTACGCCACGCAGGTCGTGGCTGGGTGGGCCGTGGTGGTGCGGGAAATGGGCTGTCTCCCCCTGTATAGTACATCGTGGGAGAATCGCGCGTCCCAAGCGGTGGCCAAGAAGCTGGGCTTAGTCGCGTATGGGGTCGATTTTCATCTGACGTGATCGTCTACCATGGCGCGAAAGAGGAAGGAGATGAGATGCTGTTCATGGTCATTGAGCGATTCAAGAACCGTGACGCGGTGGCCGTGTACCGGCGATTTCAGGAGCACGGGCGCATGATGCCAGACGGGTTGAAGTATGTCGACAGTTGGATCGAGGCGAACCTCGATCGGTGCTTTCAACTGATGGAATGTGATGATCCGCGCTGCTTCCAGCCGTGGGTCGCCCGGTGGCACGATCTGATCGACTTCGAGATCATCCCTGTCGTCCCGTCACAGGAGGCGGTCGCAGCGCTGACCCCGCTGGTGTGATCCCCTCGTTCAACCCGCGCCCCACCGTCACGGGCCACACGCAGGGAGATTCCACCGTTTGGCTCCATCAACCCGTCACCCCTTCCACCACGGAGTCGCTCATGACCGAGGCACAGCGTATCGCCGATCTGCTCACCCGCGCGGTCTGGGGGGAAGCCTGGCACGGCCCCGGCCTTCATGACATCCTGACGGATATCACGGCGGCCCAAGCTCTCGCCAAGCCCATCCCCAACGCTCATAGTATCTGGGACCTGGTGCTGCACCTCACCG
The DNA here is from genome assembly GCA_016209865.1 of Candidatus Latescibacterota bacterium. Classification (GTDB taxonomy): domain Bacteria; phylum JAAXHH01; class JAAXHH01; order JAAXHH01; family JACQVL01; genus JACQVL01. The sequence goes on along the minus strand of JACQVL010000038.1, from coordinate 22,350 downwards.
CCTGGGCCGACATTGTCGCCAAGCGTCTGGCCGGAGGTCGCTGGGAGGAGGACGAATCCTGGCCGGAGGTCCGAGAGACTGATCAGACCGCGTGGGACGCCACACGCGCCGCGGCCGAACAGAGTCATGACCGATTGGCGGCGGTCATCCGCACGCTCAGCGAGGCGCGTCTGGCGGAGTTGATGCCGGGGGAGCCCCCGATGGTGTACATCCAACTTCATGGGCTCATCCAGCATAGCCTGTATCATCTCGGTCAGATTGCGCTCTTGAAGAAAGCGTCCTCCACGGGTCGTGCCTAATTCGGCGTACAACGTCGTCCCAGACGGATCGCCGCCAACGGGGTAAGACTGGCATGGATGCCCATCGGTATCCCTCTTGAGTACAGGAAAATACCGACTATAGCGGTAGATCACAAGCCATTTAACAAAGCCGCACTCTCCACCTCTTGCGCCCGTGCTGTCGTCCGTCTACTTCCCTCCAGGAGGCCCTCATCGTGATCACCCTCAAAGAGTCGGCAAGCCGTCACTGGGTCTACTTCAACGAGCAGGCACGGGGCGCGTACACCGTCGGATACCACCGGTCGCATGTCTGGCCGCTCTACTCGCCGGGCGGGGTCTGCGTCATCCAGGAATACCCGCCTGACCACGTGCATCACCAGGGACTGATGGTCGGACAGGACCTCATCAACGGCCATAACTTCTGGGCGGCCGGACATCCCCACCATCCCTCCACACGCCAGGTTCCTGAAGGGTTGACGAAGGCCGTGGAGGGAGACCGTGTGATCATGCGCCAGACGAACGTGTGGACCGGAGCGAACGGGGAACAGGTCATGCAGGAGGAACGGACGATCACGTTCCGGCCGACCCCGACAGAGACGCTGGTCGACATCGTTTCGACCCGGATTGCGGCGTTCGGACCGATTCACTTCGGCCAGACGAAAGAGGCGGGGATCGGGATGCGGTACAACCCGGAGTTGGAGAGCGTGCTGGGCGGGCGGATCGAGAGCAGCGCGGGCGGCGTCGGGGAGGCGCAGACGTTCGACCGGGACGCGGACTGGATCGCGGTCAGCGGTACGATCAGCGGACGGGAAGCGGGCATCGCCATCATGCCCTACCCGGACGGCGAACGGTGTCCCTGGTTCACCCGCGATTACGGGATTACGCTGTACAACCCCTCCCGCCATCGTGACATCCATCTGGCGCAGGGAGAGCGCTCTGTCCTGAGCGTCCGGTTCGTCGCGTTCGACGGACGGACGGATGCCGCCCGTCTGCACACGCTGTACGGGGAGCTACGAAGAGAACGAGGAGTGAAATAAACCATTGAATTTCATGTTGTGAGGTCATATCTTAAATGTACAGTAGGGGCGAATACAAGATTCGCCCCTACAACGATTCTCATCAGTGGGATCTGAAAACCCGGTATCCTGTGAGCCATCACCATGCCTCACCCCGCGCTCCGCGCATCCATCACAGCGCCGTCAGTCTCCCTCTCCGCGCCCGTCTCGGCGGTGAGGGGGATCGGGGAGAAACGGGCGGCCGCGCTCCAGCAGGCGGGCGTCCACACCGTCGAGGATTTGCTCTACCACATCCCCCGCCAGTACCTCGACCGGCGCCAGTTGATGCCCATCAGCCGCCTCGTCCCGGACACGACCGCCACCGTCCTGGCGACCGTCCGCCGGACGTCGGTGCGGTACGGGAAGCCGGGACGGTTTGAGCTGACCGTGGGGGACGAGACCGGCTTCCTCCGGTGCACCTGGTTCGGGGACCGATGGGTGCGCGGCCTGCGAAAGACGTTCGCGCCCGGCGATGAGCTGATCGTTTCCGGCAAGGTCTCGTTTTTCAACGGGAAACAGATTATCAGCCCGGAGTACGACATCCTGACCGGGGACGGGGACGACCTGCTCCACACCGGCCGGGTCATCCCCGTCTACCCGTCGTCCGCCGACCTGCGGGAGGTCGGCCTGGACAGCCGGGGGTTCCGGCGGGTGATCAAGCCGTTGTTAGACAGCCTGGCCGGAACGATCCCGGAGACCCTGCCCGAGGCCATCCTGGCGGCGTGCCGGCTGCCTTCCTTAGAGGAGGCGCTGTCCCACGCCCACTTTCCGGAGACGCCGGAGGAGGCAGAACGCGCGCGGGCGCGATTGGCGTTCGATGAGCTGTTCTACCTGGAGATGATCCTCGCCCTGCGCAAGCAGGCGGTGACGACCGGCCAGCAGGGCATTGCGTTCCAGTCGAAAAGTCCGCTCGCGCGCCAGTTGGTCGACCGCCTGCCGTTCGACCTGACGCCCGCGCAGAAGCGGGTCATCCGGGAGATCCACGCGGACATGTGCCGGCCGCAGCCGATGAACCGACTGCTCCAGGGGGACGTCGGCTCGGGGAAGACGGTCGTCGCCGTCCTCGCCATGCTGCTCGCCGTCGAGAGCGGCTACCAGGCGGCGCTGATGGCCCCGACAGAAATCTTAGCGGAGCAGCATTCCTTTGTCATCCGCGACCTGCTCGACGGACTGGGCGTCACCGTCACCTTCTTAGTCGGCGGCCTGCCAGCAAAAGAACGCGCGACGCGCCGGGACGAGGTGGCGACCGGCGCGGCTCAGGTCGTCATCGGGACGCACGCCCTCATCCAGGAAGGGGTGACGTTCCCTAAGCTCGGCCTGGTCATCATCGACGAACAGCACCGGTTCGGCGTCGTCCAGCGAGCGGCGCTCCGGGCGAAGGGAGGGATGCCGGACGTGCTCGTCATGACCGCCACTCCCATCCCACGCACGCTCGCGTTGACGGTGTACGGCGACTTGGACGTGTCCGTGCTCGACGCCCTGCCGCCCGGCCGCAAGCCGATCACGACGCGGTGGGTGTCGGACGCGACGCGGACAGAGGTGTACGGCTTCGTCCGGTCCCAGGTCGAACACGGCCGCCAGGCGTACGTCGTCTGCCCCCTCGTCGAGGAGTCGGAGAAAGTCGACCTCAAAGCCGCCATCGCCATGGCCGACCATCTCCAGCAGGAGGTCTTCCCCGACCGGCGGGTCGCCCTCCTCCACGGCCGGATGAAGGCCGAAGAAAAAGACGCCATCATGCACCGTTTCAAGGCCGGGGCATTCGATATTCTGGTCAGCACGACGGTGATCGAAGTCGGGATCGACGTCCCCAACGCGACGGTGATGGTGATCGAGCAGGCGGAGCGGTTCGGCCTGGCGCAACTCCACCAGCTTCGCGGGCGGGTCGGCCGCGGGGAGCATCAGTCGTTCTGCATCCTGATCAATGGGGTCGACCCCGGCCAGCCCATCCCGGACGACACTCTCCGGCGGCTGGAAGTGATGGCGGAGACGCAGGACGGGTTCAGGATCGCGGACGAGGACTTGAAACTCCGCGGCCCCGGCGAGTTCTTAGGCACGCGGCAGCACGGCCTTCCCGGCCTGCGGATCGCGGACATCATCCGAGATCATGCCCTCTTGCTCACCGCCCGCCGGGAAGCGTTCGCTGTCGTCGAGCGTGACGGCCAGCTTGCCCGTCCCGAACACCGGGCCGTCCGGGAGGTGTTGAAGCGGCGGTATATGGACGGTGTAGGACTGATTGAGGTGGGATGAATCTATGAGACGACAATCGATGATGTGGCCGGTGATCCTGCTGATGAGCCTCTTCGGACGTCCTGCGCTCGCCCGAACCCACGTGGACGTCACCACGCTCGACGGGGTGATCGGCCCGGTCATGGTGAAGCACATCGCCGAGAGCATCAAGACGGCGGAACAGGACAGCGCGGCGTGTCTGGTCATCGAGATGGACACTCCTGGCGGCCTGTTAGAGTCAACTCAGCTCATCATCAAGAGCATCTTAGCGTCGGAGGTGCCGGTGGCGGTCTATATCGCCCCCAGCGGATCGGGCGCGGGGTCGGCCGGGGTGTTCATCACGATGAGCGCTCACGTCGCCGCGATGGCGCCGGGGACGAACATCGGCGCGGCCCATCCGGTCGGGATCGGGGGCGGGATCGCCGACTCGACGATGGCGAAGAAGATCGAGAACTTCACGGCGAGCTACATCCGGACGATCGCCCAGCGGCGTGGCCGGAACATCGAATGGGCGGAGAAGGCCGTCCGGGAGAGCGCGTCGATTACCGAACGGGAAGCTGCCGACCTGCGCGTCATCGATTTTATCGCCGCCGACCTGGATTCGCTCTTGGCGAAGATGGACACCCTGGCGGTCGAAGTAGCGCACGGGAAGCGGACGCTCCACACGAAGGGGGCGGAAGTCCGCAGGCTGGAGATGGGATGGCGGGACACCCTGTTAGCCAGCCTCAGTAACCCGAACATCGCGTACCTGATGATGCTCCTGGGTTTCTACGGCCTGTTCTTCGAGTTGGCCAACCCGGGCGCGGTGTTCCCCGGCGTGATCGGCGGGATCTGTCTGATCGTCGCCCTGTTCGCCCTCCAGACGCTCCCCATCAACTACGCCGGGCTGCTCCTCATCCTCATCGGGCTGGCGATGTTCATCGCCGAGATCAAGATCACCAGCCACGGGGCGTTGACGATCGGCGGCATCATCGCCACGACGCTCGGGTCGATGATGCTCATCGACTCTCCGTACCCGTTCCTGCGGGTCTCCCTCCGGGTGATCATCCCGGCGGTCCTGGCGACGACGGCGTTCTTCGTGTTCGCCGTCGGGTTCGGCCTGAAAGCCCAGCGACGGAAGCCCACGACCGGCTCTCAGGGGCTGATCGGGTCGGCCGGGGTGGCGCTCTCCGCGTTGACCCCGCAGGGACACATCCTCGTCCATGGCGAACAATGGGCGGCCCGGAGTGACCAGCCCATCGAGAAAGGAGAGCCGGTGCAGGTCGTCGGACTCACCGGCCTGACGCTCCATGTCGTCCGGCATCGCCCAAAGGAGGTGTAATGATGTTCGGTCCGTTACCGCTCTACCTGCTCATCATCGTCATCGCGGGTATTTTCGTCCTGTCCAGCGCGGTGAAAGTGCTCCGGGAGTACGAACGGGCGGTCATCTTCCGGTTGGGACGCTTAGCGACTGGGATCGTGGGGGGGAACGGCCCCGGCATCGTCCTCCTCATCCCGATCGTCGATAAGATGATCAAAGTGAGCCTGCGGACGATCGCCAAAGATGTGCCGTCCCAGGATGTGATCACGCGGGATAATGTGTCCATCAAGGTCAATGCGGTGATCTACTTCCGGGTGATCGACCCGGAGAGGGCGATCATCGAGGTGGAGGACTTTCTCTACGCCACCTTCCAGCTTGCCCAGACGACGCTCCGGAGCGTGTTAGGCCAGGTGGAACTCGACGACCTGCTGGCCAACCGGGAGAAGATCAACGATGAACTGCAGGTGTTGCTCGACCAGCAGACAGAGCCGTGGGGGGTCAAAGTGACGGCGGTCGTGGTGAAGAACGTCGACCTCCCGCCGGAGATGCAGCGGGCGATGGCGAAGCAGGCGGAGGCGGAGCGCGAGCGGCGGGCGAAGGTGATCGCCGCGGAGGGGGAGGCCCAGGCGGCGGAGAGGCTCACCCATGCGGCGGCGGTGATGAGCGCCCAGCCGATCTCCCTCCAGCTCCGGTTCCTCCAGACGCTCGTCGAGGTCGGGGCCGAGAAGAATTCGACGACGATCTTCCCCGTGCCTATCGATCTGTTCACCCCGTTCCTCCGGAAGATGGCCGACGCTGCCCCACCAGCAGTGGCGTCGTCCCCGGAGCATCCGAACGCGACGGATTAGCTCGGGGTACGGGATTCGGGGTACGGGATTCGGGAGGAAGTGCCCGCCCATGCATGGGCGGGCGGACGAGTGACGAGTGAAGACAGGGGGCGAAGGTAGGGGCGTGAGGAATCGCGCCCGTCAAGACGCCCGCCGTTGAAACGGCGTGCTGAATATACGAAGCCCCGTGAACGGGGCTGGGGGTCAGGTCAGAGTTATGATGGGTAAGACAGGGTTCGCCAAAGAATGACTCAAATCTACCTTGATGCATGTTGCTTGAATAGGCCGTTTGACGATCAGACCCAGGACAGAATCCGTCTTGAATCTGAAGCAATTCTTCTTATCTTGACCCATGTTGAATCCGGCGAATGGCAATGGATCGGAAGCGAAGCGTTAGACCTTGAAATCGAGCACATCCCTGATCCAGAGCGGCGAGCTCGCATTAAGGTGCTGACAGCTTCTATCCATCACTCTGTTCTCGTCGAACAGACTGAGGAGGCACGCGCTCAAGAACTCGAAAACTTGGGGTTTCGCTCCTTTGATGCTCTCCACGTTGCCTGCTCAGAAAGGAGCGGCGCTGCCGTGTTCTTGACGACCGATGACCGACTCCTCCGTCTGGCTGCTCGTCTTTCAGGACAACTGCGCGTGCGAGTGGAAAACCCTCTGACATGGCTGAAGGAGGTCGTTGAGCAATGAGCATACAAACCAGGACGTTAGAGCAGATTCGTCTGGCTGGCTTAGAAGCGCTCGCTCGTGAGTTAGGCCCGGCGGGGATGGTTCGTTTCTTGCAACAGTTTGAAATTGGCCATGGAGACTATTCGGTCGAGCGCCATAGTTGGCTCGATCAACTGGATGTTCAGACGTTGACTGAACAGATTCGACAACGACGGAGCACCAGAGATTCCCGTGATGACGGTGGGGGAGAATTAGGCGCGGGAGTTTAAAAAACAGGTTCTTCTAAGATTTTGGCGGAAACAGTGTCTGTAGGGTTGCCGAATTGTCCAAAGTTCTCTCTTTTAGCTCTATGACCATCGAGCTCGAAGCCCTCTTAAATCTGCCGGAGATAGAGGTCACCGGCATCGAACTGACCGAGCAGCAGTTCGTGGTGCACTGCCGCAGTCGCTTCGGGGAAGCGCTCTGTCCCAATTGTCTTCGTCCGACCAAGGAGGTGAAAAAGTACTATCAGCGGACGATTCGGGACCTCCCGATCACTGGACGGGACGTGTATCTGGACTTGGAAGAACGGCAATTCTCTTGTCCGGACTGTGAGCGGTATTTCAGTGAGCGCTTTGCCTTTGTTGAGCCGAACCGGACGACCACGCAGCGCTACGAAGTCGATCTGTGTGCTCGGTGTGAGAAGACCGCCTTTGCCCAAGGGGCCGTGTTAGAAAACCTGGCGTGGCCGGTCGTCCAGGCCATCTATGAACGCCAAGCCGCTCGCCAGGTGGAACCTGGGGATCAGGTACGCTGGCTCGGCATCGATGACATCGCGTTGCGCAAGGGGCAGAACAGTTAGGCTTGTGTGCTGATCGATCTGAAGCGCGCCTGCGTCATCGAGTTGTTGCCCGAGCGCACTCAAGCCGCCGTGATCGCCTCCCTGCAGCAACAAGGCCCCGCGTTCTGCCAAGCCATCGAGGTGTTCAGTTGTGATATGTGGGATGGCTTTGTCAACAGTGCGACCGCCGTGCTGCCGAATGCCACCATCGTGATTGATCGCTTCCATGTGATGCGGCAACTCCATGAGGCTATCGACAAAGCTCGGCGGGCCTTACGGCACATGCAGCCGGATCAGGACGTCCTCAAGCGCCTGCGCTGGCTGTTCCTCAAGCATCCAGAAGAGTTGACACCCGATGAGCAACCGCGCCTGGAGCAGGCGTTCCAGGCCTTCCCCGAGGTCGAGCAACTCTGGCAACTCAAGGAAGACTTCCGCCGCTGGTACGACACCTTTGACTGTCCCGACCAGGCCGACTGGTGGCTCTCCCAGTGGATCGACCAGGCGAAGGCGCTGGGCAATCGCTATCTGGACACCTTTGTCAAGACGCTGCAGCGCTGGCGCACCTCTATCCTAAACTTCTTTGTGCATCGCATCACCAACGGACTGGTGGAAGGGATCAACAATATCATCAAAGCCATCAACCGACGCGCCTTTGGCTTTGTCAACTTTGACCACTTCCGTCTGAGAGTCTTGCTCGAATGTCGCTAACAAACCCTTAGCGTAAAAATCGTTGAAGAACCAAAAAACAGTGACGAGTAGGGGCGCGAGGCCTCGCGGCCGTCAAGACGCCAGCCGTTGAAACGGCGGGCGACTGATGTCGAGGTTTTCCGGCCATCCTGAGACTAATCCGGTCAGGGGGAGTATTCTTGCAATTTCCCTCCACAAGAGGATTTTGGGTTGTTATTCTCCAATCCAAAATCCACAATCGCAAATCCAAAATCAGTGGAGGTTCCCATGACCGAGATGAAGTCGATCATCACCATCAAGGACTGGCCGGAAGACGACCGGCCGCGCGAGAAGCTGATCAAATGCGGGCCGGGTACGCTGTCGGACGCGGAACTCCTGGCCATCCTGCTCCGCACCGGGGATGCGGCCACCGGCCGGAACGCGCTCGACATCGCCCGCGATCTGCTGAAGCGGTTCGGCGGCCTCCGTCACGCGGCCGGACGAGAGATCAGTGAGCTGTGTGAAGTGCCGGGCATCGGGCCGGTCAAGGCGGCGCAAGTGAAGGCGGCCGTCGAAGTCGGTCGGCGGCTCGAAGCCCCGGATGTCGAGCGGGTAGCGTTCGGGTCGAGCGCCGAAGTGGCCAACTACTTTATCCCACGCCTCCGCGACTTGAAGAAGGAGGTGTTCAAAGTCGTCCTCTTAGACGCCCGGAACAAACTGATCAAAGAGATGACCGTCTCGGAAGGGTCGCTCACCGCCAGCATCGTCCATCCGCGCGAGGTGTTCAAACCGGCCATCCTGGAATCCGCAGCCGCCGTGATTTTCGTGCATAATCACCCGTCTGGAGATCCAACGCCCAGCCAGGACGACCTGAAGATCACTACCCAGCTCGTCGAAGCTGGACGGATGATCGACATCCGGGTGCTCGACCACATCATCGTCGGCCATCGCACGTTCACGAGTCTGGCGAGTAAGGGGCTGATTTGATTTTGGATTGGGGATTTTGGATTTTGGATTGCAACATCTCGAAACGCGGAAATCAGTCATGGCATGGTGAGTAGCATACCGCTTTAATCCACAATCCAAAATCTAAAATCCAAAATCCTCTCAAAGGGGGGTCATCGTGGACAAAGTTCGCTTAGGGTTCGTCGGCGCGGGGTATATGGGACAGCTCGCCCATCTGGCCAATTTCGTCACGTTCGACACCTGCGAGGTCGTCGCGCTCGCCGAGCGGCGGCCGCGGCTCGCCCGCCAGGTGGCGGACAAGTACCGTATCCCAAAAGTGTACAAGAGTCACCTCGACCTCTGCAACGACCCGGAGATCGACGCGGTGGCGGAGATCACGTCGGACGACCTGCACGCGCCGGTGGCCATCGACCTGATGAACGCCGGGAAGCACGTGTTCATGGAAAAGCCGATGGCGACGAACGTCGAGGACGCCCATGCGATGGTCGAGACGGCGAAGCGGAACGGAGTGAAGCTCGTCATCGGGTACATGAAACGGTACGACCCCGGCGTGGAGGTCGCCAAGCGGATGATCGACGACCTGCGGGCGTCGAACGAACTCGGCCCGATCACTCTCGTCCGCGCCCACTGCTTCGGGGGGGACTGGGTGTGCAACATCGGGAAGCACATCACGACGGACGAGCCGTACCCGGAGGTCGTCCGACGCCCGCCCGCCGGACTCCCGGAGGCGCGGATCGGCCCGTTCTACGGGTTCAACAACGTGTACTGTCACGACGTGAACCTGCTCCGTCATCTCGCCGGAGATGTGAAGACGGTGAAGTACGCCGACCTGAACAGCCCGGCGCGAGTGGTCGTCTTCGGGATGGACGGGTTCGACGCAGTGCTGGAAGTGGGCGGGATCTCCGCGAATTTTTGGGATGAGGAATTCAAAGTCTACTTCCAGCACGGCTGGGTGGAGGTGCATACCCCGTCCCCGCTCCTCCGGAACGTCCCGGCGCGGGTGGAGGTGTACAAAGCCGGGAAGATTCAGGAACGGTCTCAGCCACAGGCGATCTGGGACTGGGGGTTCAAGCGGGCGGACGAACAGTTTATCGAGTGCATCCTGCATGATCGGGAGTCCCGGTCGTCGGGCGCGGATTCGCTCCGGGACGTGGAGTTGATGGAGGAAATGTTCAGGACGTTTGGGGGATAGGGAAATAATGCAGGGGAGCGAGGGAGCAGAGGAGCAGAGGGGAAGGATCATGGTGTAGGGGCGAACCTTGTGTTCGCCCGTATAGGGACGTTGTAGGGGCGCGTTTCATCGCGCCCTGGAGCAGGAGCGAAACCACCATATATTGGTGTATTCGCTGAGATTTGGTTGATTCGCTGAATCATTGATCTCATGATGTTTTGCCTGGTGTCATTCCCGCGCATGCGGGAATCCAGTCTGTACGGAGGATGAGATGATCACAGTCACCGAACTCAGAACCATCTTAGAAGAATGCCAGACTCGCCTGACTGACCTGCGAGGGTTACTTTGACCTGGAGGCGAAAGAGCGCGTCATCGCCGCCTTAGAGCAGGAAATGGCGGAGGCCGGGTTCTGGGGCAACCCGGAACGCGCCCAGACGGTCGGGAAAGACATCAGCTCCCTGAAAAAGGTCATCGAGCGGTGGCGCGCCCTCAACCAGCAGATGGACGACTTGATGACCTTAGCGACGCTGGCCGAGGAAGAGGAGGACGCGGAGACGGTGGCGGAGGTCGAACGGGCGATCGGACCGCTCCGGCGGGAGATCGACGCGCTCGAACTCCAGAGCCTCCTGTCCGGGCCGGACGACGCGAACAACGCCATCCTCTCCATCCACCCGGGCGCGGGCGGGACGGAGTCGCAGGACTGGGCCCAGATGCTGATGCGGATGTACCTCCGCTGGATCGAGATGCACGGGTACGCCTCCGACGTGCTCGACCTGCAGCCGGGCGAGGAGGCGGGTATCAAGAGCGTCGATATCGAAGTCACCGGGCCGTACGCCTACGGCTACCTGAAGGCGGAAGCGGGCGTCCACCGGCTCGTCCGCATCTCCCCGTATGACGCGAACCACCGCCGGCACACGTCGTTCGCCTCTGTCTCCGTCCTGCCGGAGATCGAGGACCCCGGCGACATCGCCCTGAACGAGGCCGACCTGAAGATCGACACGTTCCGGGCCAGCGGCGCGGGCGGACAGCACGTCAACAAGACGTCGTCCGCCGTCCGGATCACCCATCTCCCGACCGGGATCGTCGTGCAGTGCCAGTCGGAGCGGTCGCAGCACCGGAACCGGGAGAGCGCGATGAAGCTCTTGATGGCGAAACTCTACCAGCTCCAGCATGAGGAACTGCGGAAGAAAGTCGAGGCGATGGAGGCCCAGAAGAAGGAGATCGCCTGGGGGAGTCAGATCCGGTCGTACGTCTTCCATCCGTACACCCTCGTCAAAGACCATCGCACCGGGGAAGAAGCGGGGAACATCCAGGCGGTGATGGACGGGGAGATCGACCGGTTCATCCGCGCGTTCTTGAGCCAAAACCGGGATGGCAAGCCCGCCGTGTAACCAGTTTTTTCGCTTGACACCCTATAAGGTGCGGATTATATTTCACACCCAGCCTGACAAGTCTTTGCGACGGAATCGACACGCGGAGGGGATCGTTGTTCAGCCCGAATGAAGTCATCGCGCAGCGGCATCACAAATTGCAGGAGGTGCGCAGCCGGGGATACGACCCCTATCCGTATCGGTTTGAGGTCACGCATACCGCGCAGGACATCCTCGATAAGGCGGAGACCCTCATCCAGGCCGGTCAGCCGGTCTCGGTGGCCGGACGTCTCGTCGCCAAACGGGATCATGGAAAAGCGAGTTTCGCCCATCTGATGGACCGGACCGGGCGAATCCAGCTCTACCTGCGCGTAGACGAGGTGGGGGAAGCCGTCTACGACCTGTACTACCGGCTGCTCGACGTCGGAGATTTCGTCGGAGTGAACGGCACCGTCTTCCGGACCCGCACGAACGAGGTGACGGTCAAAGCGACGGCCTTAACCCTGTTAGCCAAATCCCTCCGCCCGCTCCCGGAGAAATGGCACGGGCTGAAGGACGTGGAAACGCGGTACCGGCAGCGGTACGTCGACCTGATAATGAACCCCCGGGTCCGGGAGGTGTTCGTCGTCCGGTCCCGGCTGATCCGGGCGATCCAGCGGTTCCTGGATGACCGTGGCTTCTTAGAAGTCGAAACCCCCATCCTCCAGCCGTTGTACGGCGGGGCGTTAGCCCGCCCGTTCCGCACGCACCACAATGCCCTCGACATGCCCCTCTACCTCAGGATCGCGGATGAACTCTACTTAAAACGCTTAGTCGTCGGCGGGTTCGAGCGGGTCTACGAGATCGGTCGGGACTTCAGGAACGAGGGGATCGACCGCGCGCACAACCCGGAATTTACCCAATTAGAGTTCTACCAGGCGTACGCTGATTACATGGACATCATGCGGACGGTCGAGGAACTGGTTTCGACGGTCGTCCAGGAGGTTACGGGTTCGACGACGATCACGTTCCAGGGCAAGACGGCAGACCTCACTCCCCCGTGGCGGCGGGTGTCGATGCTCGACGCCATCACGGAGTACGCCGGGGTGGACGTGGCGGGCAAGAGCCACGAGGAACTGGCCGCGGTCTGCCAGGCCCTCCATGTGGAGGTCGACCCGAGTCGCGGCCGCGGAAGGCTGATCGAAGGGCTGTTCGAGACGTGCGTCCAGCCGCACCTGATCGACCCGACGTTCGTGACCGACTATCCCGTCGAGATCTCTCCCCTCGCCAAACGGCACCGGAACAACCCGGAGCTGACCGAACGATTCGAGGGGTTCATCTGCGGGAGTGAGTGCTGCAATGCCTTCTCTGAGTTGAACGACCCGATCGATCAGCGGGAACGTTTCCAGCAGCAGGTCGAGCAGCACCGCTTAGGGGACGAAGAGGCGCACGTGCTAGACGAGGACTTCCTCCGGGCGATGGAGTACGGGATGCCGCCGACCGGGGGATGCGGGATCGGGATCGACCGGCTGACGATGCTGGTGACGGATTCCCCGTCGATCAAGGACGTCCTCCTGTTCCCGCACATGCGGTCGGAATCCGGCGGAGGGGAGGACGAGCCGGAGGAGACGGGTTGAGTCACGTGTCATGTCACGTGTCATGAAATTTTTTTCATGTCCTATGAATTGTTCATCGCACAACGGTACCTGCGGTCGAAACGACGCACCCGGTTCGTCTCGATCATCACCTACATCTCCGTCGGAGGGGTACTGGTCGGGGTGGCCGCCCTGGTGATCGTGCTCTCCCTGTTCAACGGGTTTGAGAGCGAGGTCCGGGAACGGATCATCGGCGAACGGGCGCACGTCCACGTCCTCTCGATCCATAACAAACCTATAACGCACTACAACGCCCTGATCGCACGGCTCGCCCAGGTCGATCACGTGGTTGCGGCTACCCCGTTCGTCCTGTCCAAGGCGATGCTCAGCGTCCTGCCCGACGGGAGTTCGGATGGGGTGGTGGTCATCGGGATCGACCCCGTCCGGGAACGACGGGTGACCGAGATCACGAAGCACGTCGTGTTCGGGTCGTTCGACCTGGACGTCCGGCCGCGTCCGGGGGATCAGCCGGGGGAGACGTCGCCGGGGCTGCTGATCGGGCGGGGACTGGCCGACGGCCTGGGGGTTGTCCTCGGCCAGAAAGTCGCCCTGGCCAACCTGCAGGGGATGTCGATCGGCACCAGCCTCGTCCCGACGGTCAAAGTGTTCCGCGTCACGGGCATCTTCGAGACGGGACTGTATGAATATGATTCGTCGTTCACGTACATCTCCCTCCCGGACGCGCAGCGGTTGTTCAAGCTGGAGGACGGGGTGACGGGGATCGCGGTCCGGGTGGACGACCGGAACCGGGCGCGTCTGATCGCGGATGAGATCGAGACCGCGCTCCAGCACGCCCAGGAGAACGCGAACGCTGCCGGGGTCGATCCGGCGTTCGAGGACACCTACTACACGGTCGACTGGATGCAGCAGCACAAGACGCTGTTCCGGTGGATGACGATCGAGAAATGGCTGTCGTTCGCGGTGTTGAACCTGATCATCTTAGTCGCCGCGTTCAACATCGTCAGCACGCTGATCATGGTCGTGCTGGAGAAGACGAAGGACATCGGGATTCTGAAGTCGATGGGCGCGACGTCGAAGAGTGTGATGAAGATTTTTATCTGTCAGGGGTCGGTGGTCGGGGTTGTGGGCACCGTCTTGGGGTGTCTCGTCGGGTTTGCCGCCTGCTGGGCCCAGGAGACGTTTCAGTTCATCGCCTTGCCGCCCGATATCTATTTTATCAACGCCCTGCCCATCCGCATGGAGGTGGTCGATTTCGTCAGCGTCGCGGTCGGGTCGATGGCGATCTGCACGTTAGCGACGATCTACCCGGCCTGGAAGGCCGCCCAGTTGGCCCCGGTCGAGGCGATCCGGTATGAGTAGCGAGGCGAGACGGTGGAGGCGCCGAGTCAGAACCCCGGTCAGGGACAGTCTCCGTTCGTGTCTCTCCCCGGGCCGTCGGTCGTGCTCCGGGCGGTTGACCTGGCGAAGAGTTTCACGACCGGGGCCGTCCGGCTCGACGTGTTGACTGGTATAGATTTTGCTATAACTCAGGGTGAGATCGTCGCCATTCTCGGGGCGTCCGGGGTCGGGAAGAGTACCCTCCTGCATCTCTTAGGCGGGTTAGACCGGCCGACCCGTGGACGGGTGTTGATCGATTCGACCGACATCTTTGCTCTTCCGGACGATCAGATCGCGGCCGTCCGGAACCGGACGCTCGGGTTTGTGTTCCAGTTCCATCACCTGCTGCCGGAGTTCACCGCCGTCGAGAACGTGATGATGCCGCTGTTGATCGGCGGCCAGGCGCACCCCACCGCGTACGACCACGCGCGGGCGCTCCTGGCGGAGGTCGGACTGGAGCAGCGGTTGCACCATAAACCGGGAGAACTGTCGGGCGGAGAGCAGCAGCGGGTGGCGGTCGCGCGCGCCCTGGTCGGCCGTCCCCTCGTCGTCCTGGCGGACGAACCGTCGGGCAACCTCGACCGTGGCAACAGTGAGGCGTTGCTCACGATGATCTGGACGCTCAGCCGGAGCCACCGCCAGGCGTTCGTCATCGTGACGCACGATGAGGAGATCGGACAGCGGACGGATCGGATGTTCCGGTTGCGCGATGGGCGGTTGCACGAACTCGACCGGGAGCGTGTCGGATGAGATCGCCGGAATGTCCCCACTGCGGCCTCTCGCTCGCGGAATTCAACAAGGCCGGACGGTTAGGATGCAGTGAGTGCTACCGCGTCTTCGCGGATGAGCTCCACGGCTTATTGCGTAAGATTCACGGGAGTGATCAGCACTTCGGGAAAGTGCCGGTCACCGACCCCTTCCAGCTCCAGGTCCGCAAAGAACTCCTCGCGTTGCGTCGCCGGTTGAAGCGGGCGATCGAACGGGAAGAGTTCGAGAAAGCGGCGGGACTCCGGGATCGGATCAACCAGATCGAACGGTTGACGGAGTCCGACCGCAGGACGCAACTCCGATGACGATGTTCGCCTCGATCCAGGATTTAGTCCAGACGACGCCGGGATGGATCGCCTCTGACGGGACGGCGGGAGAGGTGATCCTGAGCAGCCGGGCCCGGCTGGCGCGGAACCTGACCGCCCTGCCGTTCGTCCACCGGACAAAGAAGAGCGACCTCGTCCGGATCATCAACAAGGTGGAAACGGCGGTGCGGGCGAGCGCGACTCTCCCCCATGCGCTGTTTTTCTCGATGCCGGAGATGAGCGCGCTCGACCGGCAATTCTTAGTCGAACGCCGGTTGATCAGTCCGGCCTTAGCGGAAGAACGGAAAGAGTGCGGGGTCTTCGTCAGCCCGGCTGAGACGGCCGGTGTGATGGTGAACGAAGAAGACCACCTCCGGATTCAGACGATCCAGGCGGGACTGCACTTAGAGGCGGTCTGGCGCGCGGTCGACCGGATCGACACCGAGTTGAGCCACAGCCTGGATTTCGCATTCTCGAACGACTTTGGCTACCTGACCGCCTGTCCGACGAACGTCGGCACCGGCCTCCGGGTGTCCGTCCTCATCCATCTGCCGGGGCTGGTGTTGACGAAGAACATCGAGCCGCTCGTTCGCGGGATCACCCAGGTCGGGCTGACGGTGCGGGGCCTGTACGGGGAAGGAACTGAAGCCCTCGGGAATTTGTTTCAAATATCGAATCAACGGACGTTAGGACGTTCAGAAGAAGAGATTGTCACGACGATGGATCGGATCGTACGGCAGCTCATCCAGCACGAGCGGCGGGCCTGTGAGGCGGTGCTGCACGAAGCGCCCTCCCAGGTTGAAGATCGGGTCTGGCGGGCGTACGGGGTGCTCCAGTATGCCCGGGTTCTCACCGCCCACGATGCGGTCAACGCGCTCTCATCCGTGCGCCTGGGAGTCAGCCTGGGCATCATCGCGACGATCGATATCCCGACCCTCAACCGGCTGGTCGTCGTCACCCAGTCCGCCCATGTGCAAAAACTCACCGGACGAGCGCTGGAAGGAGACGCGCAGGAAATCGCCCGCGCCGACGTGGTACGAGGGCTGCTCACCCCCTCGCGGACCCCGCCGGTCCGGCGTGCCAATGATCGTTCGAATCCCTGATGATCAACTCTCATACACGAGCCAGGATCGCTCGTCTGCAGGATGCTCTGACGGAGGGAATCCATGATGATGCCCCAAGGGAAATTTACGGAGAGATTCAAACGGGTCATGCAGATAGCCCGTGAGGAATCGAGCCGGCTGCAACATGATTACGTCGGGACAGAGCACCTCCTGCTCGCCCTCATCCGGGAAGGCGAGGGGACTGCCGCGGCGATGCTGAGGAACCTGGGCATCGACCTGGATGAGCTGCGCCAGTCGATCGAGGAAGCGACGACCGCTTCGGCGGGGGCGTTGACGATCGGCCAGGTTCCCTTTACCCCCCGCGCCAAGCAGGTGCTGGAAATCGCCGCGCACGAAGCGAACAACATGAAGTCCAAGTACGTCGGGACAGAGCACCTCCTGCTCGCCCTGGTCCGGGATAAACAGGGCATCGCTTCGCAAATCCTCGCCACGTACGATATCAATTACGAAAAGATTAAAGAAGAGATCGGCAACATCCAGAGCGACCGGTCGGTGACGAAGAAGGAAACGCAACGGAGCCGCACGCCGTTCCTCGATCATTTCGGCCGGGACCTGACCGAACTCGCCCGCGCGGGCAAACTCGACCCGGTCATCGGCCGGGATAAGGAGATCGAGCGGGTGACGCAGATCCTGAGCCGCCGGAAGAAGAACAACCCGGCGCTCATCGGGGAACCCGGAGTCGGGAAGACCGCCATCGCGGAAGGCCTCGCCCAGCGGATCGTCCAGAAGAAGGTGCCGCAGATCCTGGAGAACAAGCGGGTGGTCACGCTCGACATGGCCGCGATCGTCGCCGGGACGAAATACCGTGGCCAGTTCGAGGCGCGGCTCAAGTCGATCATGTCGGAGATCATCAAGTCCGAAGACGTGGTCATCTTCATCGACGAGCTCCATTCGATCGTCGGGGCGGGCGGCGCGGAAGGGAGCCTCGACGCCTCCAACATCTTCAAACCAGCCTTGTCCCGCGGGGAACTCCAGTGTATCGGCGCGACCACGTTGGATGAGTACCGCAAGTACATCGAGAAAGACGGTGCCTTAGAGCGCCGGTTCCAGAAGATCATCGTCGACCCGCCCAGCCTCGACGAGACGTTCGAGATCCTGAAAGGCCTCCGGACGAAATACGAGGAGCATCACAACGTCCATCTCAGCGACCGGGCCCTCGAAGCCGCGGTGCGCCTGTCCGACCGGTACATCAAGGATCGCTTCCTCCCGGATAAGGCGATCGACGTGATCGATGAGGCCGGGTCGCGGGCCCGTCTGTCGAAGATGACCGTCCCGCCGGAGATCCGGAAGGTCGAAGAGCAGATCGAAGAGATCAGACAACAGAAGGAAGAGAAGGTTCGCAACCAGGAATTCGAGAAAGCGGCGGCCCTCCGGGATCAGGAAGATGAGCTAAAACGGCAACTGGAGGAGGACTTCCGCCTCTGGCGGGATACGGTGGCGCGCGAGGTCGTGGAAGTCACGGAGGATGACATCGCGCAGATCATCGCCAACATGACTGGCATTCCGGTCTTCCGGTTAGAGGAGAAGGAATCCCAGCTCTTGCTCAGGATGGAAGAGGAGTTGAAACGGCGCGTCGTCGGGCAGGATGAGGCCATCCAGAGCCTGTCCAAAGCCATCCGGCGGTCGCGCGCCGGACTGAAGAACCCCAACCGGCCGATCGGGTCGTTCGTCTTCCTCGGCCCGACAGGAGTCGGCAAGACCTACTTAGCGAAAGCCTTGGCGGAATTTCTCTTCCAGGACGTGGACGCGCTCATCCGGATCGACATGTCGGAGTACATGGAGAAGTTTAACGTCTCCAGGCTGATCGGCGCGCCGCCGGGCTACGTCGGCTACAACGAAGGCGGTCAACTCTCCGAAAAAGTCCGCCGGAAGCCGTATTCGGTCGTCCTGCTCGACGAGATCGAGAAAGCCCACCCGGACGTCTTCAACATCCTGCTCCAGATCCTGGACGAAGGCCTCCTGACGGACAGCTTCGGCCGGCGGGTGGACTTCAAGAACACGGTCATCATCATGACCTCCAACTTAGGCACGCGCGACATCAGGAAAGCGGGCGGGATGGGGTTTCAGAAAGCCGAGGCCGGGTCGGCGTACGAGCAGATGGAACGCCAGGTGAAGGAAGAGCTGAAGCGGTTGTTCAGTCCGGAGTTCCTCAACCGGGTCGACGAGGCGGTCGTCTTCCGGCAGCTCGGAAAGCCGGAGGTCTCGAAGATCATCGACCTGGAGGTCGCGGAGATTAACAAACGGATGGCGCACCGCGGGATTACGCTGACCCTGACGCAGAGCGCGCGCGACCTGCTGGCTGAGAAGGGCTACGACCCGGTCTACAACGCCCGGTACATGAACCAGACGATCCAGCGGATGGTCGAAGACCCCTTAGCGGAAGAGCTGCTCAAGGGCAAGTTCGTCGAGGGCGACGAGATCAAAGTCGGGAAGAAGGGGGACAGCCTGACCTTCTACAAGGCGGATTCGGCCGTGAGTGCCGACGAAGCCCCGGTGTTGTCCGAATCGTCCCACGAGCTGTAGCCCGTGATGCGGCGTGCGTGACCCGTGCATCGTTGTTCCCTACGACTCCGTCCCGGCCAGAGGAGACGTCCTCGCCGGGACGTGTTGTATGAGCTTGAGAGTTGTCGCCATGAAGCGTCTCCTTGCTCGATCCCTCCTCTCTCTGCCTGTGCTCCTCATCCTCGCCGTGCTGGCCGGGACGAGGCCCGCCAGGGGCCAGGGGACCCAGGCCCCGGCGCCGGACCTCACGATGACGGAGGTCCTCGTCACCGGCAACCGGAACGCGGACGCGAGCCTGATTCGGTCGGTGACCCGGCTGAAGCCGGGCAATAAGCTCACCCGCAACGACGTGGCGGAGAGCATCCGCCAGCTCTACCGGCTCGGCATGTTCTCCGACGTGCGGGTGCTGGCCGCGCGCCAGGATCAGGGCCTCGTCGTCACGATCGCGGTGAAAGAATACCCCCTGCTCGACCATGTCGAGATCACCGGGAACAAACGCATCGGGACGAAAGACCTGGAGCGTGAGGTGACGATCTTCCAGGGACAGGCTGTCAGCCCCTACCGGCGAAAGATGAACCGGGACAAGCTCCTGAAGTTGTACAAAGAAAAAGGGTACCTGCTTGCTTCGATCACCGATCAAGTGGAGGTGTCGGGGAATAACGCGACCTTGAAGCTGGCGATCGATGAAGGGAAGAAAGTCAAACTGGGGGATATCGTCATCGAGGGCAATCAGACGCTCCCGGATGACAAGATCAAGAAGGCGCTGAAGAAAAAGGGGAAAGACGAGAAGGAAGTGTTCTGGAAGACCGGCGACCTCCGGCGCGAGCGCATCCAGGAAGCGCTCGACAAGGTCATCACACTCTACAAGAAGAATGGGTTCCGGGATGCGAAGGTGCTGGCGGACTCCATCTGGTTTAGCGAGTCGAAGGAAAAGATGTTCTGGAAAATCGCGGTGTCCGAGGGACGGCAGTGGTGGTTGGGGACGGTCACGTTCGAGGGCAACAGCTTCTTCACCGCTGAACAGCTCGCCAGGCAGTTCACCCTCAAGTCGGGCGACGTCCTGAACGAAGAGAAATACAACGAGAGCATCAACAAGTTGTTTGAATTGTACGGGGAACAAGGGTATCTCTACGCCACTCCCTACGCGAAGGAACAGCCGCAGGGGGATACCCTGAACGTGGCGGTCATCATCACGGAAGGGGAGCCGGCCCGCGTCCATCGGATCAACATCGCCGGGAACACGAAGACGAAGGATAAGGTCATCCGGCGGGAGATCGTCCTCAAGCCCGGTCAGGTGTTCAAACGCTCTGCCCTGCTGCGGAGTCAACGCGAGATTTTCCAGCTCAACTACTTTCAGGACGTCTTGCCTGATATCAACCCGACGCCGAATGGGGATGTGGATATCGGGTTTCAGGTTCAGGAAAAACCGACCGGGACGGCCAACGCCGGGGCCGGGTACAGCGGACTGGACGGGCTGGTCGGGACGATCGGGATCGTCATTCCCAACTTCATGGGCAACGGCCAGACGATCAACTTCGGGTGGGAATTCGGGTCGCGGCGGAATTCCATCCAGGTCGGGTTTATCGAGCCCTGGCTGTTCGACAGCCCGACGAGCGCCGGACTCGACCTGTTCAGGACGGTCCGGTACTGGTTCGGTGAATTTCGGATCAAGGAGACGGGGTTCGGGCTGCAAACGGGTCGCCGGCTCAAGTGGCCGGACTCATACTTCCGGTTGACGAGCGGCTACCGGCTGGCCAACCTGACATACACGGGGTTCAGCGCCGCCTACTACCCGGGCAACCCGGAGACGCGGCCTGAACTCGTTCGGCAGCGGCTCGACCTGGAGGCGACCGGAGGGTTGACGAGCAGCGTCTCGATGTCCCTCTACCGGGACAGCCGGGATTTTCCCCAGTTCGCCACTGCCGGGTCGCGGCACGGGGTATCCGTGACCTTAGCCGGACTGGGCGGGGATGTTGAATTCCTCCGCCAGGTCTACACGTCGGAAGTCTACGTTCCCTCCTTCTCCGGCACGTCGATCTCGTTCAGGAGCAAGTACGCGCTCATCAACAATCCCCTGTCCAGACGGCAGGCGCCCTTCAATGAGCGGTTTTTCCCGGGCGGGATCAGCTTTGACGGGGTGATTCGCGGGTACGGGAACAACTCCATCGGGCCGTACATCTCGATCAATGATTCAACCGGTGCCCTGATCGGGAGCTCGCGAATCGGGGGGAGCAGCATGCTGATCCTCACGGCCGAGTATCAGATTCCGATCGTCAGCCAGCGGAAATCGACCAGCCCGCTCTACGCGATCGCGTTCGCGGAAGCCGGGAACGCCTGGGATCGGGTTGGACAGACGACCCTCAACCCCAAAGTCCTCAAAAAAGCCGTCGGCGTCGGGTTCCGGGCGGTCATGCCCCTGGTCGGGGTGTTCGGGTTTGACTTCGGGTACGGCTTCGACCCCCCCTCCGATCCTTACCTCAGAGCGACCAGTCGCCGGAGTGGATGGAACACGCATTTCCAACTCGGCCAGATCTTCTGAATCACGGATGACACTGATCGAGCAAGACAGATGGCACTGATCCGCCCCGCTCCGGTCTGTCCGACCTGAGGCGTGGGGAGATCGAGGCAACCCGATGGGGTTGCCCTTTCAGCGGACGACCACACAGAGCCGTTGCTCTTTCCAGGAGGATGCTTCAATGGTGAAGAAGTCCTTGTTCCTCTGTTCCCTGACTTGCTGCCTGATGATCTCGCCCGCGTTCGCGCAGACAATCAAAGTGGGATACATCGACCTGGAGAAGATCCAGCAGACGTATAAAGGGTTCAAAGATATCCAGGTGCAGTTTGACAAAGCGGTGAAAGAGTCCCAGGATAAAGTCCGCGTGATGCGGGAAGAGGTCGATGACCTCAAACAGAAATACGAGGCCCGCAAGTTGATGATGACAGAGGAAAAGCGGAAGGAAGACGAACAGGTGATCGACCGGAAAGAACAGGACCTGCTCCAGTACATCCAGTCGACCCAGCAGGAACTGGCTCAGAAAGAACAGACGCTCCTCAAGCCCCTCCAGGAGAAGATTTTCGGCATCGTCTCGACGCTCGCAAAGACTGAGAACTACACCTACGTGTTCGATTCGAGCGCGCTCATCTATGTCGACCCTGTGAAGGGGTCCGACCTGACCGGACGAGTGTTGGAGGAGTTGCAGAAAGAAGTGAAGTGAAACATTTTAGATTTTAGATTTTGGATTTTGGATTGATGGAGGTCGTTTCGCGTCTTCAGCCCTGGTGTGGGTTGAATAATCCAAAATCTAAAATCCAAAATCCAAAATCG
>JACQVL010000249.1 GCA_016209865.1 Candidatus Latescibacterota bacterium | reverse complement strand
CTTCACCCCGCTCATGTACGCGAATTACCCGTACCGTATGGCCTGGGTGAGCGGCGTGTGGGCTCTTGTCGAGGGCCTGATCGCCGGAGCGGTCGCCGGGGCGGTGTATAAGACGGAGGCGTGAGGCTGCCCCTCATCCCCCGGCCCCTTCCCCCACACGGGGGGAAGGGGAGATCAAGGATGACGCGACCGGTTTGTTGTGCATAATCGTTAAAAGAGAATCGGTCTTACTCCCCTTTCTCTCCTCCTGTGGGAGAGAAAGGGACCGGGAGATCGTGAGGGGAGCTTTCTGTCACCCTTGCCAGTGCCTGGCGCAACTGGTTGAGATGGGGTGGTTTCGTGATCACCATATCGATGTGCGGAAAGGTACGTTTTGTTGCTCCCAGGCTTAAATCCCAGCCGGTCAGGAGCACAACTGGGGTGGACGGGGAGTGTTGTTTGATCGTGCTGGCCACAGCCAGCCCATCGACATGCGGCATTCCTAAACCGGTGATGACGACCTCAAACGGCTCACCCCGGTTCTGCGCGGCGTGAAATGTCTCTAACCCCGCCTGTCCACCGTTGGCGACCTCGACCGTGTGCCTGTCTTTCATCAACATCTCTTTGACCAGGCCCAGCGGGGAAAGCTCGTCGTCGATGCACAGAATCCGCAAGGGCCGGCCAGGACGGCTGCCTTCCGCTTCGGGGCGAACTTCCTGAGCTTCCTCACTGTATAAGGGAAACCCCAATCGCATCGTCGTCCCCTTCCCCAATTCGCTCTCGATGGCGATCTCCCCCTTGTGTCGCTGCATGACCCCGAACACCATCGCCAGCCCCAACCCCGTCCCTTTTTCCCCTTTCGTCGCAAAAAACGGCTCCAGACAACGCTGCTTCGTCTGTTCGTCCATCCCTGTACCTGTGTCGCTGACTTCAAGGACGACATGAGAGGACGATGATTTTTCTCCCCTCTGCTCCTCTGCCCCCCTGCCCCCCTGCTTGTCTTCCACAGACGTCCGTACCGTGACCGTCCCTCCTTCCGGCATCGCGTCCACCGCGTTGAAGATGAGGTTCGTCAACGCCTCGCGGATTTCGCTCTCAATGCCCGGAACGAGCGGCACATCTTCCCGGAGGTCGGTCTGCATGTCGATCACGATGCCGTGTTCCTGGGGGAGAGTCCACCATTTGGGACGTATCAGGCCGATCACCTCTTGAACGAGGGGATTCAGCTTCACCGGCCCCAGGGTTTCCGTCTGCCCGCGCTGCCGGTAGAACTCGCGCATCCGTGTGACGGTATGGGCGATGTCTTCCCCTGCTCGTTTGATATTCTGGAGAGACTGTCTGGTCTGATCGTTCAGGCCTGACTCCATCAGGAGCAGTTCGCTGTGACCAAGCACGGAGGTCAGCATGTTGTTGATGTCATGGACGATGCCGGAGGCCATCTGTCCCAACGCCCGGAGTCGCTCTTGTTGAATGGCGGCCTGTTGCGTCTGTCGTAGCTCATCCTGTGTCTTCTGGAGTTCGATGATCTTCGTCTGTAACTCTTCGTTGGCCTGTGCCAGTGCGGCGGTCCGTTCCTGCACCCGTGCTTCTAACTCATCGCGCGCCTGGCGTAATGTCTCCTCCATCCGCTTGCGCTCGGTGAGGCCACGAGAGAGAATCCAGCCGGTCAGGACGACGAGCACACAGGCTAAAAGTCCGCCAGACGCCGTAATCAGCATCGTCTGGTGGAGATCACGCTCCATTCTTTCATGCTGCCGGTCTAACACTTTATACGCTTCGTGCTCCATCGTACGGATCACCGTTTGTATCTCATCGAAGGCTTTCTTCTCGTGAATCTCCTCGTGAATCCTCGGGAAGACCTGCAACATGGCCTCAGGTCCTTGATTCTTTCTGACCTCGACGATCTCCTCGATCATGACGAATTCTCTGGCAAGCAAGGGTTCGAGGATATCGAGCTGCCTCTGTTGGAGAGAATCGTTCGCGGTGAGACGTCTCAGACCTTGTAACGTGCGATTCACGGACGCACGAGCAGGCTGAGACTGTTCCAGAGCGGAGCCTCTGCTCGTGATATAATCATGTTCCTCTGTCTCGAGCCGGATGAGCATGAACGTCAGAGTGTCGAGGTTGTCGAGTATCTCGATCGTCCCTCTCTCTTCCTCAGTCGTCCCCGCGTGTCTGATCCGGCCCCAGTACAGGATGACCCCGATGACGCACAACAGCACGAACGCAACTCCGAACCCTGCGTTGAGCTTTTTTTCGAGAGACCATCCGGTCACGCCGCGCGCATCGAGAGCGGACTGGAAGCCGAATCGTGGGGGATTCATGGTGGAGCCCTCGTCGTGAGGGAAGTAGATATCTATAAGAGTATCAAGCAAAAACAGTGCCAGAAAAGGGGAGAACTCTGTCGGTCCTTGTCCGGTTTTCTTCTTGGGGTTTGTCCTACGATAAAAAAGCCGGATTCCAGGTTGAAAAATCCGGAATCCGGCATGCAGCGATGATGGTGCCTAAAGGATCGACTTCACCCGCAGTAGTGGATAAGATGCCGCCGTAATGCCGAGGCGATAGCCGACCGGATGATGGGGTACAGGCGCTCCTTGTTCAGGGTGACATCGACGGAGTCGAACAACTCTCGCCAGGCGGCGCTGGCGATCTCATCCACCAGTCGATCGCACTCGATGTCGAACGAGGACAGCAGCGGTCTTGTGGCTGATGAGCAAGCAGTCTGGACGCTCTCGACTGGCATCGTGTTTTTTTCCTCATCCTAAGCCTGGTTCCCCTTCTCGATGAGATAGAGACGCAGGCGACACGCGGGAAGCCGCAGCACGGCTCGGCATCGGTCTCTCCTCGCTGTGCCGGACATTGGGGGAATGAGCACCGGTTACGCCTGGATCAGGCCGTGCCGAATGGCATACCGGACGAGTTCGACGCGGTCGTGGAGGTCGAGTTTCTCCATGAGATGGGCCCGGTGTGTCTCGATCGTCTTCACACTGCGGGCTAACAGGTCCGCGATCTCCTCGTTGGTGTACCCCTCCGCGAGGAGCTTGAGGATTTCACGTTCTCGCGGGGTCAGGCTGTGGTATGTCCAGTGTTCCCCGGTGTCCTGGCTGTGTGTCAGGTAGTCCTTCACCAGGGCTTTCGTCATCGAGGGAGTGAGAAAGACCTCCCCTCGGGACACGACGTGAATCGCGCCGATGAGTTCATCCAGACTGGTCTTTTTCAGAAGGCTCTGCCTTCATGCCCTGTGGACGCGCACGCATATCTCCTTGTGCACCGCCTGGCCGGAGAGCGGATCTGACTTGGTCGTGTTGAGACCGCCGAAGTTCGTTCCGCGTCCTCTGGCGTTCTTGCCGAGCGCGGTATGGCCGAAGCCGTGCTGCGCCCCGACGACTTCCGGATGCATCCGTCGTGTCAGGTGGGCGTGCGCCTTCACCTTGCTGTGCGGAGACTCCACCCAAACCTCATCCCCCTCCGCGATGCCCAGCCTCCCGGCCGTTTCAGGATGGATGAGCAAGGGGTTGTTGGGCTTGATGTCCAGCAGCCACGGGTTGTTCTGGGTGCGCGTGTGCGTGTGGTTGGCCTCCTTCCAGTTGATCAGGTAGAGTGGGTACTGTTCATCCGGCTGCCAGTCTCGCGGCTTATACTCCGGCAACGGGTTGACCGGATTGCCGTTGGCGTCCTTCTTCTGCGCGAACGACGGGGTATACAACTCCGCCTTGCCGCTCGGCGTGAAGAACCCGCGCACCGCCTGACCGCCAATGACCGTGCCGATCCGTTTGCCGCCTTGATCTTTCGGCTTGTCGTAGACCGCCGTCCCTTCCGCTCTGGGATTGCCGTCGAAGAACGCGGTCTTCAGCTTCTCCGGGGAGAGCGGCTCGGCGTACTTCTCGTAGCGCGTGCCTTTCCGATCCACCCAGACAGCCCCGGGCAGGCGTTTCAACTCATCGAGCGTGATGCCAGGCGCGCCCTGCTTGAGTTCGTTCGAGAGGAACTCCTCGTACCATGCGGTAAGGTCCTCGACCGGCTGCCTTGAGAGACGGCCGATGCTGAAGAAGGCCTCGCCCGTCTCTTCACGCAAATCCAGACGCCGCCCGAGCGCGGCCACCGTCTCGTATTCCGTGGGCTGGCCGAACAGCGGCTTGACGACCGGCTGGCGCAGACCGAGCGCAGACCAGGTGACCCAGTGCGAGTTGAGATCGTAGCGTTCGAGATACGTCGTCCCCGGCAACACGTAGTCCGCCAGCATGGCTGTCTCGCTCAACATCGTGTCGATCACGACGAGCGTTTCGAGTTTCGCCAGCGCTTTCACGATGTTCTGTGCACCCGGGACGGCCATCATGGGATTCTGGAATACGCACATCATCATCTTCGGTTGATATGGCCCTTCGCCGTTGAGTAGATTCATGAAGAGTTGCGTATACACCCCTGAACTGTGACCGAACGGGTACTTCTCCTTCAGTTGATCGAATCGCGGATTCTTCAGCGTCTGCTGGGCTCCCGCGTCGGGTTTCACTTCAGCGTGTTTATTCCCTCGCTTATCCGGAATGATCTGGGTTCCGGGTCGATCATACCCGCCGAGCAACGCGGCCAGCGCCGCGATCGCCCGCCCGCCCTGCACGCCGTTGGTGTGCTGTCCCGGACCACTCCATACATCGATGCAGGCCGGCTTGGTGGTGGCGACTTCGGCCGCCAGCCGCTCGAGCGTCCGAGCGGGGATGCTGGTGATCTTTTCGGCCCACTGTGGCGTTTTGTCTTTCACGTACGCGGCATACTCCGCAAACCCGCTCACCCAGTTGGCGACGAAGTCTTTGTCGTACAGCTCGTCACGGACGATCACGTGCCCCATCGCCAGCGCCAGCGCCCCATCAGTGCCCGGACGGATGGCTACCCATTCGTTCGCCTTGGTGGCCGTATCCGAGAGATACGGGTCAACCACGACCAGCTTGGCGCCGCGTTCTATCCCCTGCGTCAGGATGCGGGGCAGGTAGACCCACTTGATCGCGCTCGTGGGATTCCATCCAAAGAGCAGGATATACTTCGACTGGATCATATCCGGGAGCGGGCGATCATCCCCCATGACCATGCGGAATGACGCTTTTCGGGCTACATCGCAGAGGTTCGAATGCATCGAATAGTTGGGAGTCCCGTAGAGCTTGCAGAAGTCATTCTGAATGTGCGTGAACGAATGGTCTTCGCTCATCCAGAGTAATTTATGCGCCTCGCCTGCGTTGCGGAGCTGTTTCAACTTCGCGGCGATCTCATCGAGCGCTTGATCCCACGAGATCTCAGACCACTGTGGGTCTGCGCCCGGTGACTTGTCGCGATTGGTCCGTTTGAGCGGCTTTTTCACCCGGTCCGGGTCGTACAACTGCATGATACCCGCGTTGCCTTTCGGGCAGAGCGCCCCCCCTTCGGCGCAGCCGTACTCCTCCGTGTACCCCTCGAAGAAGTCGGTCGAGATGTTCGAGTAGTTGTTGGGGTTCCAGTGGTTCGGTTCGATCTTCACGACGACCCCATCGACGACGTGGGCCAGGATGCCCGACTGGCCGCCGCACATGTTGCAGCAGGAGGGGATCCACTCCCCCGCCTCACGTCCCCACTGGCTGGCCCCGGCCTCGTTCGCCGCCATCCGACGATCCTTGGAACCGAAGCTGGCGCAACCGGACAGTCCCGCGCCGGCTGCGGCCACGGCGGCCGTGGCGCCCGCCGCCTTCAAGAACTTGCGTCGCCCTATCTTGTCGTCAAACACGTACATGGCCGTCCTCCTCTTGCTCCCTGGGCAGCAATAGTTCGCCGAGGCCGAAGAGCAGCAATCCAAGCCCGACCACCCCGAAGGTCAGCAGCCATTCGGTGAGGCTCGGGAAGTAGTTGGTCGTCATCCGTGCAGACGCGAAGGCTTCTGAGAAGCCAGGAATCTCCTCTGCCGCAAGGCCGGGGATGACGATGTTGAGCCGCACCCCGAGGAACCCGGCTGCGATCAGGAACCCGGCCAGGGTCACCCACCGCGGATCCCTCCGCGTGGGCAACGCCAACAGCAAGACCGGGATGAGTGTCCCGATGACAACCTGCCATCCCCAGAACACCCACCAGAAAGGTCCCTTGATCACCAGTTTGAGGCTCTCGATGTGAGCGGGGATTTCTCCGTAGAACCCCACCAGCATCTCTGAGACCTGGAACAGCACGTCCAACAGCAGAAGACCCAGTACCATTCGGCCAAGTGCCAGCACGGTGTCCCGGTTTTCATGCCAGCCGTCCTGGAAGATAGCCGCGATGACGGTGAGGAGAGCGCCGCCGCTCACCAGGGCGGACAGCAAGAAGAGGATCGGGTACATCCCGCTGTGCCACAGAGGACGCGCCGCCACTACCCCGAAGAGCGCGCCCACGCCGCCGTGGAACATGATGGCGACGGGCACCCCGATCGTCGCCAGAACCCGCACCACCCGTCGATCCCGTGCAACAGTGGCTTCTGAGATATCCCGCGTTCCCAGCGAGAGCAGACGGTACACGATTCCTTTGATGCCCGGCGCATCTGCCCCGGCGACGAGGTCACGGCGGAGCAGGAACCACAACTCGACGACCAGGAGGAGGAAGTAGGCGGAGTAGAGCCAGATCATCCAGGCCATGGGGGATTTAAAGTTGGGGTAGACCATGACGTGCCAGGCGCGGAACATGTGGCCGAGATCCGCCCAGATGGAGAAGAGCGCCAGCAGCAGCGTCACCACGGCGGTGAACACCGCCAGACGCCCGATCTGTTCGAAGCGCTTCACGTTGAACACATACACCAGCGAGGAGATCAAGAACGACCCGGCCGACAGCCCGATAAAGTAGATGTACGCCGCCACCCACAGCCCCCACGTGACGACACTGCCGTAGTTGGCGTTCAGGTGGCCGTGCGTCAGGCGGTCGTACCAGCCGACGAAGCCGGCCGCGAAGAGGACCGCCCCGCTGATCCAGAAGAGCCGTTTCAGAGTGCGTTGATCCATCATCTCACCTCACAGCAGGTAGTAGACGTTGGGGTTGGTGCCCAGCTCCTCTTTGAGCCGGATGGCCTGACGCTCGCGCAGCAGGCGCGAGACTTCGCTGTTGACATCGGCGAAATCTCCGAAGTGAATGGCATGCCCGGTGCAGGTCTTCGCGCACGCCGGCCAGCGTCCGGCCTGCCTGTCGTAGCGCCCATCCGCGTCCTGCAGGTGAATACAGAAGGTGCATTTGCGTACGTTGCCGATGGGGGACGCGTCTTCCCGGCGGACCTGGTATTGTCCGTACTCGGGAGAAGGGACTGCGGCGTACGGGGTGTGATCCGCCACCGCCGGGTAGTTCTCCCCGAAGTCGAAGGAACGCGCGCCGTACGGGCAGCCGGTGATGCAGTACCGACACCCGATGCACCGGTCGTAATCCACCACCACGATCCCGTCCTGACTCCGCTTGAACGTCGCCCCGACCGGACAGACATCCACACAGGGCGGGTTCTCACAGTGGAAGCACGGCTTGGTCATAAAGAGAGGTTTGTCGTTGGGATTGTTGCCGAGCGCGCCGTCAAGGACCACGGTGTATGCCACGCCGGGGGGTGTCTTGTTCTCCGCCTTACAGGCGACAACACAGGCTTTACAGCCCACGCAGCGCTTCGTGTCGATGACCATGCCGTAATAGAACTTGCGCGTCGTCGCTGGCTCAGCCGTGCCCGTACGGGGGGCTGCGACTGCGGGAGCCGGCGAGAGCGCCTCCATCACCGCGCCGCCACCTATCGCCGTCGCCAGCGCCGAGGCCCCCAGCTTCGTCAGGCGGCCGATCAACTCACGCCGTGTCATCGCGCTTGGTTCCTTCGGCGGAGTCTTCACGACCTGGGCCAGTTCATTCATCGCTGCCATAGCTCACCGCCTTTTGATTAGAACGTGTAGTAGAGCGTCAGCCGTGGAATGGTGTCATTCCCCGGTTTCGGCCCTACCGCACTGCCGTAGACCACTGCCTCGATGTTCGGGATGATGTGGACGTCTTTGACGGGCAGCAGATCGAGCCCTACGATGAACAGGCTCGATTTGGCATTCGTGGCGAACGGGATGTACGGGATCTTATTCCCGTCGGGGTTGAGGTCGAACGTCCGGTCGAACCGGACGAGCGCCCAGGCTTTCGGGGCCAGCTTCCCGGCCGCGAAGACCGACGCGAGCCTCAGCTTCGTGTCGGGCGCGGTGGTTCCGCTTTTTCGGGTCTGTTGCGCGATCTGTGCGCCCGCCCGGAAATCCGGCCGTTCATAGCTGATGAACCCCTGGAACACGTACCGATCCTTATCTGCCGGACGGCCCTCCCAGTCGGTATAGGCCTCGATGGTCAGTCCCTTGACCGGGGCGGCGGTGAGGGACAGGTACACCTTCTTCTCTTTGTCCACCTCCGACCCGGTGTCCGACCCGTTCCCGAACATGAAGTGATAATTCAGTTTTTTGTTCGGGTCAACCGCCCCCTGGAACGCGATCCCGAAATCCCGGGACCCTCCCATCCGCTGGAGGTCGAGCGGGGTCTTCTCGACAGACCGGTAGCCCCAGATCCGCTCAACCACTTCCCACGTCGGGCTGGCTGACATGCCGAACAGGATGTTCTGGCGTGTTCGGGTCCATTTCACGTAGGCATCTTTCACGATGGGGGTCAGCTTGATCGATGTCGCGCCAAAATCCCCCGGGCTGTTCATCTCGATGCGAAAGCGCGTCGTGAACTCCGGGCTCAGCCCCTTGTCGTACGTCACATAAACCCGACGGAACCAGAAGCCGTTCTGCTTTTCGAATGCCGGGACATGATCGGCGGCCACGTAATAGTAGTCCCCGAACATATACCCGGAGATCTTCCCTTCCTGTTGCGCGTCTGCGGGCCGCGCCGCAACGATCAGCAACAGAAGACTGAGAACACCGTGAAACCACTTCGTCATAATTCCTCCTCTCTGAGTGTCTTATCTGAGTGTCTTAGCAGTACACCCTGGGTTGTATGATGGGTGGTGGTCCCGGCTTCCAGCCTGGGCAGGCAGGACAGGCACGAGACCTGTCCCACCACGATCATCCCGATCACTCGCCCAGCCCGCGTGATTTCAGCCCCGAACCGCTGTCCGGATGGCCGCCACCAACGTCGTGTCCACGGCTTTCTTCAGCACGTACCCGACCGCTCCTGCCCGGAACATCTGACATCGGTACTGCTCGTCGTCCTCCACGACCAACATGAAGACCTTACTACCTGGAAGGTCGTGTGTAATGCGTGTCGTCGCCTTCAGGCTATTCATCCCGGGCAGGGTGAGGTCGATCACCACCACATCCGGCCGCAGCGCCCTGGCCAATTGCACGGCCTCGGTCCCGGTCGCGGCCTCCCCCACCACCTGGATATCCGCCTCTGTCTCCAGCAGCAGGCGCAATTCGGTTCGCAGTCCCGCATGATCCTCCACCACCAGTACCCGGATCGTAGCATGTCCCCCCTTTTCGGTGCACCAGCGGGTGGAGCCGTTGTGCTCTGGGCGTCCGTGATCGCATCATGGCGTCACAGGGACCGGCTTCCAGAAGTCAACATCCTTCAACACAAAAAATAAGACGAACACAGGGAAAACGGTAGAAGGTAAACTACGGATTTTGGCATCACCTCTCTCAGGGGAATACCCGTAGATATCCGGGATTAATACGGAGACCGAATCCCCTGATACTCAACCTCAGCAAAATCTGTACCAGACCCCGCTCACCCGGTGGGCAGGGATCGGGAGTCGGTCAAACCCACTACGCATAAAAAAACCCGGTGAAGAATTCTCCTCCCGGGCAGTCAATACGGAGATAGGGGCTATTCAGGAATGCGTATCGAGGAATCCCTGCTGGAGGGCGTACTGCACCAGCTCGGCACGGGTTCGGAAGTCTAACTTCTCCATGATCCGTGCCCGATGGGTTTCGATTGTCTTCACGCTCACGAACAACCGGTCGGCCACCTGGCGGTTCGTAAACCCCTGGGCGAGCATCGTCAGTACTTCTCTCTCTCGATCCGTCAGTTTCCGCTTGGCCTCGGTGAGACCGTTCAGCCTACAGCCCGGTTCGAGGTACTCTTCGACCAGCACCTTCGCCATGGAGGGATCGATCGGGGTTTCGCCTCGATAGACCGCTCGGAGAGCGGCGACCAGATCGGTGTCTGCCGCCTTCTTCAGGACATACCCGGAAGCGCCGGCCCGGAGTGCCTGCCGAAGGTACCCCTCATCATCGTGCATCGTCAGGATCAGGACTTTGACGTGGAGCACTTCTCGCTTGAGGTACCGGGTGGCTTCGACACCGCCCAGGCCCGGCATCTTGAGGTCCATCAGGACGACATCGGGATGCAGACTCTTCGCCAACTCAACAGCTTCCGCCCCAGTGGCCGCTTCACCGACGACCGTCATATCCGGCTCGGCGTTCAGCAGGAGTCGCAGTCCAGCCCGGAGGACGGCATGATCATCCGCTAACAGAATCCGGATCCGTTCCATTTCGCGCTCCTTTGCCGAGCGGAATATCGACGATGACAGTGGTGCCAGAGCCCGGAGTTGATTCCACAGTCAGTGTTCCCCCGAAGAGCGACGCTCGTTCTTGCATCCCGAACAATCCGAGGTGTTGCCGCCCCCGGGCGCTCAACACGGCGGAAACATCGAAGCCCACGCCATCGTCATCGACGATGACCTGTACTCGCGATAGATTATGCTGGAGGAGCAGGTTCACGGTCGTGGCGTTCGCGTGGCGGACGACGTTGGTCAGCATTTCCTGGACGATCCGGTAGACCGTCGTCTCCACCTCCGTCGGTAAACGCACTTCATGATCGAACCCGATCGTCTGATAATCCACCGGGATGGCAAACTGTCTGGAGAATCCGTCGACGTAGCGTCGGAGCGCCGCCGGAAGTCCCAGGTCATCTAAAACGCTCGGACGCAGGTTGAGGGCGAGGTTATGGACTTCATCGAACGCCTGGGTGACGAAGGATCGGAGTTCCGCGACCCGTGCATGGACGTTCTCCGAAGCATCCGTCGTCTCGATGACTTTCAGGCCGACCAGGATGGATGTCAGCGTCTGGCCGATCTGGTCGTGCAGTTCACGGGCGATGCGCTGACGCTCTTCTTCCTGGGCAAAGATCACTTGTCTCAGGAGCTGGGAACGCATTTGCTCCTTGTGCCGCAGTTCCTCCTGGGTATCACGCAGGCGGTCGATCATCGCGTTGAAAGCGGTGCTGAGTTGTCCGACCTCATCGTTAGCATGAACCTGGGCTTTCCTCCGGAAATCTCCCCGCCCGACCGATTCGGTCACGGCTACCAGTTCCCGGATCGGGGTTGTAATCAGGCCGGTCAGGAAATACGCCACCCCGATGCCCACCAGAGCGATGATCCCGATCACCTCTGAAAGATGATAGGTGATCGTGGTGAGGGCGTCCTTACGAAACTCTTCCAGGGTCTTGCGGTGAACGACCGGATCAGAGGGGACGAGCATGACGCTCGCCGGCCGGCCGGTGACGATCCCGTCCAGGAGCGCCGCGAGACTCCACCGGGCCTCGATTATCACGCCAAACCCCATCAGGACGAGGAGTCCGAAGGCAATCCCCATAATTTTCATACGGACGGGAATGCCCAAGGCCCAGGTTTTGAAGGAAAACCATACCGTCGAGGGTTTCATAGACCTTCTCCGTGTGGAAACCCCTGAATTGATGCAGGCATTCTTGACTTGACAGCGCGCGCGCTTGCCGGTATCTTCTGGGCAAGGCACTCCCCGGACGGGGAGACAACCGCTCGTAGGTTCTTTGAGAACTGAAGATACGGGGTTGTCTCAGGGAATCGTCTGAGACGTAAAACCTTCAACGTCAAGACATCGGTCTTGTGCCTTTCACTGTCGGGGTCACCCGACAGGGCTGCTGTCAACCAGCCGAACGTGGACACCGCCTCAGCGGTGAGTCACAAGCATCTGACTTCAGTCAGGTGTCGTTGACATGACCGGTTCAGACAACACCCCGGCTGGCGAATAGAGACAGGCGGGGTCTTCCGCTAAGTAATCGTCCGTGAGGGCATACGCGCGGGCGCGCGACCCGCCGCAGACCGTCCGGTATTCGCACCGGCCGCACCGGCCTTTCAAGAGGTCGGGGTTTCGCAACTCCTGAAAGAGAGAGGAAGTCCGGTAGAGGTCGATCACGGACGTTTGCCGGACGTTTCCCACCTGGATCGGCAGAAACCCGCTGGGACAGACGTTCCCCACGTGATCGACGAAACAGAACCCCTTGCCGGCGTTGACGCCCGGCAGGGTCATCGTTAACCCGTGCCCGGATTCAGGGGGAGAAGCTGAGGGTTGTCCTATCCCCTGCCGCCGGAGCGGCCGTACACTCGTCGCTCCCGTTTGCTGCATCAGAAACCGGCGGTAATGGGGCGCTTCCGTCACTTTAATCACAAACGGGACACGTTGAGCCATCTGGTAGAGTTTGTCGAACACCTGTTCGCATTGTTCAGCCGAACAGCCTTGCAGGGCCGCACCGCGACCGGTGGGCACGAGAAAAAAAACTTCCCAGAACACCACGCCGAGCGATTCAACGAGCGCAGCCAGCGTTGCAAAGTCTTCGACATTCCAGGCTCCAAACACGGTATTGATCTGTAAGGGAAGACCTGCTTCTCTGGCCCATTCCGCCCCTTCCATCGTCTTGGCGAACGAACCTTCTACCCGCCGGAATTCATCGTGTTTGTCCGCAGTGCAGCCGTCGAGACTCAACGCCATCTGATCCAGGTGGGCGGCTTTCAGCGATTCCACCCGATCCCGCGTCAGACGAGGAGTGGCCGCCGGGATCGTCCCCACCCGTAATCCCGCCTGCTTGCCGTGCCGGATCAACCCTTCCAGGTCATCGCGCTGCAGCGGGTCTCCGCCCGTCAAGATGACGATGGGCGTTCCCATCCGCGCGACATCGTCGAGCAGCCGCCTGCCCTCGTCGAGGGTGAGCTCATCCGGATGCCGCCAGTCGATCGCCTCGGCGCGGCAGTGCCGGCAGGCGAGCGCACAACTCCGCGTGACCTCCCAGATGACCAGGAAGGGTGCCTGAGCGAAGTCTCCTGAAAAGCGCATCGGTCATTCCTTTTTTCTATCCCGCAGCGCAATCTGACCCTGTCGAGAGAAGTTGATCGATTCCCCTAAAATCCGTGCTGCCTCTTGTGGGGCGTGAAAGCCCGTCGAGTTCTCTGCTTCAACGAAGTCTAGCAAAAATTGTGCCTTCCGCTGAAAATCCTGGGCGGTCGCCAGCCCGGCGTCGGTCTTCCCCGCCGCGCGCGCCGCCTTGAGGTCACTGATCAGGTCGATGAGCGCGTCCATCGCTAAATTGCGGAGCCGGAACGTCCGGTCCTGGATCGTCTCCACGCGCGCCTTGAGCTCCTCCTCAGACCACTTGTGACACGTCTGGCATGCCCGGTTGATGTTCAGAAGCGGGCTGCGCACGTGATGGTCGCTGATCTTCAGCGCCCCGACCCGCATGTAGGGCATGTGGCAGTCGGCGCACGCCACGCCAGAACGCGCGTGAATCCCCTGATTCCACAGCTCAAACTCTGGGTGCTGCGCCTTGAGCACCGGCGCGCCGGTGTCTTTGTGAGTCCAATCCTTGAACTGTGCCTCGTCATAATACGACAGAATCTCATCGACTTTCAGGCCTTTTGCCCACGGATAGACCAGGCGTTTTTCTTTCCCTTTAAAGTAGTACTCGACATGGCACTGGCCGCAGACGAACGCCCGCATCTCCTGGCGAGTGGCCATCGTGTTCACGTCGTAATCGGGGACCCCCTGCGACGTCTTGAGGGCCCGAATCCCCTCGATGAACCCGGGACGGGTCACCCGGAGCTGCATCGTCTGCGAGTCGTGGCAGTCGATGCACGCAACCGGATGAGTCACCAGATTACGCGCCTCGAAGTAGGACATCTGGTTCATCTGCTCGAAGCCCTTGATGAGGTCGCCGTTGCCGAGCTTCTTGTACGGCACATAAATCGACGCATGGCAATGCATACACGTGCCGGGCTGTTTCACGACGGTCTGACGCTCGGTATACGTCTGGTCCGCGAGCATGAACGCGTGCCCCCGTTCCTCCCGGAAGTCCCGGGCGAACGCGTAGCCCGCCCACATCGTCTTCAGGCGCGGGTCTTCTTCGAGTTTCGACTGCGCGACGATCGAACGGGGGTCCGCCTGGGTCGGCGTCCGCGGCACCGCCTCGCTCCCCCCGAACCGCGTCCGCACCTGATCGACCGTGCGGCGGTAGCCGTCGTACTGCATCGGGAAGTTCTTCCCCCAGACGGCCGGGTCCTCCGTCTCATCCGTCAGGGTCACGACCCGATAGAAGGGGTTCTTCGCCTCCTGTTTTCGTTCGATGATGTTGACGAGCAGGGCAGCGCCGCCCACCGCGGCCAGCGCAGCGCAGACGGCGATGACGGCGACGAGGACAAAATGGCGGCGACGCCCGCCGCCGGTCGGAGCGGAGGATGGGTTCGGGGTATCGGGCATGGAAGTCCCTCTCAAAGAACAGGAGCGCGGGGTGGGCCGGCCTGCAGTGCCGGATTCGGCGGCTTATGGAGTGATGATTCTCACGTGCTGCGTATTAAAGGAATAGAATGGCCTTTGGCCATCGATCACTTGAAAATCAGTCCACACCAGCCAGAAGGATTTTCCGTCTTCGGCCATCCACCGTGGCGCAATCTGAGGTTGATAGGCCCGAGCGTTGGAGTCACCGGCCGGGGTCCATGCGGTGTCCTCGTGTACCTGGGTCCACGGTCCCCACGGCTGTGGCGCGACCCAGAAACCCAGGTAACTCGGCTTGCCGAACCACATCCCATCGGGGGCGCATCCCATCCCCCAGTTCACCATCAGATAGACCCCCAACGGGGCGTTGTAGACGACGCTGGGATGCCATGCGTACGGATGGACTTTCGTGTTCACCCAGCCCGATGGAAAGGTATGGGCGACCCCGCGTGCGTTGATGTCCTTCGTCCAGGTCGCACTGCCATCTAAGTTGCGAGCCGCGAAGAACTCGTATGCGGAGCGATCCAGGACGTGAGACTTGGGAATACGGCACAGGACCAATTGGTTCATCGTGCCTTCCGTGTTGCCATTCGGAGCGTAGACATACACGAACCCATCGGTGTTGCCCTGGTAGTTCTTCCCCATCTGCAGGGCGGTCAGGAGGGAGAAGGCGTCGCCCGGCTCGTAGAAGAAGGCCATGTTCTCTCGATTCCGCTCCTCCCATCCCTCCCAGCGCACGGGGGAACGATCCTGGTTTCTCCATGTCCGACCGTTATCAGGGGAATAGATCAGTTTCGCGCCCACGAAGCGGGGGTCGGGGAGAGAAAACGGATGATTCGGGGTGCTCAGGAACTGGTAGATCAGCCCATCGACGGCCAGGATACCGAAACCGTAGTAGCGCGAAAAATTCGGAAACTCCTCACTGTAGAGGTCGGGATAGCCCGGCAGGTGCTCAAAGGTGAAACCCGGCGGAGACCCGTTGATCCCATAGACGCGGGCGTTGTAGGGCTTCCCGTCATACCCCGGTATCGTCGACCACCCCTTCCCGTCGCAGAGGCCGGCGTACTGTTTGTCGTCGTTCGCCCACGTCATGTGCCAGTTGTCGCCGTTGCCCCCCGCTCGAATCGTGGTGTCGTCAAGTCGCTGTATGCCTTGAATGCGTATCATCGTGGTCTTCCTCCAGATGTCGAATGGCTCTCCGTCCTCTGTTTATAGATGACCTGCCGTCGCGTGACAACGCACGCACGACAGCATCCCGCTCTCTCGATGCGGCCCTTCGATCGCCTCGACGATGTCCTGATGGCAGCTTCGGCACGCTCGCTCGGTGACCTCCTGGTTGTGCGGCTTGATGCGCAGGGGTTCCGGGAAGCGGCCGGAGGTGAACGCGAATGAGTGCCAGAACCCGTTGGACGCTTTAGTCACGTACTTCGGGATGAAGCC
This sequence comes from Candidatus Latescibacterota bacterium, assembly GCA_016209865.1. Classification (GTDB taxonomy): domain Bacteria; phylum JAAXHH01; class JAAXHH01; order JAAXHH01; family JACQVL01; genus JACQVL01. The sequence goes on along the minus strand of JACQVL010000249.1, from coordinate 18,814 downwards.
CGACGGAGTATGACAGTCATTGCAGGCCGCGACGGCACGATGGCTCGACTTCACCCACTCATCGTAATACTCGCGCATGACGTGACAGTTCGCGCACGCCGCCGGGTCGTGGGTCAGGTACGAGTACCCCTTCGCGTAGAGAAACGTATAGCCGCCGATGCCGATAGCGAACCCGATCGTGACGGTGAGGACGATGCCGGCAAACATGCTCGACTTCATGCGTCTCTCGTTGTCGTGTTGGGGGTCGTCTCAGAGTGTGAGTTTTCTATAAAGTATCGAAGGATGGCGGTTAAGGCAAGCGTTTAGTGATCTTCTACCGCTTCGAAAAACGCGACGATGTTTTCCCAGGGCACTTCCGGCTCCAGGACGTGCGTGGGCGCGAGGACGAGGCCGGGGCCGAAGAGGGCGATCATCTCCCGCACCGTCCGGCGGACGTCATCGGGCGTGCCGAACGGCATCACCGTCTGCGTCCCGATCGTCCCCCAGAACGCGAGTCGGTCGCTGTACTGGCGCTGCAATGCGTACACATCCATACATTCCGGCTGGACCGGGTTGAGGACGGTCACCCCGACTTCGATCAGATCGTCGATGATCAGACTGATGTCTCCATCGCTGTGATACCACACCGGAATGGATGGGTTCACATCGCGGGCGGCCTGGATGACCCGTCCCAGCCGGGGTTTCAGGTACCGCCGCCACATGTCTGGCTGCATCATCAGCCGGTCCTGCATCCCGACGTCGTCGCCTAAACGGAGCATGTCGATCCCCGCTTCCGCCATCCGTCGCGCTTTGAAGCAGTTGTCCTTCGTGATGTGTTCGAACACGGCCTCGACGAACGGCGGGTTGGTGATCATTTTCTCGAACATCTCCTCGAACCCGATGAGCTGCCAGGCGACCTCAAAGATGTGGCCGGCGAACGCATCGACGAAATACCCGGCGTCATGCCATCGCTGCACTTCTGCGTCAAGATGGGTATGGCGGTAGGATGGGGTAAAATCGGGCCACGGGTACGCTTCGATCTCCGTGACCGTGTTCGCAGTCTGTAGAGGAAAGACACGGTGGGTGAAATGATAAAAATCGCCCGGCACTTCCGCCGTGCCGTACTCGCTGTTGATGCGGGCGCCTTCGGGCAGGCGCTGGAGGTAGGCGGAGAAATCGTTCAACCCGGCCGGTGGATGAAACCCCACGCTCCGGGGTTCCATCCTGAAGTAGGCCGCAGGGTCGTCGCTCCCGGTGTGTTCACGGAATCGTTCGAAGGCAGCCGGAGTGAAGCCGGCCTCTTTGGGGGTTTTGTCCGTTTGGCGTCGGGTGATCGCGTGGAGGACTCGTTCACGGGGGGTCATACGCGCTCCTCGACAGGGTTGCTGTCATCGCGCTTCGAGCACGCCGTATACCTGGTCCGGCTGAAGAATCTCCGGGAATCGTTCGCGCAGCGCCCGGCGAGCCTCATAACAGAGATGGCAGGCATCGGCATACGTCGCTTCATGGGGCAGGTCATAGCGGCGTACCAGCTCCGCCGGGCCGCCCTGCAGGAGTGGGCCTGTGATCGGGTGCGCGTCGGCATCGTACCCCTCGCAGACCTCCCGCAGCGGCGTCTGAAAAATGTTGCCCAACAAGACGCCCTGGCAGATGTGCACATTCCCGAACGGGTCCACGTGCACCCGCTTCGGCTCACGCAGGTTTTCATAGGGGCATGTGGTAAATCGTTCCCAGGGCCGCTGAATGGCTCGTGTGACCAATGTTTCTGAAGCCCGACCACGATACATGATGATCGATTCGCTGTCGGATACCTGTCCGTTCCCTCCTGTATTCATCGCTTCAGGCTGGACGATACTGATCACGCTGACGGGGATGCCGAGCTGTTCTGCCGCTGTGCGGGCGTGTTTTATATGCTGACTGTGCGTCTCGTCCTCGTGATACCGGTCGCTGCTGACCGTCAGGTCCTCGATCAACCCGGCGAACGGCCTCAGCCATTCGAGCGCGTGCTCGACATCCCTCGCCCAGAAGCTGTTTGACACGATCCCCACGTGAAACCCAAGCCCCGCCGCGACTTGAACCCCTTTGAGCAAGACAGTCCTGTAGAGAAAAGGCTCTCCACCCTCGAAGTAGATCCATTCGATCGTCTCCAGGTCTTTGGCCTGTTGAAGAATATACAGAACCGCCGGCAGCGTCATCCTGCCGTGCTGGCGCGGACTGCCCCAGACAAAACAGTGATCGCATTCGCGCGTGCACCGGTAGGTAAAAATCAAGTGCAAGCCAGAGAGAGTCATACACGTTCTCCTATCGAAACCATCATCCGGCGGCGGCGTGCACCACATCTCCGAACTGGCGCATGAACACCAGGTCGTCTTCGTTCAGCTTTCACAAGACCCTCATCCGACGGAGGTCGCGCAGGACATCCAGGATGTACAGGCCCGCCCCCACGACGAAGCAGGCCTGCCCGACGAAGACAAACAGCACCATCGTATACGGCGACGTCGCCAGCATGAACACCAGGTCGCAGATCAGGCTGAGGGCGACCAGCAGTCCGGCAAGGTGTAAGGTGCGTGAATACGTCTCCACACGAGCCTCCTCAGTCGTTGACGACTATCGTGCGATCGACGGCGGGATGCGGCCGGCCGTGACAGTTCAGACAGGAGATCCGACTCGTTTGCAACAATGGCCGTACCATCTGATGACTCTCGATCCGTTCAAACGACAGCACCCCCGCATGGCAACCGAGGCAGTTTTGAGTGTTGAACGGTTTCTGGAACGCGATGACGCGGGGATAGGTCCGGGTGGTGTACTTGAGCAGGTGACGCATCCCGTCCATCTTTGCCTTGAAATCCCCTTGCAGCCCGTAATCCTTATGACAGCCGTAGCACTGATCTTCCGCGATCCACCGGTTCTTGAAATGCCGGGCGGCCAGTGTCTGACTGGAGAGGTCCTGCATATCCTCGACGATCGGTCGCATCACATGACAGGACGCGCAGGCCGAGACCCGGTGGGTATCCTCGAACACAAAATAATTCGCCATCGTGACCGAGAATAAGGGGATGACGAACAGCAGGGTGAACAACAGCAGCTTGGACACTGTCGTCGTCAGCGATCTCCGGTACCGGACTTCAAACACCAGAAGCCCGATCAGTCCGACGGTGGCGCTGAACACTCCGAGGACGCGCACGATCGTGGCGAGTTGCGGGCCGGCGTGACTGATTTCCTGGAAGGCGGTCGGGTTCATCGGACATCAGGCCTTTCGGATGTGCACGGCGGTCGTCTTGTAGTCCGGCTGTTTCGAGATGGGGTCGAGGTAATCCGCCACGACCCGGTTGATGAGCACGTCGGCGTCGTAGAAGCTGGCGAACACAACGCCGGTCCGGGGAACCGGGGACACGGCGACGGTCAGGGTGATCGTCCCGAACCGGGAAGCGACCGTGACAGCATCTCCTGACGTCACTCCCAGCCGGTGGGCGTCTTCCGGGTTGATCTCCAGGGAGGCGGGCGGCGTCACGTCGCGAAGCGCCGGGATTCGGTTGGTGATCGTCCCGGTGTGCCACTGCTGGATGACCCGTCCCGTCGTCAGCAGGAACGGGTACGTCTCGCTCGGCCGTTCCGGCGACGGTTCATAGGGGCGGAGGAAAATGACGGCTTTATGGTCTGGCTTCCCGTAGAAATCGATCTTCGAGCCAGGAGTCACGAGCGGGTCGTCCCCCTCCACGTACCGCCGGCGGGTGCCGGGATGGTCGACCGTCGGACAGGGCCACTGGAGACCGCGCTCTCGTTTGAGACGATCGTAGGTCATGCCGGAGAAGTTGTACTTGGTCGAAACGGACATCTGTCGCCACTCATCCCAGACCGCTTCCGGGTCGTGGGCCGTGATGAGGCTGTCCTGTCCCAGTCGCTTCGCCAGATCGACCAGGATGTCCAGGTCGCTCCGCGCCTCCCCCGGCGGGTCGATCAGTTTCTGGAGCAACTGGTACCGGCGTTCTGCCTGGCCGTACACCCCTTCTTTCTCCAGCCAGAGCGCGGCCGGGAGGACGACATCCGCCAGTTCGGTCGTCCGGGTCTCGACAGCATCCGCGACGACCAGAAAGCATCCCTCCGCTCGCCGGCGGTACACGTCGAGGTTGGGGAGCGTCTGGCCCGGGTTGGTGCACATGATGAGCGCCGCGCCGATTCGGCCGTCCTTCATCGCTTTGAACAGGTCGACGGTATGGAGACCGGGTTCCGGGTTGAGCGTGTCCGGGGGAAGTCCCCACAGCCGCTCGACGGTGTGGCGGTGTTCCGGGTTGGCCACCTGGTGGCCGAGGGGGAGCGCATGCGAGAGACTCCCGGTATCCCGGACTCCGCCGCACGCGTTGCCCTGTCCGGTCAGGGAGAACGGGGTCGCGCCCGGCCGGCCGATCTGGCCGGTCATCAGATGGAGGGTGATGATCGTGTTGTTGAGAAACACTCCCTGCACGCGCTGGTTGATCCCCATCGTCCAGAGGGACATCGTCGCGGGCGACGTGGCGAACAGATAGGCGGCGGTCTCGATCAGGTTCGCGGAGATGCCCATCTCCCGCGCTGCCCGTTCGGGAGTGTACTCGCGGTAGAACGCGCGCATCTTGTCGAGCGTGGTTGGCCCTGCTGCGTCCTGGATGGTGCAATGCACGTTCAGGAATTCAAGGTCGGCTAAGTTGTCCCGCAGGATGACGTGCGCCATGCTGTTCAGGAGCATCAAATCGGTGCCGGGCAGGACGGGAAGATGCAGGTCGGCGTACTCGGCGGTCCGGGTTCGGCGGGGATCGACGACGATCATCTTCACGGACGGGTCGGCTTTCTGCCGGAGCCGCATCCGCTCGAACAGCACGGGATGGGCTTCGTACGGGTTCGCGCCGATGATGAAGAAACAGGCGGCGTGATCCAGGTCCTCGTAGCATCCTGGTGGTTCATCTTTCCCGAAGCTCTGGACGTACCCGAACGCGGCAGACGCCATGCAGAGACGCGGGTTGCCGTCCACGTTGTTGCTCTTGAGGCCTGCCTTGAAGAGCTTATTGGCGGTGTAGGATTCCTGGGTATAGAGTTGGCCAGAGCCATAGAACGCAATACCAGACGGGCCGAGCCGGTCGAGCGTCTCCCGGAATTTGTCCGCGACGAGCGTCATCGCCTCGTCCCAGGTCGCCCGCTGCAACCGGCCATCCTTGCGGATCATCGGGTACAGCAGCCGGCCTTCGAGCTTCGGCAGTTCGGCGAGCATCGTGCCCTTGACGCACATCATGCCTTTGTTGTGCGCCAGTTCGTCCCCACGGACGGCGACGATCTTGCCGTCCCGCATCCCGACGACCACTCCACAGCCCGTGCCGCAGAACCGGCAGACGCTCTTGTGCCACGATTGGGCGCGGGCCAGGCCGTCTGGTTCTGTCTCGAACGCACACCCAACCTGTCTCGACGCCAGATAGAGGCCGATGGAACTCCAGAACCCGGTTTTCAGGAAATCACGTCGCTCCATGCGAACTCCTCATACTCTGCTTGAAACGGCCATGTTTTTACCGCAAAGAACGCAAAGGATGGTAGAGTTTTTAGGCTTCTTTGTGGTTAAATACATGGCTTAGTCATAGACTCCATACTGCTTCACCATCTCGATGGCAAAACAGTACCCAGCGAACGAGACGTTGGACGGGACGGAATGGTCGGAGTGATAGATGTAGCCTCCGCCCTCTTTGGCGGCGGTGAGCTTTGCGCGAATCTCTTCCTCGATCTCGTCTCTCGTCCCCGACAGCCTGCGCACGTCGATGTTGCCGAACAACACTAAGCAGTCGCCATACTGTCGCTTCAGGTCGCGGACGTCCAGTCCGGCCTTCGCTTCGAGCGGGTGCAACGCGACGAACCCCGCGTCCAGGAAGTGGGGAATGAGCGGCCCGACGTTGCCGTCAGAGTGGAGCATCGTCTTGAGGCCTCGCTCGGCGAAGTAGTCGCACAGTCGCTTGTGATGGGGAAAGACCAGCTCCCGGTACATGGCGGGGGAGATCAACGGCGCCACCGTCCAGCCCAAGTCGTCGTTGAACCATGCCGCGTCGAACGTCATCCCCAATCGCCGCATTCCCTCGTACAGATCGATCATGAGCTGGGTGTGTGCGGCAAACAGGTCGGTGATGAAGTCGGGGTCTTCGATCATCCGTATCAGCTCGTTCTCCATCCCGATCTTCGCCCACGTCGGGTGAAAGCAGGCATGGCCCGAATAGACGACGAACTTGCCCTGCTGGCGAGCATGGTGGTAGACATCGAGGGATGACCTTGAGATGCGGGTCTCGTGAAACCCCATCCGGTGGCGATGGATGTGCCAATCGTCCTTGCTCTTGATCGTAAAATCCAACCACTGCGGCGTCCATCCGTCCGGAGTCTGCAGGTCTTTGCGCAGCGCCCCGTTGCTGTCCCAGTACAACCTGTAGCGGTCGGTCTCTTCCACGACGCGCACGGGGAACTGCAGCGTGTAATCACCGGCAACCCGGACGATCTCCGTCCGAAAATATTCTTCTGGCGAGACGCCCTCCGGCAGTCCTTCCGTCCGCCACCGCTGTACCGTCGTCTCCCAGTATGTGTCGTGAATCGGCACCCGGTCGGGAACGCCGTGCGACAGAACGAGGGTGATGCGCTCTTGTGAGGTCATAACGATTCCCTTTTCAACCACTACGCCGCAAGGCCGCAGATATGATCGACCAGCTCCGAGACGGCTTCCACTTTCTCGATCTGACCGACCTGAGAGATCTCATCCGAGATGCCCAGGATCAGCCGTGGCGCGAACAGATCGATCGCCCGGCGGGTGAAGTCCAGCAACGCCTCGACAGGATAATTGGGCAAAAAGTCGATCGCCCGCAGGAGGTCGAGGACGACCATCGAATCCCCCACCGCCTCCTTGATCTCCTCCAGCGTCATGTCACACATCGGGACGGGAGTCAGCGCTTCGACCGCGTCCAGACGGGTCTCACGGAGGAACGGCAGGATCAGTCGCGAGTTGCCGTCCCAATGGGTGTGCACGAACCGGCCGGCTGTGTGCAGCCGATCGGCAATCCGCTGCCACCTGGGCAACAGGTATTTCTTCAGAATGGGGGGCGGCGTGAATTCGTTGTTCGCGTGATCCCCTAAGTTGAAGACCCGGCACGGGAGCTGCAGCGCGGCGTCGAGGAGACGGTCGTCCCGGCGGTCGCACGCCTCTAAGTACATCTCTACCTCGGCCGGATGATCCTGGAGCAAGTAGTACGTCCCGGGGAGGCCGCACCAGGTTTTGATCAGGTCGGTAAAGCCTGAGCTCGACAGGAACATCGTCGGTTCGCCACGGTGTCCTACTGTCTCTGCGGCGCGACGGAACGTCTCGGGGTTCGTCCGGAACTGCTGGCGGTCGATCAGGTCGATGACCACCCGAAGCTCCTGGACGGTCTTCACCGGATACGCTTCAATCCGGTGGTTCACCCGCCGGTTCTCCTCCCAGATATCCCGGTAGACGGTGCTGATCTCTCCCGCCGGGGTTCGCACGCGCGAGACGGTGTGGCTGGGATGCTGTTCCTCGATGCGGACCAGGTCAGACCGGGCGTCCCACCGTTCGATCCCGACGGAAGCGGCGTAGCGAATGGAGCACCTCAGCGCGTCGTAGATGTCGAGGTGACTCATCCCACGGAAGCGTTCCGGGAGGGTATCGCGCTCCATGTGATGAGCGATCCACGTCTCCAGGCGCGGCTGCCACAGCACGTGCTGAGCGGTCCCCTCAAAGATGGCTAAGTTGAGTTCTTTGCGTGTCATCGCCTCACTCGTATGACCTCCCTTCACACCGACGTCTTCTTGATCCGCACCTGCTTCAAGTCCATCTGGCCGACACCGAGCCGGGCGGCGGCGGCGATATGCGGCACGTCAGCGGCAGTCGCTCCGAAGAGGGTCACGGCGTAGGCATCGACCGCCACCGGGTCAGTCCCCGCGATCACCTGTCCTACGTCCTTCGTCTCGCCGGGACCTTTCGGGCCGTTCGTCAGCAGAATCCGGTGCGCGTCGAGGATCGTCAGGCGCGGACGGATGGCGGTGGCAAAATCCGCGATGCACTGATCCAGGCTGGCGCTGGTATGCCAGGCCTGCCGGTTCCGGACCAGCCCCATCAAGCTCTTTAAGCCGAGTGAATAGCCGGTCGCCGCATGAGCCTTGGCGATGGGGACGCTGATGATGACGTCTGCCTCCAGCACGTCCTTCCCGACATGAACGGTCATCGTATTCAAGACCTGACCTCGCGGCACGGCCAACGGCCGATAGAAGCTCGACGCCAGCATGACCCCTGCTTTCTCCTGCTCCGCCGCTTCACGAATGCCGCTGATGTCGAACGCTTTCCGGGCAGGTTCGACCGGGCTATCGAGGACGATGACTTCGGCCGCGCCCGCTTCATGGCACATCTTGATGACTTCTGCGACGATCGCGGGATGGGTCGTGACCGCTTGTTCTGGCGGGCATGCGTACGAGGCGTTCGGCTTCACGATGACCCGTTGTCCGGGTTTCACGAACAGGCGCATCCCACCCAAGGCTTTGACAGCCTGCCGGGCCAGGAGTCCTGGCTCGGCGTTGGCGGCGACAGCGATCACCGATTCCGGCGCGGCGAACACCTGCGTCCCGAACAGACTCGCGCCAGACACCGCCGCGCCCACCATGGCGGCCTGCGCGATAAACTCCCTCCGTGTCATCCGCGGTTCCATAGGAGGGACCTCCTTCCTCAATCATGCCTGTTTGAGGCATGCCTGCTCGCAATTTCGTCGATCAGGCCAGAGCGCACACTGCTTGACTCGCAGGTGCGGATGCTGATCGTAGGCGGCTCCGACTGCGGCATGGGCGGCGTCGAGATGGATCTCCACCTGCCCGCCGGTGTCGGGACAGACGAACGTTCGTGGCCGGCGATAGCGCCAGAATGCCTGCATGACCACGGGCAAGACGACGTACAGCGCGGCGACCGCAATCAGCGCGCCGATCAACAACCAGGGGTGCGTGAACGGAGATGTCATAGAACCCTCCTTTCAGCCGATCCATCCATCGGGACGGAAAGTTGCACGTTGCACAACGTTGTGTTGCATCGCTGTTGCACTTGCAACACTGGGGGAAGAGTCGGTCGACGACCAGTGGCCAGTGGTCGGTGATTGGTGATCAGCAACAACTGCGATAAAAGGCGGTGGAGAGTCCTTCTTCTCTTCCTCTATTCTCTATCTCTCTATGGCAAACTATGGCAAAAACGATGCCAGGTCGTCCATCTATTCGGTCTCCTCTATCCTGAGGATTGCTGACGATCACACAAAACCGGGCGGTCGTCTGCGTAGGGGCACGCGGCCGTGTGCCCCTCCTATGGCATGTTTGTTGCTTCCATCCCTACATAGACAGCGCGTTTGATGGATGAAGCGGCCGGGAATATCGGGAAACGTGAGACGCAGCGGATGCACCGATCCCCCTGGATGTGCAACAGAGCGGATGAGAGCCTCAACCGGGCCGCCGGCACCCCTCTCCCTGTTCTGCCAGGAGAAGGGGGGCATCGGTTGACAAACTGTCGCTGTGATCTAAGGGTTTTTCGTTCATTTCGTCAAAATGTCAGAGGTGGGAGAACGGGACATCGGGATGATTGACAATCTGTCACGATCGTAGAGGAAATTTCTCAGAGGTGATGACGATGGACAAGCGAGAGAGACTCGCGCTCGCGCGTATCGACCCGCCCAAACGGTCGCCGACTGAGCGGGTTCGGGATTTCAACCCCATATCCAGCCCGTATGACCGTGAGACACTCATCCTTCAAGCCCAGCGGTGCGTGGAGTGCAAGAACCCGCCGTGCATGCAGGCGTGCCCGCTGGGCAACCACATCAAAGATTGGCTCGTCCTCACCGCTCAAGGACGGGTGAGCGAGGCGGCGCTGTGTTCACGGATGACCAACCCGATGCCCGAAATCTGCGGCCGGATCTGCCCGCAGGATCGGCTGTGTGAAGAAGTGTGCATCGTCGGCGTCAAGCATGAACCGGTGGCCATCGGGGCGATCGAGTGGAACATCAATGAGCTCACATTCGCCGATGGCGAGTTCCCCGTCCCGCCGCTTCCGCCGCCGACTGGCAAACTGGTGGCGGTGATCGGCGCGGGACCGGCCGGCCTGGCCTGCGCGGCGGCCCTCGTCCGGCGCGGGCACCTGGTGACCGTCTATGACGCCTGGCTCCAGCCAGGCGGACTGTTGCGGTACGGCATCCCGGGGTTCAAGCTGAGTCGGGACGTCGTCGACCGTGAGGTCGAGATGCTCCGTCGTCTCGGCATCACGTTCGTCACGAACACGCGGATTGGCGCCCATCTTACCCTCGACGAGCTGTTCGAGATCGGGTTCGACGCGGTGTTTCTGGGCACGGGCGCGACGGACGCCAAGCGGCCGGAAACGCCCGGGATTCATCTCGACGGGATCGAGGACGCGCTCCCGTTTCTCATCCGCAACAACGTCCCCGCCGAAGACCTGCCCGAGACTCTCCGTGGGCACGATGACCTGACGAGCCAGCGGGTCGCCGTCTTCGGCGGCGGGGATACCGCGATGGACTGTGTCCGGACGGCGGTCCGGCTGGGCGCGTCCGAAGTCCGCTGCATCTACCGGCGGGACGAGGCGAACATGCCGGGGAGCCGGCGGGAGGTGAAGAGCGCCCGTGAAGAAGGGATCGAATTCCTCTTCCTGACCCAACCCGTCCAATTTATCGGGGATGAGCGCGGCCATGTCCGGGCCGTCGAATGCATCCGGATGGAGTTGGGGGAACCGGGTGCGGACGGACGACGACGGCCGGTGGCGATCCCGGCCAGTAATTTCGAGGTCGAAGTGGACACGGCCATCGTCGCGTTCGGGTTCGACCCGACTCCGGTGCCGGATCAGCGTGATGGGCAGTTACGCCGGACGAAATACGGGTCGTACGAGGTGGATGCCACTCTGATGACGACCCGGCCCGGCGTGTTCGCGGGCGGGGATATCGTCCGCGGGGCGGACCTCGTCGTCACCGCCCTCAAAGACGGCCTCGACGCCGCCCGGCACATCGATGAATACCTGACAGTCGTCGGTGGTCAGTGGTCGTTGGTCGTTAGAGATCAAAACGAGGATGTCTATGAACGATTACAGGCACGCCCTCGTTCAGCGTCAGTTTGTCTACTCGGTAGAACTCGTCCTCGGCCGGGATCACTCCGTCCCGGAGATGGAACAGTTTCTTGAGGACGCCCGGACGCGGACGGATGGGGTGCGCGTGGTCAGCGTGACCGACCTGCCGGGCGGCCGTCCCGCCCTCCCACCCGAGTTCGTGATGACCTCGATCTGTGAACGAGGCCTCACTCCGATCGCCCATCTGACGGGGAAGGACGGCAACCGGAATTTCCTCGAAGGCCGGCTGCACGGCCTTGCGCGGGCCGGCATCGAGAATATCCTCGCCCTGACTGGGGATGCCCCACGGGAAGGGTTCGAGGGACTGGCTAAACCGGTCTACGACCTCGATTCCGTCCTCATGCTACAACTCATCGCCGCGCTGCGCGCCGGCCTCTCCGGGTCGGACGGCAAGTCGATGACCACCCCGTTCGATTTCTTCCCGGGCGCGGTCGTCAACCCGTACAAGCTCCGTGAACCCGATCAGATGATGCAACTCTATAAGCTGGAACTGAAGATCGCGTCCGGCGCGCAGTTCATCATTACCCAGCTCGGGTTTAACATCCGGAAGCTCTATGAACTGAAGCAATACATGACACGCGAGGGGCTGGACACGATCCCGGTCATCGCCAACGTCTACGTCCCCACCGCCACGATCGGCCGGATGATGCGGGACGGGACGATCGCCGGGTGCGTCGTCTCCGAGGGGCTCGTCGACCGGCTCAGCAAGGAGAAGAAGCCGCAGCGGCTCGAACGGGCTGCGCTGATGGTCGCGGCCGCGAAGGGGTTAGGGTTCGCGGGCGCCCACATCGGCGGGTTCGGGCTGGCGTACCGGGATGTCGCGCACATCATCGAACGGGCAGAAGCCATCGGGGGAGCGTGGACGGACAGGATAGATGAGCTGATGTTCGAGATGCCCGATGAGTTCTATCTCTTCTCACGGGACGCGAACGGCCTGAGCGATGGGAGCGGCACCTACCAGATCGGTCAGGCCGCCTCGACCCTGCCGTGGCCGCAACAGGTGTGCCTGCTCACCAACCGACTGCTCGTCTCGGATGAGTCGGCTGGGGCGCAGTTCCTGCGTGCCCGGCTTGGGATGGACGGGACAGTGCCAGAGGGGGATGCCTGGCGGCACGGGTTCTGGTATGAATTCCTCCGCCGGACACGCAAGTTCAAGAAGCGGTACTTAGGCTGCGTGAGCTGCGGGGACTGCATCCAGGATCATCTGACGTACGCCGGGTGTACGATGGGACGGTGTTACAAAGAGCTCCGGAACGGACCGTGCGGCGGGTCGCGCGTGGACGGAACCTGCGAAGTCAAACCGGATCAATCGTGTGTGTGGAACCTGGCGTATCAGTATACCTTAGCGGCGATGCAAGACCCAAGAAAATTCGCCAGAACCCTCATCCCGCCGCGGGACTGGTCGCTGTACCGCACCAATTCCTTAGCCAACCGGCTCGCCGGAGTTGACAACTATCCTCGTCGGAAGACCCTCACCCCCAGCTCCTCTTCCACGGCGGAGAGAGAGGAGCAGAGCAAAGAAACAAGGGAGACGGATGATGCTGATCATCGGAGAACGGATTAATTGCACGCGGAAGCCGATCGCGCGCGCGGTCACGAACGGCGATGAAGCGTTTATCCAACAGGTGGCGCTTCAGCAGGTGAGAGCCGGGGCTGCCATGCTTGACGTGAACGGAGGGATCGCCGGGCATGAGGTCGAGTACCTGCCCTGGCTGGTGGATGTCATCCAGAAGGTGGTCGATATCACGCTCTGTCTGGACAGCCCCGACCCGGAGGCATTAGGCCGGGCGCTCCCCCTCTGCCGGTACCGCCCGATGATCAACTCGATCACGGATGACCCCGTCCGTTTCTCCGCGCTCGCCCCGCTGGCGCAGGCATACGGCGCGCGGGTGATCGCGCTCTGTCTGTCCGAATCGGGCTACCCGACCACGGCGGACGACCGGATCAAGATCGCCGCATCCCTCATCCGACGATTGACGGCGGCCGGCATTCCACCTCAAGATATCTATGTCGACCCAGCGGTATTCCCGGTCAGCACGAACACTGAATACGGCAACGCGGTGCTCGATACCATCGAGACGGTCGTCAAGACCTACCCTGACGTCCACACGATCTGCGGGCTGAGCAACGTGTCGTTCGGGCTTCCGGCGCGGATGCTGCTCAACCAGACGTTCCTCGTCCTGGCGATGGGACGGGGGGTGGATACGGTGATCGCCGACCCGTGCGACTCGCAGTTGATGGCGAACCTGGCCGCTGCAGAGATGTTGCTCGGCCGGGATGAGTTCTGCGCGGCGTATCTTCAGGCTCACCAGAGCGGGCGGCTCGAGCCGGAGAAGGCGGTGGTCAGTGGTCAGTAGTCGGTGGTCGGTAAAATCAAAAGACAACCTGAATACAAAGGATACCTCATGTCTGACTCAGTCGAAATCCGGTGGCATGCGCGTGCGGGTCAGGGCGCGAAGACTGCCGCGCTCCTGCTCGCGCAGGCGGCTCTCCGGGACGGCAAGTTTGCGCAGGCCTTCCCGGAGTTCGGTCCCGAACGGCGCGGTGCTCCGATTCAAGCGTTCAATCGCATCGCGAGCCATGCGATTCGCGTCCACAGCGGGGTGCGTCAGCCTGACATCATCATCGTGTTGGATGAAACGTTGCTCGATACGGTTCCGGTGACCAGTGGCCTGGCGACGGACGGGATTGTGTTCGTCAACTCGCCAGAATCCCCGCTCGTCATCCGCGAACGGCTCAGACTGGCGGGACAGCGCGTGGCGACGGTCGATGCCTCCCGGATTGCCCGCGACCATATCGGACGGCCGATCCCGAGCGCGCCGATGCTCGGGGCGTTCGCCGCGGTCACGGAACTCATCAGCCTCGATACGCTCGTCACCGACGCCATCACACGACTGGAGAAGAGATTCCGCGACCGTCCGGGCATGATCGAGGGGAACATCGAAGCCATCCGGCGCGGCTATGGCGAGGTGCAGGTTGAGGGCCGGTTTCCGGTCAGCCGGCTTGAGCGTCTCCCTTCCCCCCGCGACGTGGAACGCACGCTGCCGGCCTGGACAGACCTCCCCGCCGGCGGGATCATCGTCACCCCGGGTAGCGCGGCCGCGTACGAGACGGGCGACTGGCGACAGCAACGGCCAGTCTGGGACTTCGACCGGTGCGTCCACTGCCTGATCTGCTGGGTGATGTGCCCGGACGCGGCGATCATCGTGGAAGATGGGAAAGTGGTCGACCTCGATGTCCGGCACTGTAAGGGTTGCGGCATCTGCGCGCAGGTGTGTCCGCCCCGCCATCAGGCGATCACGATGATCGAGGAGGACCGGCAGCGGACGGGAGCCGTCGTTTCAGCCCCGGTGCTCGGGAGGAACGGCCGATGAACCGGATGGTCGTGCTGACGGGCAACGAGGTGGAAGCGGAGGCGATGCGCCAGATCAACCCGCATGTCGTGGCGGCCTATCCGATCACCCCGCAGACGGAGATCATCCAGCTCTTCACAGGCTACGTCGTAGACGGCCGCGTCGACACCGAGCTGATCAGGGTTGAGAGCGAGCACAGCGCGATGAGCGCCTGCATCGGGGCGGCGGCCGCGGGCTGCCGGGTGATGACGGCGACCTCCTCGCAGGGGCTGGCGCTGATGTGGGAGGTGCTCTACATCGCCGCAAGTCTCCGTCTGCCCATCGTCATGGCGGTTGTCAACCGGGCGCTCAGCGGGAACATCAACATCCACTGTGACCACAGCGATTCGATGGGCGCGCGCGACGCCGGGTGGGTTCAACTGTTCTCGTCGAACGTCCAGGAAGCGTATGATACCATGATTCAGGCGGTGCGCGTGGCGGAACAGGCTTGCCTGCCCGTGATGGTGATGACGGACGGGTTCCTGACCAGCCATGAAGCGGAGCCAGTCTTGCTCTACCCGGACGACCAGGTGCGGGCGTTCATCGGACCATACCGGCCGGGGTACGCGCTGCTCGACGTCGATCATCCGATCACCGTCGGCCCACTCGATTTTCATGATTATTACTTCGAGCACAAACGCAGTCAGGCGGCGGCGATCACGGACGCGGCCGGGGTGATCGACCAGGTGGCGCGCGAGTTCGAGCAGGCGTTCGGCTCACGGTACCATGCCGTCGAACCGTACCGCCTGCACGACGCGACGGTCGGGATCGTGGCCATCGGGTCGACGTGCGGGACGGCGGAGGAAGCGGTGGATGCTGCACGATCGCGCGGCATCGCGGCAGGCCTCCTGAAGCTCCGTGTGTTCCGCCCGTTTCCCCTGCCTCAGATCGTCGCCGGACTGCGTCACGTCCATGCTGTGGCGGTGATGGACCGGTCGGACGGCATGGCCGGCTGGGGCGGGCCGGTCGGAGTGGAGATCAAAGCCGCGCTCTACGGGTTGGCCGAGCGGCCGACGGTCATCGATTACGTCTACGGGCTTGGCGGGCGGGAGATCACGGTGGAGGACCTGGTCGAGGTGTGCGAGGAGTTGCACGGTATCGCGGATGGGCAAGACGGGGGCGAGCCTGTCCGGTATCTGGGGGTACGGGAGGAGGGAGCGATCCATGAACCTGAAAACGCTCGCAGAGAAGCCTGAACGACTCACCGGAGGGCACCGGGCGTGCGCAGGCTGCAGCGCCCCGGTCGTCGCCCGCCAGGTGCTCATGGCGGCCGAGCATCCGGTGGTGGTCGGCTGCGCGACGAGCTGTCTGGAAGTGGTGACGACGATCTTCCCGTTTACCGCCTGGAAGGTCCCGTACATCCACTGCGCGTTCGAGAACGTGGCCGCGACGATCAGCGGAGTGGAGACGGCCTACCGCGCCCTTCGCAAACGGGGGGAACTCGACCGTGACATCCGGTTTGTCGCGTTCGGCGGGGACGGCGGGACGTACGATATCGGCCTGCAGTCGTTGTCGGGCGCGCTCGAGCGGGGGCATCGGTTTCTGTACATCTGCTACGACAACGAAGGGTACATGAACACCGGCATCCAGCGGTCGGGGGCGACGCCCCGTGGCGCGCAGACGACGACGAGTCCGGCGGGGAAGACGACGCCGGGCAAGACGGAACGCCGCAAAAACCTGACAGACTGTGTCATCGCCCATCATATCCCGTACGTCGCGCAGGCGGTGCCGACCCTCTGGAAGGATTTCATGACCAAAGTCCAGCGCGGGCTGGACGCTCCAGGCCCTGCGTTTATCAACGTCCTCTCCCCGTGTACCTTAGGATGGGGTTTCGATCCCTCGCTGACGATGGAGATCGCGCGTCTGGCGGTCGAGACGTGCTTCTGGCCGCTGTACGAGGTGGTGGACGGGCGATACCGTCTGACATACAGACCGAAGGAAAAGCGGCCGTTCCGCGAGTGGATGGAGAAGCAGGAGCGGTTCAGGCACCTCTTCACCGACGCGAATCAGCCGTTGCTCGACCAATTGCAGGCAGAAGTCGATCAGGAGTGGGAGGGGCTGCTGCGTCAGTGTGAGGACAGCAAGGAGGTGGTCGAATGAACACACGTGAGCGGTACCTTCAGACGATGAATTTTGGTCACCCAGACCGAATCTTCTTCCTCCCTCAGTGGTTCTGGGGATCGACGCTCGAGCGATGGCACAACGAGGGGCTGCCGCGGGATGTCCACGTGGATGAGTACTTCGGGTTCGACCGCTACCAGACGATCCCGGTCAACCTCGGCCTGTTGCCCGCGTTCGAGCCGGAGATTTACTACGAGGACGCGGAATACTCCATCCATCGCCGGGCGGACGGCTGCATCGTCAAAGAGTTCGAACGCCGGCCGGAGATGAGTATGCCGCAGTGGCTGGAGTTCCCGGTGAAAGGCCGGGAATCGTGGGAGCGGGACCTCAAACCCCGTCTCAACCCGCACTCTCCCGCCCGCTACCCGCTCTGGTGGGACGACTACGTGCGGACGGTGCGCGACCGGGATTACCCGCTCGGCATCATGGCCGGGTCGTACTACGGCTGGCCGCGGAACTGGATCGGGATGGAAAATCTCTCCTATCTCATGTACGATGACCCCGCCCTCGTCCACGATATCTGCAACCACGTCGCGGATTTTATCATCGAGACGATCCAGCGCGCCGTCGTCGACATCAAACCGGATTTCGCCCTGTTCTGGGAAGACATGGCGATGAAGACCGGACCGCTCTGCTCGCCCGCCCAATTCCGGGAGTTCATGCTCCCCTGCTACCAGCGAGTGTGCGAGTTCCTCGACACGCACGGAGTCACAGTCCGGCTCGTCGACAGCGACGGCAACAACGACTCGATCATCCCGCTGTTCATGGAGGGGGGCGTGACGGGCATCTACCCCCAGGAAGTCGCGGCGGAGACGGACACCATCGCGCTGCGGAAGCAGCTCGGTACGAGGTTCACGTTCATCGGCGGCATCGATAAGCGGGTCCTCGCGCGGGGAAAAGCGGAGATCGAGCGGGAGGTGTTGTCGAAGGTGCCGTGGCTGATCCTCCAGGGCGGGTACACCGTCTTCGTCGACCACGCGGTGCCGCCCGACGTCTCTCTGGAGAATTTTACATTCTACTGGGACCTGGTGAAAGCGGTAGCGAGCAACCCGGAACAGTATGTGAATACCTGACCCCCTATCCCCCCCACTGGGCAGGTAGGCAATGGGCAGTGGGCAGTAGAAGCCGTTCCCCCGTCTATTGCCCATCTGCCTACTGCCCATCTGCCCGGTGGGGAGGGGTGTGGGGGTTAGGCAGATTGGAGGTGTGACTATGACTCCGCGCGAACGGTTCCTGGCGGTGACGCGGTTCGAGACGCCGGATCGTCTCCCGCTGCCGACGTTGTTCCAGTGTTTCGGGCGGGAGACGATCAAGCGGTGGGAGCGGGACGGGCTTCCGAAGGACGCCCATCTCGCCGCCCACTTCGGGTTCGACCGGATGGAGCTCCTCCCCATCCACGCCGGTCCGCTTCCTCATTTCGAGCGCGAGGAACTGGAGGAGATCGAGGAGTGGCGGCTCGGCCTCGACCGGGAGTTCCGCCGCAAGATCGTGAATGAACTCGACGCGGTCGAAGAAGAATTTCCCATCCGGTCGCGACAGGACTGGACGACGATGCAGCGGTTACTCAACGCTGCCTCACCCGCCCGGTATCCCCGGTTCTGGGATGATTACACACGATGTCTCAGGGAACGCGACTACCCGGTCGGGGTCTGCGTCAACGGCCCCCTCAGCGTGCTCCGAGAATGGCTGGGACTGTGCCAACTCACCGCGTTGCTCGTGCAGGACTGGGCATTTATCGAGGAGATGATCGAGTATTATACGGAATTCATCATCCTGGCGATGACCCGTGCGGTGACGGATGTTGATGTCGATTTCGCCGTCATTCGAGAGGAGATGGCCTACAAGACGGCTTCGTTGCTCAACAGCCATACGATGAGAACCCGATTGATCGCCGCCTATGAGTCTATCTGCGAACTGTTCCATGACCATGGGGTACGAACGATCTTTGTCGAGAGTAACGGGCAGCTTGACGGCCTGCTCGATCTCTGGGTTGAGAGTGGGATGAACGGGGCGTACCTGTTGGAGGCAGGAGCGGGGGTTGATGCGCTGAACCTCCGACGGCGGTATGGCCGGGCACTCGTGCTCATCGGTAATCTCGATCATCACGCCTTCTGCAAGGCGAAGCGTGATATTGCCGATGAAGTGCGGACGAAGGTGCCGG
>JACQVL010000242.1 GCA_016209865.1 Candidatus Latescibacterota bacterium | reverse complement strand
TCGTGACGCACCATGAACGCGACGACGTCGCCGCCCGGCAGGGCGGTGAGCCGGCAGGCGTCTGAGGTCAGCCGGTCGACGGTGCCCGGGTAGATCAGTCCTTCCAACTGCCAGGTCTCCCCCTGGTCGATCGAACGGGCGACGTAGGTGCGCAGATTGACCGCCTCGAAGGCTTCCCCGATGACAAGCGTCGCCAGCAGTTCCCCATTCTTCATCACCACGACCGACGGGAAATAGGCATGGACGCTCCGGATGTGCGGCTTGGGGTTCCGGTAGAGGAGGCCGGTGCGCAGAACCGTGATCGCTGCCATGTTGGCTCCTTGGCCATTTTTTTGCTGTTGGTTTTTACCGACCACCGACCACTGACCACCGACCACCGACTCAGAACGTCAGGACATACTTGTACACATCCGCCGTCCAAAAATCCCCCGTATACGACTTCCCGTCCCCACGCTCTCCGTAACGCGTCAGGTAGGCCTCGAACTCGCTGGTCTCACGATTCTCGAAGAGGCTGAAGTTGGAGAGCTGGAGCAGGGGGGTGTCATGGCCAGGGTCGTAGTCATCGATGACCGTCAGCGTCTCCCGTTTCAGCGCCGGGATCGTCTCGTCCACTTCAGCGATGTACAACGGGTAGCGGGGCGAGTTTCTGTCCGGCGGCGCGGCGCTGATATTCCCGACCCAGTAGAGGACGCTGGTCCTGGAGTGCCGGATCATCCTGGCGAAGCTCGACGGAGCGTAAAATTGCTCTCCATCGTCATAACGCAGGTCGGTGACCGGGCCCCATGAGTGCCCGCCGTCTTTCGAGACAGCGATCCATTTTCTGCCCGGGGTGATCTTCGTGTTCGACCCGCGCATCTCCAGCAGGATCGCGCCCGTCGTCAATTCCGCCACCGCCGGTTCGAGCAGGCCGCGCCAGGACACGCGCCGAGGGACGAGAACCGGGTCGGAGGCTGTCCACTCGTAGGCAGCGCGCTGGGGATTCCAGCGGCCGATGAAGCACCGGACTCCGGCCACGTGGTCTTCCCGGCCCGTGTGGTTGGCCAGGTCGGCGACTACCCGGTCTTCCTCATCGTGATACGGGACCGGGATGGTGGCAGGGTAGACGAGGCTACCGTTCCGCCGGGTGATGAGGTTGTACCCGCCGTACATCTCGTTCGTGGTCAGGAACGCGGGGGTTCCCCAGTGCTCCGGGTCGAACACCGGCCCGTCTTCGTAGGTGAGCTGGCGCAGATTGCTCCACGTCCGCCCGTCGTCCGCCGAAACCTGCCAGAACCCGTGGTCGTAATACCGCCGGCGGCCCTTCCAGAGCTCGGCGAGCGCGTGCTCAGGGTCGCCCAGCAGGACGCGCTGGAAGACCATCTGTACCGTCAGCCCGGAGCGCGGGTCATACTGGTTACAGAAGGGCATCTGCTCTTTCGTGCAATCGCCCTGCGTCGGCCATTCCCGGTGCTGCAATTCCCAGTCCGACCAGCTCCGGCCGTTGTCGTCGGACGAGCGGACGCGGATCGTGTCCACCCAGTCGGAGGAGCCTTCGTTGGAGAGTCTCTCCTCCCGTCGAAGGCCGTGGCCGAGGTACTGGACTCCCAGCACGGCCGAGACGTGCGGCCGGGGCGCGGGAATGTACCGTTCACGCTGGATATCACAGATGGACGGCATGGAACACCTCTGGTGGTCGGTTAAAACAGAATAAATTTCTGCTTTCGCGGGAATGACACTGGTTTTTCTCGTCACTGGTCACTCGTCACTGGTTTTACCGACCACTGACCACTGACCACCGACTCCTGCATCACAGAATCTCGATCAGATCAGTCCCGAACGTCGTCAGGCTTTCCCAGCCCTGTTCGGTGATCAGACCGGCGTCTTCGAGCAGGAACGCGATGTGCTCGACGCTGGCGACCAGCTCGATGACGATCGTCATCCCCGTTTCGAGGACGGTCTCGTCGTCGGGGGCGAGTCGCGGGGGTTCGTGGCATTCGATCCCCAGGCTGTGGCCGACGCCCTCGTTCACCGGCTCTCCACGGTGTTGTTGAAATTGAGCCGCGGCGTTCCAGACATCGCACGCACGGACTCCCGGCCGGATGGCAGCCTCGATCGTGCGGCGCAGGTCGCGGACGCGCTCGAACGCATCCCGCACGGTCTGGCTGGCTTTCCCGATCGAGGCGACCCGTCCGAAGTCGGTCGTGTACCCGTGCCAGATCAGGCCGAGGTCGAGCAGGATGGTATCGCCCGGCGCGGTCGTGTAGCCTCCGGCATCCGGCGCCCAGGCGCGTTTGGCGGCGTTGTCCTGGGGAAAGAGGTAGCCAAAATGGAGGGGCGGGCATCCGGCTTCGGTGGCGATGGCCATCTCCAGGCCCCGGAGTTCTTGAACCGGACGGCGCGGGTTGTCGCGCAGGGCGTCGAAGACGCCTGAGTAGACGGTCTCGCCGATCTGGTAGGCGTGTCGTTGCCGGGCGAGTTCCTCGGCGGTCTTGACCATGCGGAGTCGCCAGAGGAGATCGGTCGCGTCCGTGAAGGTTGCCTGGGGGAGGCGTTGTTGCAGATCGGAGAGGATGCCTGCGGGGAGATGCCGCATCTCAACGCCAAGACGACCGTTCGAAAGCCCTCGATCCTCGATCCCCTCGACTAATCGATCGACCGGAGTCTGGCCGTGTTCCTTCCAGCAGCACGGTTTCACGTCTGTCATCCAGCTTTCGCGTTGCCAGAGACTGGCGCGGCCGGTGTGGGCGACGACGAAGGGAGGGGAGTCGCTGGCGCGGGGCAAGGCCGCAAAATAGTATGGGGCGTCGCACCCGTCATCTTCCCGTTCGAGGCAGTGGGCGACTTCGGGGTATTCCCAGTAGAGATGACTGAAGACGCCGGTGAGGTAGGCGACGTTCTCGCGCCGCGAGGCGATGAGGAGGTCGAGGTCGGATTCGTGGAGGATGCGCGATGCGCGCGGCCGGTCAACTAAAGAGGGCATGGAGACGACTCCTTATGCCTTGGAGCAAGGGTGATGGAGAAGGAAAAGCCGTGCTGTGGGTTTGCCACTTTCTTTAGAAGAAAGTGGCGCAAAGAAGCGCACGTGTCCGGGCTCGCGGCGACGGCTTCGCACGGCTCTGCCGCGTGTAAATTCCCCACCCCCTTCCCCTGCGCGGGCGGGTTGCCTGCGGCACCCGCCCATGCCCGCCCCCTCGTGCCTCCTCGTTGCCTTCAGTCGCATGGACACGTGCAGTAATACAACACTAAAGATACTCATGTCATGCAATGGTGTCATTCCCGCGAAAGCGGAATCCCTTCTTTCACATTCCCGGATACAGAGTGTTATTGTACAGTGTCGGAAGCGCCCACGGTCGGGCGTTCGCGTAGATGCACGCGCCGGCCGACCCGAAGAAGATCACCTCGTCGCGGCTGTCCCCCCACACGTCAGCCCGGGTGCAATAATACTGGCGGTCTACCCCGTGGAGGTCTGAGGTGTACTGCATCTGAAAGGTATCGACGATGTCGCCTGCCCCGTCGTAGACGGCGGCGTGTTCGAGCGGGCCGCGGTTGTAGACGAGTGCGGCCTGTGGCGAATCGAGTCCAAGCCAGTTGATGTTCACAAGAGCAGCGGCCCAGCTCCCCGCAGGCTGGCTTCGCTGCCAGATTTCGCGCCCGTCGACATCGTAGAGGTAAAGGGTCGCCGGATCGCGTTCCTGGCCGCGTTCCGGGCCGTGTCGCTGGCCGCGGTCGATGACCATGAACTGCGTGGAGGAATCGGAGCGAAAGTGACCGGCGACGACATGTTGTGCTTCAGTGAGCGGGTGATGCCAGAGTTCGGTGCCGTCGGCAGCAAGGCAATGGATGCCGTGATTCCCGAAGAGGAGACGCCAGGCGCCATCCGGGAGCCGTGTGATGTAGGCGGCGTCCTGATGCCCGTCGCCGGGATCATGAGAAAAGAGCACTGTCCCATCGTGGTCGATCAGGGCGAACCCGACGAACACTTCATCCCGGCCGTCATCATCGAGGTCAGCGATGGCAGGAAAGTGTCCGGTAGAGCCTTCCCAGTGCCAGAACACGTCGCCGTCGCGCGAGACACCCCACATGTTCCAGTAGCGATCCTTCACGACGAAGTCTTCGCGCCGGCCGCGGCCGGTCAGGTCGGCGAACAGGAAGCTATCGTCCGCCGGAGCGGGAAGGGGAAACGTCGAACGTTCCTGGCCGGTCAGACCTTCCAGCACGACCATCGTCGCGTGGCCTTCGTACCGGCGCGCGCGCTGGCGCGCCCAGCCGTCCTCCGGGTACACCTCGGCATAGTGGGCCTGGCGGACGTACAGCACTTCGTTGCGACCGTCCCCGTCCCAATCGTAGACCTGCACGGGCAGGTCGCTGTAGAGCCGGCCGTTGTCGGGAGCGGGGGTGCCGGTCTGCCAGAAGAGATCACCGTGGATCGTGGTGGCTGTTAAGCAGGTAATCTCGCGGGGGCCGTAGGTGCTCTGGACGAAGAGCAAATCCGGCGCGCCGTCCCCGTTGAGGTCGCCGACGCGCAGGGTCTCCGAGCCGAAATCTTTCACGGCGATCGTGCTGACTAAGTGGGTGGGCATGAGGATTCCTTTCATACTCCCGGCTCAATGCTTTGGTGGATACCAGCCTGCTTCTATCCATTTTTGTCGGACTATCGTGGCAATCAAGTTGTTCAGGTGAAGTGCTACGACTGTCGCCCGATCCAGTAAGCCCAGCACATATTCTTGACGACTGCGACAATATCCACAGCGATGTCTTGCCTGCTGACGTACCCGTTCCTTTACATCGTTGGGGATACGATCACTCATGGAGAGAGTTGCTCCCGTAGCCCCCGTCGTACCGCCTCCACAAGTGCCTCAGCCTGGCACAGGAGCTTCGCTTCGTAGACTTGCATCAACGCCAGAAGCTCGGTTCTTTCTTGCTCGGTTAACTGACCAGCCTGCTGTTTGTCCAACAACTGACTCAGTCGGTGGTCCTGCTCAGGATCGAGTTGTAGATCCGCTAATTTCAGGACTTCCTCATCTGGCAAATCCGAAACGGACGGGCTCTCCCCTATCACGACATCCAAAGGCGGGAGCGCAACTGAGACCGCTTCAGCCAGGATTTCTGCCACTTCGCGTCGTGCGAGTGTTGCCAGTCGTTTAGCACGGGTCAACACCTCGTCGGGCAGGTCTAACGTGATCTGTTGGCTCATGTTCAGGCCCCCTGTTCATCATCTCCTGATTACCCGTTCCCGCAGCCCCCTCTTTCTGTAGCGTCAGGATTGTTGGTTACTCCACCTCGATCAAGAGCAACTCCGAGGTCAGCATCGTCGATAAGCGCACCCGAATCCCGTGCCGGGCCAGGGCGAACCCGGGACACACCGTCGTCTCCCCGGTCGTATCGAAGGTGACGCGGTACTCACGGCTCCGGTCAAGACCGGCCGGACGCACGACATACATATCATTACCGATATCGGCGGTGCGGAAGAGACCGATCACCGCGCGGGACCGGTCGGCTGCGGCATATTCCAGCACGCACCACGGCGTCTGCTCGAAGAGGGGCAACATCCCGGTGTGATGGAACACCTGACAGTCCGGGAGCAATGGCCGGATAAAGCGCTTGTACAGCTCGACCGCATGGACGATCCGCGCCCGGTAGACAGGGTTCAGTTCGTCTATGGTCGGACTGATGCCTCGGAAGATGGGATGCGAGAGGAGGACAACGCGCAACTGGAAGTCGAGGTCGCCCTCTAAAACATGCTCCCCGGTCTCCGTCCCGAACGTCCGGAGACAGACTTCGGGCGGGAGGGCGAACGTCACTCCGTTGAGGATCTTCAGGCCGCGCGGTGCCCGCATCCAGTCGGAAATCTCGGTGATCTGGAACCGGCGCAGGACCTCCCAGTCAAGCCGCCCGCCCCCACCCGCGCAGTTCTCGAAGATGATGCCGGGGCATTGCGCCCGCGCATGATCGAAGAGACGGTACAACGCCTCACAGTGACGCCAGAGCGTGTTCTCGACGAACCCCTGGTAGACCCGGTTCCCGCCCTCACCGACGGCGGTGTTGTAGTCCAGCCGGAAGAGATCGAGGTTGTACTGCCGGATGAGCCGGACGATCTCCGATTCCATCCAGGCGACGACGTCCGGTTTCGTCAAATCCAGGACGCGCCCGCTCCCGACCGGCTGTCCGTCGCGCGTCAGCACCCAGTCGGGATGCTCCTGGCGCAGGCGGGTTGCCTGGCCGATGGCCTCGATCTCCGCCCACAGCCCGAAGAGCAGGCCGCGCTCGTGGGCGTAGGCGACGACTGGCTCCAGTCCGTTCGGCAGCCAGCGGCCGGCATGCCAGTCGCCCACGTTGTTCCACCAGGTGTTGGGTTCAGGGCCGTACCAGCCCGCGTCCACGACGAACAGTTCCGCGCCGATGGCCGCGGCGATGTCGATCTCGCGCTTGATCCCCTCCTCGGTCTCCCGGTCGCAGATGTAGCCTCGGTGGTTGGCCTCGATGCGTTGATGCCGCCCGGACACCTGCGCGGGCATGACGACATGGCGGACGTGATCGTGCGCCGCGTGCACGCAGGCGTCGAGGTCGGCATGGAAGAGGGCCAGGTGGACGGCAGGCGTCGAGACCGTCTCGCCCGGGTCGAGGACACGGAGAGCCTGATCGCTGGCGTCCGGGCCGATGGAGAAGGTGAGGGATGCTTCGCCTTTTCGGTCGTCTTTCCCGCAGGCAAGGACGATCCGCCAGTTGCCGCTCCAGCCGAGTTCAACCCACACCGTCTCCCCGTTCGCCCGGTTGCGGGCGAGAAAAGCCGGCCGGCCCCAGCCTGATCGTCCCTGGCGGCCGCCGTCGATCGTCTTGGTTCCTGCCGGCAGGGGCTCCCACCACAGGTCGCCCTCCTCTCCCCAGCGGAAATGGTGCGTGTAGGCCACTTCGAACGGACCGGACGCATCGGACGGGGTATGCTCGGCGGCGCGGTGCATCCAGACCAGGCCACTCCAGGGGGAGACGGCGGAGATGGCCGTCGGACGGTCGCTCCGGTTTGTGATGTCCAGCCAGCGGATGACGAACGGACTGCCGTCGATGCGGGTGTGCACCCCGACGTCCACCGGGCACTGTTCGTGAGCAAGACGGATGACCGCATGGCGGACCGGCCGGCCGTCGTCCCGGAAACCGGAGGGGTCGGGGGTCTCCTCAGCGCCCACCCAGCGCCAGCCATGACGGAGGTCTTGCCCTTCGAGCGAGAGGGCGAAGGCATCAGCCGGCAATGACGGCGCGACGTCCGTGTACCATTTCCCCCAGCGAAAGTGCATATCGGGGCGGATGCCGCCGGTGGCGCTCCAGTAGCGGCTGATGAGACGGCCGTTCAGGAAAACTTCGTCGTAGATGAAGAGACCCGACGTATAGCGGACGTGCGGGATGTCCGTCTCGGGGATGGTGTCGAAGGTCAACGCACCATGGCGCGTGTGCGAGGGGTCTGTGGTCATCGTTCTTCCTTTACGGTGTCTTGGCCGGTCGCGTCCATGACGACGCCCTACACCTCCCCGCCCAACACCCCGGTCCGTCGCTTCTTCGCACACTCCGGGCAGACCTCGTACTTGAACTGCGCGTCGGAGTGTTGCTGCAGGTAGACCTCGATCTGGGTCCAGAACCCTTTCTCGTCGCGGATCTTTTTGCAGGATGAGCAGATAGAGAGAAACCCGCTCAACGTCTTCACCTTGCCGAGCGCGTCCTGCAGGGCGAAGATCAGCTTGGCCCGCTCGGCTTCAGCCTGCTTGCGTTCCGTGATATTCTGGAAGACCAGCACGACGCCCAGGTTCTGTCCCTGGTCATTCTTGATCGAGGTGGCGCGGGCATCGATCGGGGTCGTCCGACCGTCCTTGGCCATCAGCATCTGATTGGCCAGACCACCGCTGACCGGCTCTTCGAGGTCAGGACTGACCGGACTTTCGAGCCGGGCTAAGGTTCGGGTGTTGACGAGCTGAAAGACGTCGGTGAGGTCTTTCCCCACCGCTTCGGCTTGCGTCCAGCCGGTCAGGCCCTCGGCCACCGGGTTGATGTACTTGATCCGGCTTTTCGTATCGGTCGCGATGACGGCATCCCCCAGGCTGTTCAGCGTCGTGGCCAGCCATTGCTCGCTCTCCGCTAATTTCCGTTCCATCTCATACTTGTACAGCGCCATCGCGATCGTGATCTCCAGTTCCTTCTCCTGGAATGGCTTGAGGAGGTAGCCAAACGGGGCGGTGATCTTGGCGCGCTGGAGGGTCTGATCGTCGGAATAGGCGGTGAGGTAGACGAACGGGACGATGAAACGATCGTGAATCTGTTCAGCCGTGGCGATGCCGTCCATCTTGCCCTTGAGACCGATATCCATCAGGATGAGGTCGGGCTGGGTGTCTTCGGTTTTTCTGAGCGCCTCCTCCCCAGAGGCGGCGATGCCCGGCACCTCATACCCAAACCGTTCTAACAGATGCTGGATGTACTTGGCCGTGATGCTCTCGTCCTCAACAATCAGAATCTTGGCAGCCATCGGACTCACTCCTTTCCGGCTATCGGAGCTCCGTAAACGTGATGGTAAAGGTCGTGCCCCCGTTGCGTTCAAGCTCGATAGTCCCTTCAAGTTGCTCGACTAACGTCATCACCAGTTGCAATCCTAAGGTGGTGGTATTCCGGAAATCCAAATCTGCGGGGAACCCGATCCCGGTATCCCGGACGCTCAACGCCCATTGATGCTGGGGATGGGCATGGAGGTCGATCCTGACTTCCCCTTCCTGGCCTGCCGGAAACGCATGTTTCAGAGAATTGGAGACGAGTTCATTGACGATGAGGCCGCACGGGATGGCGGTATCCAGGCTGAGGGACACGTCATCGGCGTGGACGTTCAGGACGATGAGGCTGGGGTTGACGCGGTACGACTGGAAGAGCTCGGTGGCCAGGTTGTGGAGGTATTCCGCGAAATCGATGTGGGCCAGGTCTTGGGTCCGGTACAATTTTTCATGGATGAGCGCCATGGATTTGACGCGGTCCCGGCTATCCCGGAACATCTCGAACGTCTGAGGATCCTGGATGGAGGCGGACTGCAGGCTGAGCAAGCTGGCGATCACCTGCAGGTTGTTCTTCACCCGATGATGGACTTCCTGGAGGAGGAGGTCTTTTTCCCGGAGGGAGGCTTTCAACCGGTCCTCGGCGCGTTTTCGCTCGGTGATCTCCGCCCGCAATGTTTGATTCGTGGTCGCCAGCTCGGCGGTCCGTTCCTGAATACGGAGCTCTAACTCATCGTACGCGTTGCGGAGGGCCTCTTCCGTCCGCTTGAGGTCGACCACCCGCCGCGCCAGCTCCATCTCGCTCTCCCGCGCCTCGGTGTAGAGCCGCGCCCGCCCGATGGCGATGCTGATCAATTCGCTCAACACCGTGATGAACTGCAGGTCAGCCTCTGAGAACTTCACCCCCTGCGTACTCTCCACGTTGAGCGTCCCGACCACCTGGCCCTGGTCGAACAGAGGGACGCAGACCTCAGAGACGATGTCTTCGATCGCACCCAGAAACTCGGGATCCGTTCGGACATCTTCGAGCAACACCGGCTTCCCGGTCCGAACGACGCGCCCGCTGATGCCCTGTGTGAGAGGAATCCGGAGGATGACGTGGTCGTAGCCGACCTGATGTTGCAGGACGAGCGTCTCGCCCTGGAGCAGATAGAGACTGACCTGCGTGTAGCCAAACGTCTTGGCGATGGCCTCGACCACCGTGCGGAAGACGACCGGGAGGTCGAGCTCGCGGGCGAGTGCCATGTGGATCTGGTCCCGCAACGCCAGTTCCTGGGCTTGTCGTTGGGCAGCCGTAAAGAGGGTTCGGTATCGCTGCTCGCTCTCACGCAGGGCTTCTTCTGCCTGCTTGCGTTCGGTGATTTCTGCCCGCAACGTGGCATTCGTGGCGGCCAGGGCGGCGGTCCGCTCCTGCACCCGGCGTTCAAGTTCGTCGTGCGCCCGATGCAGAACCTCCTCCGCCTGTTTGCGTTCGGTGATATCTTCCGCGATCCCGGTGACACGGTAGACGTTGCCCGATGAGTCCTTGATCGGAAAACCGCGATCCCAGACCCACCGGATCGATCCATCGGGCCGGATAATCCGGTATTCTTCGCTCGTGTTCTCTCCCCGGCGTTGTTGTTCGATGGCGCGGAGGACGCGTTCTCGATCGTCAGGGTGGACGGCATCCAGGAAGGAGAACGGCTGTTCGTAGAGGCTCTGGCAGGTCCGACCCCAGACGCCTTCGTACGCCGGGCTGATGTAGATCATCTCGGACTTTTGGGAGTCGGACATCCAGAAGACCTCCCGAACGGTTTCAGCGATTTGACGGAAGCGTCGTTCGGATTCCTTCAACCGTTCTTCGACCCGTTTGCGCCGGGTGACGTTACGGGCGATTCGTTCATACAACCGGGCATTCTCCAGGGCCACGCCGACCTGATCCGCCAGCGTCTGCATGAGCTGGCGATCGTCGTCGGTAAACGCGGCGAGCTGAGGACTTTCCACGTTCAGAACTCCCAGGAGGCGCGGTCCGCTACGAATCGGGGCGGCGAGCTCCGAACGCATCGGGGCGACGCCCGGGATGTACTCAGGATGGAGACGGACATCATCGATGATGATCGCCTGTCCCGTGGCTGCCACCCGGCCTGTCACTCCTTCTTCTCCGATCACCAGCTTGGGCAGGGTGGGACGAATGAACCCGATTTGGGGCTCATAATAGGTTTTGAAGACAAGACGTGACTCTTCGATCAGAGCAATCGAAGTACTCCCGTACCCAAGCCGCTCGCAGATCATCTGGACCGTGTTCTCGAGCAGGGTTATCACCGGCTGGATGAGCGTCAGGCGGTCGGTGATATCCGCGACCGTGGCCAACCGTTGGGCCTGTTTCTGGGCTTCCTCGTACAGCCGGGCGTTCTGGAGGGCCACGGCCAGGAAGCCAGCGATCGTTTCCGCGAACTGGAGGTCTGCCTCGGTGAACGCGCCGACCCGATCCCCATGGATGTCGAGCACGCCGACTACCTGATGCTCCACCAGAATCGGAACGACCAATTCCGCCCGTGTTGGGTCATCGGGACCAGCAACAAGGAACCGGGGATCGGTCGACACATCATTGACCAACAGGGGTTGTCCCTGCGCCGTTACCCAGCCGATCAACCCCTCGGTTCCGATGGTGAACCGTCGTGCTCCGCCCGACCCGTAGAGCACGAGCTCCGTGCCTTCCACCAGGCCCATGAAGACCGACTCATAGTCTTTGATGGTTTTGAGCTGAAGCTCCACCTCCAGGGCGAGCTTCTGCGGGTCCTGGAGATGCATGACGGCAGAGGCGATCCGGTGGACCCCCTCTAACTTCTCCAGCGCGGCGCTCCACTTCTGCATCCGTCGTTCGAGTTCGTCGTACGCCGGGCGCACCGTTTCCCCCGCCTGTTTCCGCTTAGTCGAGACGACAGTCGAACGTCTGCTCACCTTTCGTTCACCTGCCCCTTCTCTCTTATGAGATCCGCTCGTCCAACGCTTTCAGATAGCGGAGACTCTCTTCCAACTTCGACCGGATCGGCAACGGACGAAAATCTTCGACCGAGATGAACCCCTGATACCCCACCGCCTTCAGGTCGGTCAAGCATTGTTCGTAATCCATCAGCCCGGCGGCCAGCGACGCCCCCTCCCACCCCCAGACGACCGTCCCGTCGGGCCGCGTCTCGTGCGGGACCGGCCGGTGGCCGCCGGCATGGACGTGGGCCAGGTAGGGGCCGAGCAGCTCGAGCCCCATCCGGCAACACTCATACCCCTCGATCGTCATGTTGGACAGGTCGTAGATGACCCCGATATCCCGAGGGTCGAAGTTGGACACGAGCCGGTGGGCGAGGCTGGCGCTCACCGTCAACGTCCCCCGATGGATCTCGACGACGGCCCGAACCCCGTACCCGCGGACGATCTCAAGCGCCTTCCCGAACGCCTCGACCGCTCTGCGGTAGAGGCCGTTGTAGTCCTGCGTCCGGTTATACCCGTCAGGAGCCCCGACCCGGAAGAACGGCGCGCCGCAGGCCGCGCACCCTTCGGCCGCCAGCCTGACTTCGTCCAGGTCGTCCGCCCGCACCGCGGTCGCCAGCCCGGCGATCGCTAAGTTGTCCCGTTGCGACGCGTCGAGCAACAGGGTCGGGTTCGCGGCCAGCTTCTCCGGGGTCAGGTCGTTCTTGACGTTGCCCCACGGCGAGTAGGGTTGACCCCGCTGGCTCTCCGGGATGCGGCGGACACGCCATTCCGCGCCGTCGTACCCGAGTTCAGACAACAGCCGGGCGGTCTCCTCCAGGTCGTGGTCGGGAATCATCACGGTCGTCGCGCAGAATCGCATCGGGCAAGCCCTCGTGTCGGCATGGTCGTGTGTGAAGAGCAGAATCGGAGAATGTTCTCAATATACACTATTTCCCCAGGACTGACAAGGATGGATTCCCGCTTGCATGGGAATGACACAATTCTGGGTGAGTCGAAATTTTTCCGCAGAAACCGCTTGACAAGTGGGACGGATTATGCTAAGTGTTATCCACACAACGGACAGTCCTGCCTCAGTCCTCTGACCATACAGTCATGTTGAAGTCTTTCAACACGGGAGTCGCGTGTGGAGACCTACATCCCGGCGGCCAGTCCGCTTCCGCTTCCCGCCCCTGGCAGTTTCTTCTGGGTGCTGCTGCTCGTCACGTTCTGGTTTCATTTCCTCGCCGTCCAGGTGCTGCTGGGGACGCTCATCATCACCCTCGTTGAATCGGTCTCCGGAAAGCCGCGAGACCAGGTGATGGAAGGCCTCAAGCGGCTCCCGGTCATCATGGCGTTCGTCATCAACCTCGGCATCCCCCCGTTGCTGTTTCTCCAGCTCCTGTACGCCCCGTTTTTCTATACATCGTCGGTGCTGATGGGGATTCCCTGGCTGTTGACGATTCCCCTGTTGATCGTCTGTTACGGCTGCCTGTACCTGGCCCGGTATACCCGGCATGAGGGCCGCATCCCGCTCTGGCTCGTCATCTCCTTAGCCAGCGGGCTGACGATCGCCTACTTCTTCTCCAACAACGTCACCTGGATGCTCAAGCCGGAGACGTGGGCGGCGGCGTACCAGTCCAACCCCTTAGGCGCGCACCTGTACCCCACCCCCGGCGACGTCATCTTCCGCTGGCTCTGGGCGATCGCGCCCGCCGTGACGGTGGTGGCCGCCTGGCTGCACAAATCACGGGCCTGGGGATGGGTGACCGTCGTGCTCGGCGGTGCCGGCGGCTGGCTGTTCCGGCAGCATTTAGGCGCGCAGGCGGACGCGGC
Organism: Candidatus Latescibacterota bacterium; assembly: GCA_016209865.1. Lineage (GTDB taxonomy): Bacteria > JAAXHH01 > JAAXHH01 > JAAXHH01 > JACQVL01 > JACQVL01. The sequence goes on along the minus strand of JACQVL010000242.1, from coordinate 8,098 downwards.
GCACCGGCTGTTCTTGATCGACTTCGCCCTGCTCGCCGCCCTCGTCGTCGTCCTCGTCGCCATCCGGCCGGCCGGGCTGTTCTACCGGCTCCTCGCCCTCTGGGCGGTCGTCAAGGTCGTCGTCATGGTTGCGCTGCGGGATGCGGTCCGCCGGGGGGCGCTGGAGGGGCATCAGCGGCTGGCTGACCTGCCGGTGCAGACGAACTGGTCGGTGGTCGTGTGTTTCCTGGCGGTCCTGGTGATCGGACTCTATACCCTTGTCTGGATGTACCGTCGTGGAAAGGAAGGCCTGGCGCTATGAGCGAACTGGGGAGCACGCTGGACCGGGAGTTTGACGAGCAGGCCGAGCCGGAAACGGACTTCATGCGCCGGGGGGTGGTCAAATGGCTGATTCGGGTGGTCAGCGGCCTCTACGCGATCGCGTTCATCGTCCCGGTCGTCCGGTTCCTCCGGTCGGGGAGCGCGGAGGAAGGGGGCGAGAAGGTCACGCAGATCTCCCTCAAGGCGGCGCTCACCTTGAAGCCGGGAGAGTTTCAGATGTTCAAGTTCGGGAGCAAACCGGCGATCGTCATCCGGCAAGGCCCGGACGACTTCAAGGCGTACTTAGCCACCTGCACCCACCTCGGCTGTACCGTCAACTATAACCCCGGCCTTCGCCGTATCACCTGCGCGTGTCACGGCGGCCAGTACGACCCCGACACCGGGAAGAACATCGCCGGTCCGCCCCCGGCCCCTTTAGCGCCGTTGAAAACGGAGGTCTCGTCGGATGGGGACTTTATTGTCAAAGCTTGAGGAACGGCTGCCCTTAGCGCCCCTGAAGGAAGCCGCCCTGCATAAACAGGTCCCGATTCACAAACACGCCTTCTGGTACTACATGGGCGGGATCTCCCTGTTCTTCTTCCTCGTCCAGATGGTCACCGGGGTGCTGCTCCTGTTCCACTACCAGCCCGGCGCGGAGACGGCGCATGCGTCGGCCCTGCGCATCATGACCAAAGTCGATTTCGGCTGGCTGATCCGGTCGATCCATAGCTGGTCGGCCAACCTGATGGTCGGGGCGATCTTCGTCCACATGTTCAGCGTCTTCTTCATGAAGGCGTACCAGAAGCCCCGCGACCTGACCTGGTACACCGGCCTCGCCCTGTTAGGGATGACGTTCCTCTTCGGGTTCACCGGCTATCTTCTGCCCTGGGACGATATCGCGTTTTTTGCGACGAAGGTCGGGGTGGACGTCGCCGCCGGGACGCCGGTGATCGGGAAGGAAATCGCCAACATCCTCCGGGGCGGGACGGACATCACCGGGCTGACGATCCAGCGGTTCTTCGCCCTCCATGCGGTCGTCCTGCCGGGCATCTTCATCGCCATCCTGAGCCTGCACCTGCTGCTCGTCCAGATTCACGGGAACAAGATTCCGGAAGGGGTCGAACGGGCCAACGCCTACCGGACGATCCCGTTCTTCCCGAATTTCCTGTACGCCGACCTGTACGTGTGGCTGTTAGCGTTCAACGTGCTCTCCATCTTAGCCGCCATCTACCCGTGGCCGCTCGGTCCGGAGGCGGATATCCTCAAACCCGCCCCGCAGGGAATCCACCCGGAATGGTACTTCATGGCTCAATTCCAGTTGCTGAAGATGATGCCGGAGCCGGTCGCCATGACCCTGTTCGGGGCCGCCGGGGCGCTCTGGGCGATCGTCCCGCTGTGGAACCCCGCGACCGCGACCGGGCGCCGGGGGAAGCTGGCGACGTACGCCGGCATCGCCGCGGCCATCGGGCTGATCGGACTGACCATCCTGGCGTATGGGAAGCTGTAATTTTGGATTTTAGATTTTGGATTTTGGATTGACTGCGCACGATTGTGCAACACGAGGCTCAGCAGGTGATCCAACCTTCATCCAAAATCTAAAATCCAAAATCCAAAATCGGAGCGAACGCGATGAATTACCCGACCTGGACGATCGACGTGATCGGCAGCGGTTGGGTGATCGGACTGATAGCGATCATCCATGTGTTCATCTCGCATTTTGCCGTCGGCGCCGGCCTGTTCCTGCCCGTGACGGAATACTTTGCCCGGAAGCACGGCCGGACGGACGTCCTCGATTTTCTCCATCATCATACCCGGTTCTTCCTCGTCCTGACCGCCGTCGCCGGGGCGACGACCGGGGTGGGCATCTGGTTCGCCATCAGCCTCGTCCAGCCAGAAGCGACCGCCACGCTCATCCGGACGTTCGTGTTCGCCTGGGGGATGGAATGGGTGGTGTTCCTGGTCGAGGTCGCCTCACTCGTCTTCTACTATTACGGCTGGGAGAAAATGTCGCCGGAGTTGCACCAGAAGATCGGCTGGGTCTACGCCGCCACCGCGTTCCTCAGCCTGGTCATCATCAACGGCATCCTGACGTTCATGCTCACGCCGGGCACCTGGCTGGTCACCCGGTCGTTCTGGGGCGGGTTCTTCAACCCGACGTACTGGCCGTCCCTCATCATGCGCGCCTTCGTCGCCCTCTCCTTGGCCGGACTGTGGGGGATCTACCAGGGGACGAAGCTCGACCGCGACTCGTTCTTGCGCATCTGGCTCCTCCGGTATTCCTCCCGCTGGCTGATCCCGTCGTACATGTTCGCCGGGTTCATCCTGATCTGGTACCTGCAGGTGGTTCCCGATCCCAGCATGGCGGCGATGACCAGAGGGATCGCCACGGCCGGAGTGGGGAACCTGAGCATCCTGACACGGGTGGCGATGCTCATCGGACTGTTTACGGTGACGATCGCCCTCCTCGTCCTGTTCGGCCCGTACCTCAACCCGAAGGATTTCACCCGCGCGAAGGCGGTCGCCCTGCTCATCGCCGGGTTCTTCGTGACGGGCGCGACGGAATGGTCGCGGGAGGTGATCCGGAAGCCGTTCGCCATCCGCGGGTTCATGTACTCCAACGGGCTGTATCTCCAGGATGTGGGGAAGAAATTGAACACGCCATTCATCGAGAATGCCCGCTGGGCGCGGCTCAACCCGGATATCGGCGAGGCGATGTTCAAGATGCAATGCATGAGCTGCCATACCCTTCATGGCTACCGGTCGCTCGCCATCTCCCTGGCCGGGCGGGATGCGGAGAGTATCTACAATTTTCTGGTCGTCCTCCAGAAGGGGAGCGAGAACCCCTACCGCGACATCATGCCCCCCCTGCTCGGCGCGGATGCGGACCTGAAAGCCTTAGCCGCGTACCTGTCGAAAGAGATCGCGCCACCCCCATCCGGCGGCGCCGCCTCGGTGAAGCCATGACGGTGAGGGTCTAAAAAGATGGTTCACCACAAAGACACAAAGGACACAAAGGGGAAAGCGAATTTTTTATCGAAGAAAATTATTGGGGCAGCTATCGAGGTGCATCGCTGTTTGGGACCGGGTTTGCTTGAATCTGCTTATGAGGAGTGTCTCTGTCACGAATTAGCTCTACAGAGAATCCCGTTTGAACGGCAGGTACCGCTGCTTGTGGAATATAAAGGAGTCCATCTCGAATGTGCCTATCGTCTCGATCTTGTGGTCGAGAATCTGGTTATCGTTGAACTGAAGGCTGTTGAAAAGATGGAACCGATTTATGACGCTCAACTCTTAACGTACTTACGTCTCCGAAACCTCTGGCTTGGGCTTCTCATCAATTTCAACGTCTCGACCCTCAAGAATGGCATCAAGCGACTCGTCAATGGATAGTTCACTACTTTGTGTTCTTTGTGGTGAAAACATACTCTACACTAAGGAGGTACTCGCATGGCTAGTAATAGAGGCGTCGCCTACATCAAGCCGGGTGTCGTGGAGGTCCAGAGCATCGACTACCCCAAACTCACGCTGAACGGTCGCAAATGCGACCACGGGGTGATCTTGAAAATCCTCTCCACGAACATCTGCGGCAGCGATCAGCACATGGTCCGCGGTCGAACGACCGCGCCCGCTGGACTCGTGCTCGGTCATGAGATCACCGGAGAGGTGATCGAAGCCGGGCATGACGTCGAGTTCATCAAGGTCGGGGACATCGTCTCCGTGCCGTTCAACATCGCGTGCGGCCGGTGCCGGAATTGCAAGGAAGGGAAGACGGGCATCTGTCTGAACGTCAACCCGTCGCGTCCGGGCGCGGCGTACGGCTACGTCGATATGGGCGGCTGGGTCGGCGGCCAGGCGGAATACGTGATGTGCCCGTATGCGGACTTCAACCTGTTGAAGCTCCCGCCCAAAGATGTAGCGATGGCCAAGATCAAGGACCTGACGATGCTGTCGGACATCTTCCCGACCGGGTATCACGGCGCGGTGTCGGCGGGCGTCGGGCCGGGGTCGACGGTGTACGTCGCGGGCGGGGGGCCCGTCGGCTTAGCGTGCGCGGCATCCTGCCATCTGCTGGGCGCGGCGGTCGTCATCGTCGGGGATCTGATTCCTGAGCGACTGGCTCAGGCGCGGAGCTTCGGCTGCGAGACGATCGACCTGCGCAAAGACGCGACCCTGCCCGACCAGATCGACGCCATCCTCGGCGCGCCGGAAGTCGACGCGGCGGTCGATTGCGTCGGGTTTGAGGCGCGCGGGTATGGCCACGATGCCGTCGTCGAAAGGCCGGCCACCGTCCTCAACTCGGTGATGGAAGTGACCCGTGCGGGCGGCGCAGTCGGGATTCCGGGGCTGTACGTCACGGGCGATCCGGGCGGGGTCGATGACAACGCCAAGATCGGGATGTTGGGCATTCGCATCGGCCTGGGCTGGGCGAAATCCTTAGCGTTCACGACCGGCCAGTGCCCGGTGATGCGGTACCACCGGAAGCTGTTGAGCTGCATCCTGCACGATAAAATCCAGATCGCCAAAGCGGTCAACGCGACGGTCATCTCGCTCGATGAAGCCCCGCAAGGCTACAAGGACTTCGACAAGGGCGCGGCGAAGAAGTTCATCCTCGACCCGCACCGTCAGATCGCCGCGTGATCATTCACCACAAAGGCACAAAGGACACAAAGAAGTTATAGGCTATTGAGGTGTTCTTTGTGCTCTTTGTGTCTTTGTGGTGAACTCAATAGGGAGGAGGAATCATCAACATGACCGTAGGCAACGGCTCGCATACGTACGAGATCGTCGAAGGGTGGGGGAAGCTGCCCAAAGGGGTGGAGTACGGGTACACGCATGGGGTGGTCACGGATGCGCAGGACCGCGTCTACGTGCATAACCGGAGCAAGGACGCGGTCATCGTGTTCGATCGTGAGGGCAATTTCCTGAGCTCATGGGGTGAAGAGTTCGCCGCAGGAGCCCATGGGATGTTCCTCAGCCGGGAAGGGGACGCGGAATACCTGTACTTAGCCGACCCGGATCGCCATCTGGTGGCCAAGACGACCCTGGACGGGACGATCCTCTGGAAAATCGGCCCGCCGCCGCTGTCGCACGTGTACGACAGCCCGGACAAGTACAAACCCACGGATGTCGCCGTCGCGCCCAACGGGGATGTCTACGTCGGGGACGGCTACGGCCAGAGCTGGGTGCATCAGTACAACACGAACGCGGAATGGGTTCGATCCTGGGGCGGCCCAGGGTCCGAGCCCGGCAAGATGCGGTGCCCGCACGGGCTGTGGGTCGATACACGAGGGCCCGACCCGGTGCTCTTGGTAGCGGACCGGGGGAACAATCGCATCCAGACGTTTTCGCTCGTCGGCGAGCATATCGGGTTTGTGACGTACGACCTGCGTCTCCCCTGCTGTTTCTTCCAGTTCGGTGATGAGCTGTACATTCCCGACTTGCACAGCCGGGTGACGATCCTGGACAAGAACAACCTCTTAGTGACCCACATCGGCGATAATCCGGGCGCGTGGACGAAGCAAGGATGGCCGAACCGTCCGGCTGAAGACCTGCACGCTGAGATCAAGGTCGGGAAATTCAGCTCGCCCCATGCGGCCTGCGTGGATTCACACGGGGACCTGTACGTCGTGGAATGGATCGCGACCGGACGGCTGACGAAATTGAGAAGAAAGGGGTGAAAGGGGGAAAAGAAATCGGGATTCGGGGTCAGGGGTTCGGGGTTCGGGAAAAACAGTGACGAGTGTGTTATCCCCTCCGTGTGGGGGTGTCATTCCCGCGAAAGATCGTCTTATGAAGCTCAACCGTCTGGCCCTCGCACTCCTCCTCGTCTTCATGCTCGGAACGTCAAACACCTCTGCCCAGGATGATACGCGGATTGCTCCGTTCTACGCGCTCGTCCCCGGCGGCGTTCACTTTCACGATGGGGATATCGGGACAGGGCTGGTGTTCTCGGCCACAGAGGTGTCGTTGCTGACCACCGGTATCCTCATCAACCACCGGTTCGACCGCCGTGAGTTGAACGTCCCATTACTCCTGGCCGGTCAACTGTACGCCGTCGATAAGTGGAGTTCGTTCCAAAAACGCCAGCTCCGGCTTCAAGCCCGCGACCCGAACGCCTCGTCCCTTCGCGTCGATCCCACGCCCCTGCCGAGATTACTCGTCGCCCCGTTCGATCCCCGCGTGGTGTCCGACCCGTTCGTCCTCACGTTCGCCGCGCTCGGCTTCATCGACGGCATCGTCGCCTATCCCCGGCATCATCGCACGTTCTCGGACATCGCGACGGTTCGGGCGTTCAGCCGCCGGATGAGCCGCGCGACGGGGACCTCGTATTACGAAGGTGCAGCAGGTGTGGTCAGCTACGGGGCAGCCGTCTCCGAGGAGATGACGTTCCGGGGCCTCCTGCTCCCCCTGATCGATCACCGGTTCGGCAGACGCACCGGACTCGTCACCACGTCGGTGACGTTCGGCCTCGCGCATCTATTTAACGCGGATATTGACAAGCCTGTGTATTTTCTCAGTCAGGCCACGATCGCCGGGTTCGTGTTCGGGTACCATGTCCAGCGCCATGACTACAGGCTGAGCACGGTCATCGCGGCGCATTTCTGGTATGATGTGGTCTCAGCCACAACCACCTGGCTCATCAACCCCCAGGAAAACCCGCTGGGGGTGCAGGTGGGGTTGAGGTTTTGAGGGTGCCCCTCACCCCCGGCCCCTCTCCCACGATGGGGAGAGGGGAGACCGGTACGATGAACAATTGTCTTGCTCCCCTTTCTCTCCCCCTGGTGGGAGAGAAAGGGGCTGGGGGATAGTGAGGGTCAGGGGGCGGTTTATGTTTCTCCTCACTCGTCGCCGGTTCATGCAGGGCCTGGCCGGGCTGGCGGGTCTTGGCATCCCGTTCAGCAAAGGATATGCGATGAACGCTGATCCTCTCAACACTATAGAACAATCCGTATCCGGCGGCCTGACCGACATCGACGGGATCAAGGTCGGGCATTTCACTGAGACCCGGCGGCCGACCGGCTGCACGGTCATCCTGACTGAGGCGGGCGCGGTCGCGGGCGTGGACGTCCGCGGCGGGGCGCCAGGGACTCGAGAAACGGACTTGCTCAACCCGGTCAACACGGTCGAGAAAATACACGGAATCGTCCTGTCAGGGGGGAGCGCGTTCGGGCTGGACACCGCGACCGGGGTGATGCGCTACCTGGAAGAGAAGGGGATCGGGTTCGATATGCGCGTCGCTAAAATTCCGATCGTCTCGGCTGCCATCCTCTTCGATCTTGGCCTGGGGGACGCGAACATCCGGCCCGACGCCGAGGCCGGGTATCGGGCGTGTCAGGCGGCGACGGCCGGCCCGGTCGCCGAGGGCAGCGTGGGCGCGGGGACCGGCGCGACCGTCGGGAAGGCGTTGGGGATGGCGCACGCGATGAAGGGCGGAATCGGGACGGTCTGCCTGACGACCCCGACCGGCCTGCGCGTGGGGGCGATCGTCGCGGTGAACGCGGTCGGGGACGTGTACGACCCGAAGACTGGCCACATCCTGGCCGGAGCCCGGCTGCCGGACGGCAAGGGGGTCGTGAACGTCGCAGAGAAGATCAAGACCACGGGGACATTCCGGCCGGATACGCCCGCGCAGAACACCACGATCGGGGTGATCGCCACGAACGCCGCGTTGACGAAGACGCAGGCGCACCGCATCGCCCAGATCGGCCATGACGGCCTGGCGCGGGCGATCAACCCGGCCCACCTGCCATCCGACGGGGATACGCTGTTCGCCATGGCGACGGGCACGCACTCCGGC
>JACQVL010000245.1 GCA_016209865.1 Candidatus Latescibacterota bacterium | reverse complement strand
CTGCTGGTGCCGGTGACCGTACTGGGCGACCCGGCCGCCACGCCGACACTGACACTCTCCGCCGTGCTGCTGGCCAACGCGCAGGCGCAGGCGGTGCCGGTGGTCGTGGGGACCGGCACGGTGAAGGTGGCCCCGCTGCCGACCGCGTTTGCCCTGCGCGCCAACCGACCGAACCCGTTCAACCCGACGACGGCGATCGCCTACGACGTGCCGCAGGCCGCGCACATCGTCTTGGCGGTGTACAACCTGGTCGGGCAGGAAGTCGTGCGCCTGGTGGATGCGCAGCAAGCGCCGGGGCGGTATGGGGTGAGTTGGGACGGGCGGAATGCACAAGGGCTGAGCGTGGCCAGCGGCGTCTACCTGTACCGGCTGACGACGAGCGCCGGGTTCAGTCAGACCCGCAGAATGACCTTGCTCAAGTGATACTCGGGGTTCGAGACGTCCGAACCCTTGCTCCCCTGATTCAACGGCCCGATCAGGTCAGGACAGGTTGATCACCTGCTTTCTGCGCTGGTCGGGCCGTTTGTGTAGGGAAAGATTCTTGACGAGAGTTGTTTTCATCTATAGATTTGTGCAGGACTCTTCGAGAATTTGCAAAGATGACTCAAAGGAGGTAACAGATGTACTCGATTTATCGGGTCAATGCAGACGAATTGGATAGTCGGTTTCTACGAGCGTTAAAGACAATGTTTAAAAATAAGGAGATCGAAATCGTCGTCTGCGAGACCGCTGAAAGTGAGGAAGATGAAACGGCTTACTTGCTGAGGTCACCAGCCAATCGGGAGCGTCTACTAAGAGCGATAGAGAATGTTACCCATAATCGCGATCTTGTCACGGTCAAATTAGACGAATGACAGTGAGAAAAATCGTCTTTGAAAAGGGTGCCTTTCAAGATTTTGTCGAATGGGCAACTGTAGATAAGAAGCTCTATCAGAGGATTGCTGGGCTGATTATGGACATTCTTCATCAGCCGTTTTCGGGGATCGGCAAACCTGAGCCACTCAAGCATGAACTAAAAGGATTCTGGTCACGACGGATTAATGATGAGCATCGTTTGGTCTATAAAGTCACCGATGAAGACGTTATTATTATCTCTTGCAAGTATCATTACGAATGATGCGATACACTCATACAGAAAAAATCCCCAAATTCTCCTCGCTGATTTTCCTACCGTCCCAAGCTTTTCAAGAACGTTTCAACCTGTGGGATTTCGATCGGGTCGGTGACACTCGTCAGGTAACGCTGGATGGCGGCCTGCGCATCCTGAAGCCGGCCGACCCGGCTGTACGCCACGCCCAGCCGGAACTGGACGATGGGCATCGTCGGGGCCAGCGCCACGACCCGTTCGTACGCGGCGATCGCGTCAGGATACCGGAAGAGCTGGTCGTAGATCGTGCCCAGGTTGAAGTAGGCTTTCACAAAATCCGGCCGCTGGCTGACGGCGGTCTTCAATTCTGCCAGGGCACGGTCGGCCGATTCTTTCCGCTCGCGCGCCGTGTGCAGTGCGGCCTGAGCCGGTTCACGTTCACGACCTTCTGCTAACGCGGCGACCCGCTCCCACGCGCCCACGGCCGTTCCGTACTCGCCGCGCCGGGCATGGACGATCGCCAGGGCGGCGTGCGCCAGCGGGTCGGATGGGCTCAACGTGGCTGCCTCCGTGAGCGCGGCCGCTGCCTCTTCCCAGTGCTCCTGTGCGAGGAACACCCCGCCCAGAGCGAGTCGGGCTGCCGGCCACCCTGGACGGGCGTCGAGGGCGGCGAGAAACGACCGGACGGCGTCTGCGAGCCGCCCGCGTTCCGCCTGACTGACCCCTTCCGTATACCGGTCCCGCGCCGGTCCAGACACCCCCGATGATTGTGCCGGGATACGCCGGAGTAACAGCCAGTCGGCGGCCTTACGCTTTCGTCCACTCCCAACCCCACCCGGCTCTCCCGCCCACCCGCTGGCCATCGTCCACCACGTGTCGAGCAGGTCGTCAAAACGGGCGCGCCGTGCGTAGGCGAGGCCGAGGTTGTTGTGGGCTTCCGGGAAGACGGGACGGAGCTGGATCGCCTGCTTGCTCTCCGCGATGGCGTCATCGAGCTGGCCCTGGCTGAGGTAAATCATGCTGAGGTTGTTGTGCGCCTCGGCCACGCCCGGGTCGTCCCTGAGGACGGCCTGGTACTCCCGGATCGCCTCGGCATACCGTCCCGCCTCGGCATACAGCAGGCCGAGGTTCGAACGGGCATCGTGGAACCGGCCGTTGAGGTCGAGCGCACGCTGGTAGGCGGCCAACGCCTCCGGTCCTTTTCCCGCTTCGGCGTACACACTGCCCATGTTGTTGTAGGCTTCGACAAACTGCGGGTTGAGGCGGATGGCGTCCTGGTACGCGGCCACAGCCTGCTCCGTCCGGCCGTGGCGGGCGTGGATGTTCCCGATATAGAGAAAGGCCTCGGCTACGGTCGGGTCGTCGTGCAGCGCCCGGCCGAACGCTTCGAGCGCCTCAGGGTCATCCCCCCGCTCATAGTATGCCAGACCCATCGCGTAGGTGTAGGGTGGGGGCTTCGTGAGGCCGGCCAGCCGGGACGCGCCCCCCGTCCTGCCGAACTGCTGCCGGAACGCCGCTCGCTGGGCTGACTGCGCCCGGTCCGTCTGGGTGAGGGAGGTCCCATCAATCGGGGCTGAGAGATGGGTGGGGAGGTCGGTGGCTCCGCTGAAGAGCGCGATCGCCTCGTCGTACCGGCCGATCTTCGCGTAGACCAGGCCGAGGTTATACGTGGCCACAGGATGCTGAGGATCGACGGCCAGCGCCTGCTGGTACGCGGCGGCTGCGTCCTCGAAGTGGCCCTGCCGGAAGAAGATATTCCCCAGACCGGTGCATAGTTCAGCATCCTCTGGGGCGAACACCATCGCCTCCCGGTAGGCATCGAGCGCCTGTGGATACCGGCCCGCCAGTTCGTAAGCCCGGCCAACCCCGATCAGCGCGTTCCTGAGCAACCCCCGGTTGTTCGCCGAGAACCGCCGCGCGACTTCCACTGCCCCCTCATACGCGGCAATCGCGCCATCATGATCGCCCTTCTTCGTGTACGCCGCTCCTAAATTGAGCCGCCAGTTGATCTCGGACGGCGCGATCATGATGGCCTGCTGCGCTTCCCTGATCGCGTCATCATACTGACCGCTGTAGTACAACGCCACGCTCAGGTTCCCGTGCGCTTCGGCAGCCGAGACATCCCGCGCCAGCGCTCGCCGGTACTGCTGGATCGCCTCAGGATACTGGCCCTGAGCGACGAGCGCGTCCCCGCGGGCGACCAACTGGGCGACGGTCGCGCTCCCGGCAGACCCGGCGGGGGACGTCCCCGCGCACCCCTGGAGCAGGACGAGGGCGATGACTCCAAAATCCAAAATCCAAAATCCAAAATCGTATTTCATACAGACACTCGGAGAGAGAAAACAGAGCAAGGGGCTCTTTTATTCTTTACAACGATTCTTTCCGTCAGTAAGTTTCCGTACGAGATTGCGGACAGATTGTAGACTACAGAAAAATGATGGAGAGGAGAAAAAATCCTTGCTATCTAAACATAAGTTTAGTATATTGGGGGTAAGAGCGACCTGATGGGTTGCTCGGACACGTGTCGAGTCGATCCAGGGGCATCTATCGAGAAGGGGGGCCTGTCGTGGCAGCCAGCGGAGCCGTCGATAAAGAAAAAGCGAAAGCGCTCAACGCCGCCATCACGCAGATTGAGCGGCAGTTTGGCAAGGGATCCATCATGAGGCTGGGAGAAGACACTGCCCGTCTGACGGTCGACGTCATCCCCACCGGGTCGTTGACCCTCGACATCGCGCTCGGTGTCGGCGGAGTGCCACGCGGCCGGGTGACGGAGATCTACGGCCCGGAATCCTCCGGCAAGACGACGTTAGCGTACCACATCGTCGCCCAGGCGCAGCGGCTGGGCGGAGTCGCGGCGTACATCGACGCGGAGCACGCGGTCGACGCGAAATACGCGCGGGATGTCGGGGTCGATATCGATAACCTGCTGATCTCCCAGCCCGATACGGGGGAGCAAGCCCTGGATATCGCTGAGACCCTCGTTCGCAGCGGCGCGATCGATGTGATCGTCGTGGATTCCGTGGCCGCCCTCGTCCCCAAAGCGGAGATCGAGGGGGAGATGGGGGATTCGCACGTTGGGCTTCAGGCGCGGCTGATGTCCCAGGCATTGCGGAAGCTGACCGGCGCCATCGGCCGATCCCGCACCGCCGTCATCTTCATCAACCAGATCCGCCAGAAGATCGGGGTAATGTACGGCAACCCGGAGACGACGACGGGCGGCCTGGCCTTGAAATTTTACTCATCCGTGCGGATCGAAGTCCGCCGGACCGGCCAGATCAAGGGCGAGGACAACGTCACCGGGATTCAGGTCAAAGCGTCCGTCAAGAAGAATAAAGTCGCGCCGCCCTTCCGGGAGGCTCATTTTGATATCCTCTACGGCGAGGGGATTTCCAAGGAAGGAGACCTGATCGAACTCGGCGTGGAAAATGGGGTGATCGAGAAGAGCGGGACCTGGTTCTCGTACAAAGAAGAACGGCTGGGTCAGGGGCGGGAGAACGTCCGAGCCCTGCTGAAAGAGCGTCCAGAGCTGGGGATGGAGATCGAGGCAAAGCTCCGCGAACAACTGATGCAGGAAGGACTGAATACGTCAAAACCGGCCAGCGCGGTCGATGAGGAAGTGGAGACGGAGGGGTGAGAAGGGTCGGGGTTCGGGGTTGGGGATTCGGGAAAGGCAAAGTGAACAGCATGCACGACTGTTATGCCCGCGAAAGCGGGAAGCCATCGTCTTTCCCGAACCCCGTACCCCGTATCTCGTCTTGTCTGTTTCCTTTCCCGTACCCCGAATCCCGTATCCCGAACCCCGGACTCTCTCACCGTCCCAGCGCCCGCTTCAGTTCAGCCGTCAGCGCAGGCACGACCTCGAACACGTCCCCGACGATCCCATAGTCCGCCTTCTGGAAGATCGGGGCGTCCGGGTCTTTGTTGATGGCGACGACGCATTTCGACGACGACATCCCGGCGAGATGCTGGATCGCCCCCGAAATGCCGCAGGCGATGTACAAGGAAGGAGAGACCGTCTTCCCCGTCTGGCCGACCTGATCGGATTGCGGCCGCCAGCCCAGGTCGACCACCGCACGGGACGCGCCGACGACGCCGCCCAGGACTGCCGCCAGCTCTTCGACCAGCGTGAAGTGCTCGGGCCCGCCGAGACCGCGTCCGCCTGAGACGATGATGGGCGCTTCAGTCAGGTCGAGCTTGCCCACAGAGGACGCGACCACCTCACGCACCCGCGCCCGGATGCTCGCCGGGTCGACGTTAGCCGTAAACCGCTCGACCGGCGCGACCCGCCCCTCATCGACGACCGTCGCCGGGAAGACGTTTGGCCGTAAGGTGGCCATCTGGGGGTCTGTCCGGATAATCACAGTGGCGAGCGCTTTCCCGGCGTACACCGGCCGTTCCGCGCGCACACGCTCCCCGTCGAGAGCAAGCCCCGTACAATCTGTCGCCAGTCCGGTCCCCAGCCGCGCCGCCACCGCCGGCCCCAACACTTTCCCCATCGCCGACGCCGACAGGAGCACGATCGACGGGCTGGCCACCCGGATCATTCCGGTGAGCGCGGCCGCGTACCCTTCCGTCGAGTACGACTGGAAGACTGGCTCGTCGGCCACCAGGACGCGATCCGCCCCATACCGTCCGAGCGACGCGCTGGGGCTTTCGACCCCCGACCCGATGACGGCAGCCACCATCTCACCGCCCAGTTCATTCGCCAGCTTCCGCCCTTCGCTCACTACCTCGAACGCCGCGTTCCTGAAGACCCCGTCCCGTTGTTCCGCGAATGCGAGGACACCTGCCATACAGCCTCCTGTGAAGATCAGCGATCACCCTTCAGTCTTGATGGCTGGAGCTTGGGATGGCACGCGATTGACGAGCCCATCCATGTGACCAAGTAATCCAGCTCATTCCCAATGTCAAGCAAGAAAAACAGGCCGCCATCTCATCGACGCTGCGGCTCTGTTTTCTTCGATGCGCGGCTGTTGCCCGATCTTCGAGGCCTCATATTTTCCTCCTTGACACTGAATGGATTTCTTATACTATAAGCACGATGCATCACGTCTGACGTGATGTCGCGTCCCGCCTGTCTGTTGATTCCTCCCGCGCCCGTGAATCAGGGGCATCAGAAGTCTCGCACGGCCGGAGAGTCCGTTTCGATGCCGTACCTTCATATCATCACCGCCCAGGGCGAAGCGCAGACGTACTCGCTGTCGAAAGAGACGGTCATGATCGGGCGGGCGAAGGATGCCGATATCTTGCTCCATGACGCCGGGGTCTCGCGCCATCATGCACAGCTTCGTCGCACCGGGGAACTCTACCTGGTGAAGGACATGGACAGCTCGAACGGGACGTTCCTGAACGAGACGGTGCTCCAGCAGGAGATCCCGCTCAGGGTCGGGGACCAGGTTCGGGTCGGCCAGACGATCATGAAGTACCTGGTCAACCCGCCGGCGAAGACGACGACCGCCAACATGGTGCTGGGACCGAACGACCCGCAGTTTCAGGCGTCGATGTTCAAGGCCGACCAACTGCCGTACACGATGGTCGAACAGAGCCCCCAGGACGATACCCCCACCAGGCAGCACAACCTGCTCCTCTTGAACCGGTTGAGTAAAGACATCATATCCATGAAAGATGAGTACGCTCTGGCCGAGTTCCTGGCTCAACATATCCTGGACTGGTTCCAGGCGGATTGTTGCGCGATCGTCTATCAGCAATCTCATCCTGATGGATACCAGTTGGATATCAAAGCTATAGCCTGCTCCACGCCCGACATGGTCAGGGACCTGACGATCAGTAAGACTGCCGCGCAGGAAGTGATCGAGAATAAGATGGCTTTGTTCACGACGAACGCCGGGCAGGACGAGCGGTTTAAGGCCCAGGACAGCGTCATCAACCGAGGGATTACCTCCATCCTCTGCGCCCCGCTCTGGCATGAGGATCAGGTGTTCGGGCTGTTCTACCTGGATACGACGGAGCAGGAAGTACGGTTGAACATGGATCACCTGGGGATGTTGAGCGCCGTGGCCAACCTGGCAGCGATCAAGATCGACAACCTCCGGCTGATGGCGGCGGCGGTCGTCCAGGCGGCGATGGAGAGGGAATTAGCCCTGGCGGCCCAGATCCAGGCCAGGCTGTTACCGGGCAGTTCGTACGCGTTCGCCGGCTTCCGGTGCCTCGGGTTCAACCGGGCGTGCTTGCAGGTCGGGGGGGATTATTTTGATTTTATCCCGCTCAACGAAGACGTCCTGACCGTGACGATCGCGGATGTGGCCGGGAAGGGCCCGGCCGGGGCACTGCTGATGGCCGCGTGCGAGTCGATCCTGACCACCCTGGTCGAGACCGGGCTCCCCCTTCAGGAGCGGATCGCCCGGCTCAATCAGTACATCCTGAAGCATGCGAACCCCCGCCAGTTCATCACCTTTTTTCATGCGGAGATCGACCGGCGGACGCGCACCTTGATCTACTGTAATGCGGGCCATAACCCGCCCATCCTGCTCCCGGCGGGCGAGGCGACGACCGTCCTCATGCCGACCGGCATCCCGATCGGGATTATGGAAGAACGGGACGTCCCGCATGGAATCCACGAGACGCCGTTTGAGCCAGGCGCGAAGTTGGTGTTGTACACGGACGGGGTCACTGAAACCCGGAACGCGGAGGACGAGGAATATGGGGAGCAGCGGCTGCTCGACTTAGTTGCCGTGCAGCGGGGAAGCCCGGCCCCGGCGCTGCGAGACGCGATCTTACAGGACGTGGATCGGTTCGCGGCCGGCACAGAGCACCAGGATGACCTCACCTTAGCGATCGTCGAACACGAAGTCTAATGGCCTTGTTTTGCTTGTCACTCGTCACTGCTCTGTGAGGAGGAACTCATCATGGCGATGAAAGAACGAAAGGTCGGTGGAGTCGCGGTCTTCGAATTGAGTGGAAACCTGATGGGGGATGACGCGGACAAGTTCCAGGGCCGCCTGCACAGTCTGAAGAGCGAGGGGACGAAGATCGTCGTGCTCGACATGGGCGGCGTCCATCTGATGAACAGTTCAGGCGTCGGAATGATCATCGCCGGGATGAAGACCATGCGGGAAGTGGGCGGGGACCTGAAACTCGCCCGGCTGCCGGAACGGCCGTACACGATCCTGGCGGTCAGCCGGCTCTTGCCGGTGTTCGACGTTTTTAAGACTGTAGACGAGGCGGTCGCAGCGTCTCAATGAACCATGACCGTGTCGCCCGTCAGCCGGAACTCCCGCTTGGCCGGCTTGCGCCGCTGAAGGTGGCCGCCATGCCCGCGTTCGCCGGTCTGCTGGCCTACCTCGGGCCGGGGATCGTCTGGGCTGGACTCGCTCAGGGCAGCGGGGAGCTCATCTGGTGGCCGTATCTGACGGCCAAGTACGGCGGCGCGTTCCTCGGCCTGCTCATCCCGGCCTCTCTCATGCAGCTCTGGGTGAACCTCGAGATCGCCCGGTACACGATCGCCACCGGGGAGACGGCGATGACCGGGTTCAGCCGGATCAGCCGGGGGTACGCGCTGCTGATCTGGTGCGGGGTGTTCATCGAGAACATCTGGTTCGGGGCGTACGCGTCGGCAGGCGGCACCGCCTTGGCCGAGCTCACCGGCCTGCCGGGCGGATGGACGCCCCGTGGCCAGTCCCTCTTCTGGGCGTACACGACGATCGCCGTCTACCTCTGCGCCCTCCTGGTCGGCCGGGTCGTCTACAAGATCGTCGAGCGGCTGACGACGACGGTCGTCGTGATCACCATCGGGGGGATCGTCTTCGCCCTCTTTCAGCGCCCCGTCTTAGCGGTGACGGGAGAGTTCTTCAGCGCCCTCCTCACCCCAGGACTCCATCGGCCGGCTAACTGGGACCCCAAAGACCTCTCGATCGTCCTGACCGGCATCGTGTTCGCGGGCGCGGGCGGGTTCGGCCAGTTGTTCCTGTCCTACTGGATGCGGGATAAAGGGGTGGGGATGGCCCGGTACATCGGCCGGGTCACCAGTCCGCTGCGCGGCGCGGCGGAGGCGATCCCCTCGACCGGTTACGGGTTCACGGACAATGAGGAGAACCGGCGGCACTACCGCGGGTTCATGCGGTACCTGACGGTCGAGATGGGGCTCGGGGTTGGGTTGAACCTGCTGACGACGACGATCATGTGCTGGCTGGCGTGGGCGCTGCTCAGGCCGAAAGGGTTGATCCCGCAGGGCTGGCAGATCGCGGTCGTCCAGTCCGCGTTCTTCGAGGTGAGCTGGGGAGGGATCGGGAAAACCCTGTTTCTCATCATCGCGGCGGCATTCCTCTGCGACGCCTGGCTCCAGCTCACCGACGGGTTCTCACGGATGCAGGCGGACTTCCTGTTCGCCAACTTCTCACGTGTTCGACGGTTCCACTTCCGGAGCGTGTACTACGGGTTCGTCGGCCTCTTCACCGTCCTGACGACGGCCACGCTCGCCATGGCGGAACCCGGCCAGCTCATCATCCTGCGCGGGGTGATCGCGTTCCTGGCGATGGGACTGTTCTGTCCGGGGCTGATCTACCTGAACTACGTCCTGCTCCCCCGGACGTTCCCGGCGTGGGTGAAGCCCCATCCGGTCACCCGGGCGCTCATGATCGTCGTCACCGCCGTGTACATCGGCGTGGGGCTGTGGTATGTCGCCGTCCGCCTCACCGGGTGACCGACATGCCTGCCTGAGAAATGAACAGTTCTGCACTCTTCACTCTTCACTTCCTCTGCCCCTCCCCTCAAACCCCTCGACGAGCAGGAACCCGCGGATGGCCACGACCATCCGCCACAGGTTCACCTGGGCGGTCACGTACTCATCCTCCAATTGGAACAGGTTCCGCTGAGCGATGAGGACCTGGGGGTAGGCGGCGGCCATCTGCTGGAACTTGTTCCGGTACAGCTCATACGCCTGTCGAGCGCGCGGGAGGATGGTGTTCCGGTACCGGCTCACCGCGTCCTGCGTGACCCGGTATTCGCTGAACGCCACGGCCAGTCGGGTCTGCAGGGAGAGCTGGACCCGTTTGACTTCGTGCTCCGCGCGGTCGATGTCCGCCCGCGCCGCCGCGATGCTGCCCTGGTTGCGGTCGAAGAGAGGAAGCCGGATGCCGGCATCCGCGAAGCCTTCGAGGCCGACCGGCTGCCCCCCGCGCTCGATTAATTCACGGTTGTAGCGCAATCCTCCTCGCACGACGAGGTCCGGGATGCGCTCGACGCGGGCGTACGTGAGGGCCGCGTCCGCTCGTGCCACGCCCGCGCGGGTCATCTTGATCTCCGGACTGTCGCGGACGAGCGACTGGAGGACCTGCTCCTGGTCGAGCGGTGGGATGGAGTCTTCAAGGCTGCCAGCCAGGGGCATGCGTCTCAGCGAGGGATCGCCCACCGCCTCGGCGAGCCGCCACCATACCGTCTCCCGTCTCTGCCGGGCCTGAGTCAGGGCGAGGTCCACGCGTTCTGCTTCGACTTCAGCCTCGATCACGTCCGGCCGGTCCGCCTGACCGACGTTGTACAACTGCTCGGAGATATCCACCGCTTCACGGGCGATCCGGGCGAGGTCTGCGCGCACCTGCACCAGTCGCTCCGCCCCCAGCGCCTGGTAGTAGAGGAGGCGGACGGTGTTGAGCACCCGGTACTGCTGGGCCTCCGCCGTGGCCTCGGCCTGCTGCTGCTCGTGTCTGAACATCCGGCGATTGACCCTTAATCTGCCGCTCATGACGAGCGGCTGTTCGACGAAGAGTCCGTGCTCGCCGCCCCGGATGACCGGCCCACGGCTGATCTCGTCCCCGTTATAGCCGATGACGGGGTTGGGATAGAGACCAGCCTGAGTCGTCCGTCCGCTCGCCGCGCGCACCCGGGCTGCCTCCTGGCGGAGGGCGGGACTCTGGTCGAGCGCTCGCCGCTCAAGGTCTTCCAGACGAAGCACCGGAGCGGACTCCTGGGCCTGATCAGCGGCGCTGAGGACGGGGATCGACACCGGGAGCGCCAGCAGCCCGATCAGACAGCACACCAGCGACAGCCTTCTGGAGACACCCTGCATCATCACTCTCCTTCTTCTTCCTGTTTTTTTCTCGTCACTCGTCCTGACGGGCGCGATGCATCGCGCCCCTACCCGTCACTCATGGCGGTGCTCCATCTCCGGCTGCGTGGCCGGTCTGGACTTGGATGGTTCCTTCTTTAACACCATGATCTTGTCGTAGAGTGCCGGGGGCAGGACGCGCACCAGCGTCGTCATCCCCATTACCCCGCCGCTCCAGGCCGGCCGGAGGCCGTACGTCTCGGACTTGTCCACCAGGGCGTCCATCGCCATGAAATGGTCTTGCGGGTAACCAGGCACTCGCGCCGCCGGCCCCTGGTGCCCGCTGTGGTCTTGTTGCAGAGGGAGGTGGGTCGTCGCTTCGTCAAACGTCGCTCCCACCCCCATGCTCCGCCCCAGGCTGGGCCCGTTCTCTTCGGAGAGCGCAGTCCCTTGCTGGAGCACGCCCATCCCCTCTTCCATCCCCATCCCCGGGTGCATGCCCTGTCCGAGATGGACGAGCGGGCCGACCATCGAGGCCATGTGATTCATCATGTGATGCGGCAGATGGCAGTGGAGCATCCAGTCGCCAGGGTATTTCGCCTCGAACTCAACATCCCGGCACTGCGCCACTCCGACGATGACGGTGTTGGCCGGCGTCCAGGCGGCCTGAGGCACCCGGCCGGCCTCCGTGCCCGTGACGTAGAACGTGTTCCCGTGCAGGTGCATGGGATGGTGGTCCATGCTCAAGTTCACCATCCGGATACGCACCCGCTCGCCGAGCTTCACGATGAGCGGGGTGGTCGCCGGGCCTGACTTGCCGTTGATCGTGAGCCAGTTGAATTCCATCGAGAGGCTGTTGGGGATGGTGTTGTTGGGGAGGATCGCCCATTCCTGGAGGATCAACCCGAAATCTTTCTCGCACCGCGGCTGGTACGGCTCTCGCGGGTGCATGATGAACAGGCCGATCATCCCCATCATCTGCTGCATCGGCATGTGCGCATGGTAGAAGAACGTGCCGTACTGGTGGACGGTGAATTCATACACAAACCGCCCGCCCGGCGGGATGGGGTCCTGCGTCACCCCTTCGACCCCGTCCATCGCGATCGGGACCTCGACCCCGTGCCAGTGGACTGTCGTCGGCTCCGGGAGCCGATTCTCGACGACAACCCTGACCCGGTCGCCCTGGTTGACCTCGATCGTCGGGCCGGGCATGCTGCCGTTGTAGCCCCAGACGTCGAACGTCGAGCCGGGGAGGAATTCCCGCTTGACGACGTCCGCGACGAGATGGAACTCTTTCGCCCCATCGTTCCACCGCCAGGGCAGCCTGGGCAGGTCGGGTACGTCGACCGGCAAGGCACGACCCATCGGAGCCGAGAATTGCGTATACACTGACTCGCCCGCCGTCGTCTGGACGCGCGCCGTCTCCTGCGCCGCGAGGGCTTTCCGGCCGGCCAGCAGCCCGGTGACCGCGAGGGCCGTCTGTTTCAAGAACCCGCGCCGTTCCTGGTTCATCCTGACACCTCCCCGTTAATGCTTATGTTCCTGGCTTTTCTCGTGTTCGTGGGTGATCGCCCATTTGACCTTGCGGGCGTCGACGCCCTTGACCGCGCCCTGACCGTTGTGCCAGCCCAGTCCACAGCCGGGACAGACCTCTTTACCCGCTTCCAGATTGTCCCGGCATTCACAATCCCCCTCATGGAGCAGGCACCAGTCACACGGCGGATCGACACAGCACATGTATTTGCCATCCTTGGCCAGCGCCAGCTTGACGTCCTGGATGTCGGTCCGAATCTTCGGCAGCCGCTCGGCCGGAGAGGCGGCGACAGTGTCTTGCGGTGCCGTAGACGGCTGAGAAGCCTGTTGAGCAGGCTTCTGTTGGCAGGCGCTGGTGAACAGCCAGCCAGCGAGCAGAGCCAGGATGAGGAGCGGTCTGATGATGGACATAGAATTCTCCCCTTTCTCTTCACGACTGAAGTCGCGACTACGAAGACGCCGATTGATATCGATTGCGGAATGCGGATTGATAAATCCATTTCGTCCCGGCTCAGAATGACAGGCTTTGCGATGAGACGGGATTAGATCCGGTAAGTCGCGTTGAGAAGATAGAGGACTGACGGAGGAGGATGGGGTATGACAAGAGACATCGGGTGTGCGGAGAGGATCATCGAAGGAGGGAGTATGAAAGACTGAAGGGGTTGATTGTCGAGTCTATCTCGTGGATCAGTCTCAGTCGGAGCTCCACGATACGGCATCGTGGCCTGAGCCAGGGTAAGAATCTCAGGACACACGGTGATGCAGCAATCATGACGGAACTCCTGAGAGGAACAGTGATCGGCTGCGCTCTGATGGTGTCCGGGCTGCGTAGGGAACTGATGCGAACGTGACCCATCGCAACACCATACGGTGTCCACGACTGAGGGAGCCCAGACAAACAGCCAGCTCAATAACACGACGATTCGAAAGCCCGTGTGCATCGCACGACCCTGTGAGCAGTGTTGTCTTGCGGAGACCTGGATGAATTCAATACGCTTACAATATACCGCTCACAGGGGAATGCGTCAAGAGACTTTTCCTGACCCCTCTCACGACTCCTGCCATCTGGCCAACACTCGCTTCACCAGCAAGTAGAGGGCACAGAGGATCACGGCGAGGACGAGTAGTTTCACAGCCAGGATGGCCACGAAGGTCAATACCATGCCGGCCAGCACGGCGACGACGACGATAAGGGCAATCTGGAGAGTGGAGAGTTGGCTCAAGCGCCCGGTAATCAGCGTCGTCAGATCTTTGAAGCCATCGACGATGAGTGTAATGACTGATGCCATAGATGATCACCTCCTCATAGGATGTGACTCATCTGCGGGCTGAGTTGTTTCACTCAAGAAGGAATGCGACAATCTTCCTTACGTCCGTCGCCAGGGGACAGCCACGCCTAACTCTGCTGCGATCTCTTCAAGCGACCGTTGATGATGTTCTCCCAATGGAATGCCTTCGAGTGCCCAGGCGTGTTCCCGATCCCACTCCGGCCCGCCCGGCAGGTCGGCCCGGTCGTAGCCCGGCAGCGGCCGGAGTCGCCGGATGAGGGCGGTCGTCCGGTCGACCTCGGCGGTGAACGCGTCCGGATCGACGAAGACGGCCGGGTCGAGCACCCAGAGGAACGCCCCGTAGTAGGCGCCAGAGTACCGGCGATCCTCCAGCCGCAGTCCGGGCAGCATCATCCCGCCCAGTCCGGCCGCCAGGAAATCCGCCATGGCACGCAACCCGAAACTCCGGAAGACGGCAGACGGCATCGCCTGAAAGATCATCTGAAACCGCTCGGATTCGACGTCCCACTCATCCACCACACTCGTACACATATCCAGAATCACCGGATACCCGTCCCGCGCAGGACACCCGAAACTCATCGGCGGGTTATCGAGCGGAGAGTGCGCCCAGGCGCTGACGGTCGTGTCCTCCGGCTCTCGGGCCAGGAGGCCGGAGACGCAGAACCCGATCAATCCCTCGCGGACGGCCATGCGGACGTACTTCCCCGCGCTCCCGAAGTGACCGTGATTCCGGCTGACTGCCAGGCAGAGGCCGGTGGCGCGGGTTTTTTGGATCGCCAGACGCGCGGCCTTGTGCGTCGCCAGATGGCCTAACCCCCCGTCCCCATCGACGAGGCCCGAGACCGGCGTCTCTTTCACGACGCGGATATCTGGGCTGGTATTGAACTGACCGGTCAGGAACGCTCTGCAATACCCGTGAAGCGTCTGAGTCCCGTGACTGAACACTCCACGCAGGTCGGTATCGATCATCAAGTCCGCGATGAGGTCTGCGTCCGCCGGGGGGAGTCCCACTCTCTGGAGCAAGACTGTCACGAGCTGACGGAGGTCGGCGACAGGAACATGAATGGCTTTCGTCGGAGGAACGTTCATCGAGCACTCCTTCTACCGATTGCGGATTGTCGATTGCGGATTGCGGATTGAAAACCTCTTTGAAGGTACACTGAGTGCCTGTGAAAATCCACTAAAAAGTTCTCTCGTCCATCCTTACCAACCCGGTCGAAAAGCGGTTGACAAGCCTGTATCCCCCGTCTACATTGTGTGCGTCGTCCACGAACAGTCTCCCTATCATTCGCGTTCTCGGTTCTCCGTCTCAAGGAGGGGCTATGCGCAAGACGATCATCGGTGGGGTGTGCGGCGTCCTGCTGCTCGCGGTCGGTCTTCCGGCGATGGCGGGCGATAAAGAAGACGTGGAAGCCCGTATCGAACAGCATTACCAGTTCTGGAACCAGAAGAAGGGGGAAGAGTGGGTCTCGACGTACTACACCCCTGGCTTCACGTTCGCCGCGCCCAACGGGTTCTTCGGCGAGCCGGAAACGATCGAGGACGTCCGGGCGAACATCCCGAACAACAACTGGGACAGTCCGAACGTGCGGTTCAATTACAACCCGCGCTACATCAACGTGGCGGTCTATGGGAACGGGACGGTCGCCGTGGCCCACTACTACCGGATGGGATCGACGACGAATAAAGACGGGGTGACGACCCCGGTCAGCCTGCGGGCTTCGGACGTGTGGGTGAAGGTCAAAGACGGCGGGAAAGATGTCTGGAAGCTCGCCCATCGCCATCTCTCCCCCCTGACCGTCGGAACCCTACCGCCGCCACGATGACAACAAGTATGAAGGACGAAGGACGAACTTAGATGCACCTCTTCCCCTCTTCGCCTTTTCGCCTTTTCGCCTTTTTCCCCCTTCTCTTGCTCCTGAATTGCAGCCGGGGCACGCTCGACCCAGGGGCGTGGAAGGTCGCCATCACCCACAAAAACCTCGGCCTGGCCTACCTCGAGCGGGACGATTACGAGCACGCGACACGTGAATTCGAGATCGTCTGCACGACCGTCCCGGATGAGCCGTTAGGCTATGCCAACCTGGCGTTGGCGTACCTCAACCGGAACCTGCTCGACCAGGCGGAACAGGCCGCGAAGCAGGCGATCGACCGGGCGGACGATGACGCCGCCGTGCGGGCGATCCTGGCGGACGTCTACACGGCGCAGGGGAAGGATGACCGCGCGATCCAGACGCTGGACGAGGCACTGGAACATGACCCGTCGGCGGTGCGGGTGCGGTACCGGTTCCTGAAGCTGGGACAGCGCCTGCGCGGCCCTGGACAGGGGGAAGATGAGGCGAT
>JACQVL010000237.1 GCA_016209865.1 Candidatus Latescibacterota bacterium | reverse complement strand
CTCAGCAGGTTGAACATCATGTCCGGGTACACGGTCAACACCGCCTTGAGTCCGGCTCGCCAGTCGGGGTACGCCCGGTCGATCGCCTGGGTATGGCCCTGTCGGAGGATGGTGTGGACTTGATAGAGCGGATCCCCGGTGTACACGATGTAGACCGTCATCTCAACCGCCGCCACCGCGAGGAACCCGATCGCCAGAGGAATCAGGATGCGGCCGAGTCGCTTTTTCGTGGCCAGCCGGTAGCCGACCAGAAAGGCCGGGAACGTCAGCAGCGCGGGGATCTTCGTCAGATACGCAACTCCCCAGAACACGCCTGAAGCCGCTCCCCATGCGATCTGCCTTCTCGAGTCCTCCGCCGCGTCGGCTTTCAGAATGAACAGCAGCGCCAGGCCGAGGTAGAGACTCATCGGCAAGTCCGCGTGCACTTCGGTCGCGGAGAACACGTTCAACGGGAACACGGCCATCAGGATGGCCGCCAGCCAGGCGACCCGCCGGTCGAACAGATGGGATGCCACCGCATACGCGAGCACGATCATCAGCAGAGAGCAGACGAGCAGGGACAGGCTGGAGGCCAGCGGGGAGACGCCGAGCAGTTTGAAGGAGAGCGCCATCGGGAGGATCACCCCGAACCGCAGATAGAACAGGTTCGGCTCCAGGCGGTACGTTCCCGATGCCAGGTGGTACGCCGCCTCGTTGTACCCGATGTCGTCGCTTCCCTGGAACGGGATGAAAAAAGAGAGCCGGATGGCCAGCCCGGCGAGGAGGAGCAGGCCGAGCAGGCCGAATTCTTGTTTTCTGCTCATCACGATGTCCGATCTACATACCGCCGGCACCACATCTCGAACGTCAGCAGCACCCAGATCTGGTAATGGAACGACCGGCGGCCGGTCTGGTGGTCGTCGAGCATCGTCTCCACCTGGTCGAGGACGAAGAACCCGCGTGCGCGCGCCGTGCGGTCGAGCAGCAGGTCGCGGGCGAACGCGCCCAGCTCCCCCCGGAACCACTCCCGGAGCGGGGGGACGAACCCCTGCTTCCGCTTCTGAACGGTCTGAGTCGGCAGGTATTGTGCCATCAGCTTCTTGAACAGGTATTTCGTCGTCAACCGTCTGAGTTTCATCTCAGGCGGCAGGGTCGCCGCGAACTCCACGATCCGGTAGTCGAGCAGCGGGACGCGCACCTCTAAGCCGTGCGCCATGCTCATCCGGTCGACCTTCATCAGCAGGTCGTCGGGGAGGTACACCTTCGTCTCGAACCACAGCAGCCGGTTGAGGGGCGCGGGGTCGTGCGGCCCGTCGACGTACGACCGGGCGACGCGGTACGGGTCGAACGGGACGAACCGCTCACGCAGCTCCGGCGTGCAGAGCCGGTCGATCGTCGTCCGGTTGAAGTTCGTGATCCACCGGAGGAACGCGGCCTGGTACCCACGGTCGAGGTCGCCCAGGATTCGGCGCGCCCGCGCTCGCACCCCGTCCTTCTGCTCGACTTCCTCGCTCAGGCCGAGGAGCGGGGCGACGATCCCCTTGCGGATGAACGCGGGGAGGCGCGCGTAGTGCAGGCTCGCCTGGACGGGTTTGTACCGGTCGTACCCGGCAAACAATTCATCCCCGCCGTCCCCGGCCAGCGCCACTGTGACCTGGCTCCGGGCGAATTTCGACAGGAGATAGGTGGGCACGACGGACGAATCCCCCATCGGCTCATCCAGGTATTCGGTGATATCCGGCATGAAGGTGACCGCGTCCGGCGCGACGACCATCTCGTGGTGGTTCGTCCGGAGATGGGCGGCGGCGAGTTTGGCGTCGCTCAGTTCGTTGAACGGGCCGCCGCCGGGAAACCCGATGGAGAACGTCTCCACCGGCCGGTCGAGCGTGCGGGTCATGAACGCGACGACGCTGGTCGAATCGATCCCCCCGCTCAAGAACGCGCCCAGGGGCACATCGCTCATCAGTTGACCCTTGACCGCATCCGCCAGCAGCGCTTCCAGCCGGGCGAGCGCCTCGGCCTCGGTGATCGTCGGGTCGACCCGGTAGGCCACGTCCCAGTACTGTTCGATCGTCATCCGCCCGTCCTGCCAGGTGAGGACGTGGCCGGGCGGGAGTTTCTTGACCGACGCGTAGATCGTTGCCGGGGCGGGGATGTACAGGTAAGTCAAGTACTGGTACAACCCCTCGAAGTCCAGGTCCCGCCTGATGTGGCCTGAGGCGAGGAGCGGCTTGATCTCCGACCCGAACACCAGCCGGTCGGGGCTGTAGTCGTAGTACAGGGGTTTGACCCCTAAGTGGTCGCGCGCGAGGAACAGCCGGCGCGTCCGGCCGTCCCAGATGGCGAACGCGAAGATGCCGTTCAACCGTTCGACGCAGCGCGTGCCGTATTCTTCGTACGCGTGCACGATCGTCTCCGTATCGCTCCGCGTCCTGAAGGCATGGCCCCGGCTGATCAACTCTGACCGGAGCGACAGGTAATTGTAGAGTTCTCCGTTGTAGACGATCCAGACCGTCCCGTCCTCATTGCTGAGCGGCTGATGCCCGCCCGCCACGTCGATGATCGACAACCGGCGCATGGCCAGGCCGGCGTTCCCGTCCGTGTACGTCCCCGCGTCGTCCGGCCCGCGATGCCGGATGGTGTCGTTCATCCGGTCGAGCAGTGCGACCTCCACAGGACGCTGGGGGTCGGTATAGACGAGTCCGCAAATCCCGCACATCGTCAGGTTTTCTCTCCCAGATGCTGCACCAGATGGACGATGTCCGTCGCCACGCGCGTCCAGTTGTACTGGCGTTCGACCGCCGCCCGGCCGGCCCGTCCCATCGTCTCACAGAGCGCCTCATCATCCAGGAGACGCAGCACCGCGTCAGCCAGGGCGGCGGCATCGGATGGCGGGATCGTCAGTCCCGCTTGATGATCTCGGACGACATCTCCAATGCCCGTGAGGTCGGTGGCCACGACCGGCCGGCCGCAGGCCATGTAATCATAGAGCTTCATCGGCGAGCGGTCGAGCTTCTCATCCCGACCCTGAGCGAAGAGGGCGATGCCGACGGTGAAGGCGTTGAGATACCGGGGCACTTCGTCATACGGCACGACGCCGGTGAACACGAAATGATCGGCCAGCCTCTCCCGCCGGGTCCGCTCCATCCAGATCGGGCGCATGTAGCCGTCCCCCACGATCACGAACCGCACGGACGGACACGCGTTCACGATCAGCGGCGCGGCGGTGATGAGGGTGTCGAGGTCGTGGTAAGGGTAACAGCTCCCTAAGAACCCGACCGTCGGACCGGGCGTCAGGCCGATCGCCCGCTGGCACGCCTGAAGGTCGTCCGGCTTGAGACGCTCCGGGTCCGTCCCGTTCGGGATGACGGCGGTCTTCTCGACGGGGAGCCGGTGGAGGTCGACGATCCGGTCGCGGAGACCCTCGGCGACGACGACGATCCGGTCTGCGGCCCGGAACAGGCGGCGCTGCGTCGTCCGGATCAGCCAGAGCTCCAGCCGTCCCGCTCCGATCGCGCGCATTTCATCCAGAATCGGCCCGTTGACCTCGACGACCAGCGGTCGCCTGAGCAGTCGCGCGGTGAGCACCGGGCAGACGTTGTACGTCATCTCCCGGATGTAGATCACATCCGGCCGCGTCCGCCATCCGACGGCGAGCATCGACAGAGCAGAGCGCACATAGAACGTCAGCCATCGAATGATGCGGACCGGGATCGTCGGGATGACGTGCAGAGTGATGGCGTCATCGAACAGCCCGGATGGCGCCTCGAACGGAAGGAAGAGGTCGACCGTATGGCCGAGCCGTCCGAGTTGCCGGACGACTTCGATCACGTGCCGTGTCCCGCCCCGGTGCTCCTGGAGGTTTTCGTAGCAGAGGTAGAAGATGCGCACGAGGCTCACCTCTCCCGCAGGAGTCGCTCGTAGACCCCTTCCATCATCGTCATGTTCGTCCGATAATCCCCGCGCCGCCGGATCAGGTCGAGGTTCCGGGCGACCATCGCTTCGCGCGCCGCCGGATGCTCGAACGCCCAGACGATGCGATCGGCCAGCGCGTCCGCATCCCCGACCGGGACGAGGAACCCGTTCTCCCCGTCCACGATCCATTCCTGGTTGGCCGGGATGTCCGTCACCACCGGGAACGCGCCACACGCCATCGCTTCGATCAGGGAGAGGGACGACCCGTCCGTGACCGAGGTGGAGACGTAGACCGTCGCCGACTGGAGCAGCGCCGGGATAACGTCGGGCGCGACCCGGCCGGCCATCGTGACCATCCGTTCGATGTGTAATCCCTGGATGAGTCGCGCTAATGCTGCCCGGTCCGGCCCATCCCCGGCGAGGACGACCTCGGCATCAGGAATCCGGGCCTGCACGCCGGGGACCGCCCGGATGAGCTGCTCGACGTTGTACTTCCACTCGAACATCCGCGTGCTCACCACCCGGAGCGGGTTTCGGACGGTCGTGTCTGCGGGTGGAGCGAAGACGGACGTATCCACGCCGTACTGGAACGTCAGGATGCACTCCGGCGAGATGCCCATGCTGCGCACCTTCCGGATCATGTGTTCGGCGACCGAGGTGATGAGCGTCGCCTTCCGGAGCGCGTACCGCACGAACCACCGCTGTTCCCAGGAGCCGGCCGCGTCCACCAGCACGTCAGACCCGTGGACGGTCTGGACGAGGGGGGTGAACCCGGAGAGGGCGGCTAAGAACCCATAATTGGTGGCGTAGTGTCCATGCACGATATCTGGTCTGATGTGCCCGATCAGTCGCCGGATGGCTAAGGTCTTGGCGATGATCTGGTAGACGGCTGAGAACACCGGCAGTGAGAGGCGCGGCAGACACTCGCCGATGTTGTAGACCGACGCGCCGGGAACCGTCCCAGCCAGGTCGGTGATGACCGAGACCCGATGACCGCGTTCGACGAAGAACGCCGCCCAGCGCTGAGGGTGGACGTTGCTGGCGTCGGCGATGTAGCAGAGGTGCATGGGATGGTGTTATGTCCCTTCCTCTCGCCGGTTCGCCGCGATCAGGTCGGCGAGCAAGCCGATGACGAACACGAGCACCGCCCCTAAGAAGAGCAGCATCGCCCAGATTCCGGCCAGGAGGTTCGGGCGGATGAGGTACCAGACAAGGCAGAGCAGGGATGCGAACCCCAGCCCCAGGACGAGCGGGAGCACCGCCTTGATGGGGTTGTAGTACATCAGCGCCTGGACGATGATCTGCGCCGTCCGTAAGGAATCCTTGAAGAGCCTGACCTTCGACCGTCCCTTCCGGGCATAGTATTGGATCGGGACGAATTTCACGAAATACCCGCGGCTGAGCATGCCGAGCGTGATCGTCGTCGTGAACGAAAACCCCCGGCAGAGGGAATCGAAGAAGGGCAGGACTCTATTCCGTTTGAACATCCGCAGTCCCGAGTTCGCGTCCGGGATTCGCGTGCCGGTGGCGAACTGGACGAGGTACAGGAAGATCAGACGCGCGGGATGTTTCAGCAGGGAGCCTCGGTAGTGCTTCCCCTGCCGCGCGCCGACGACCATATCGAACGTGTCGATGTACCGGGCCAGTTCGGGGATCGCCTGGATGGGGTACGTGCCGTCCGCGTCGGTGATGCAGATCGTCTCATGCCGGGCGTGTCGGATGCCGTCCATGATGGACGCGCCATACCCGGCGTTCTGGGGATGCCGGACGACCGTGACGTTCAGGCTCCGGGCGATCTCGCCCGTGCGATCCATCGACCCGTCATCGACGACGACGACCTCTCCGTCGATCCCTTCTCGATGGAAGAGCGCCTGCAGGCCGTCGATGACCTCCCCGATGGCTTCTTCTTCGTTGTACGCGGGAATGACGACACTGAGCTGCATCCGTTCCCTCATCCTAATGAGATTTAACGATGTAGGGGCGAGGCGGTGCCTCGCCCTGGGCGACCGGCGCGGTCGCTAAGAATCGTTCATGCCACAACTGGAAACAGAGCAGACCCCAGAGCCGCAGGCCGTGGTCGCGTGTTCCTTCCAGATGCTCGGCGATCAATCGCGCGACCGCCTGCGGGTTGAACACGTCGTGTTGGCTGAGCGCCTGCGGGCTCAGCGTCTCGATGAGCAGGTCTTTGAGCGGGCCTCGAAACCAGATGGAGATGGGAGTATTGAACCCTTTCTTCTTCCTGTACACGATCTGGCGGGGCAGCATCGATGCCATCGTCCGTTTCAACAGATACTTCGTCTCCCCGCGCCGCACTTTCAGCCGGAACGGCAGGCGGGAGGCGAACTCGACCACGCGATGATCGAGGAACGGGGACCGGAGTTCCAGGGCGTGCGCCATCGTCGTCCGGTCGGCCTTCGTGAGGATGTCGTTCGCCAGCCACGTCTTGAGGTCGACGTACATCAGCCTGCTCGGCCAGTCGGGGATGGGCGCGGCGTTGAAAGAGCTGACGAACCGCGCGCACGGGGACGACTCGATGCAGGCGCGGCGCACGTCGGGGTTGAGGAGCGCGGCTTGTTCCGCCTCGGTCGTGATCAGCCGCCACCAGTAGTGCCATTCCGCCATGTCGTGCTCGACGCCCGCGACGAACTGCCGGGCTTTGAAGTCGAAGCTCACTTTGTTGAAGGAGACAGGCAGGCGCGCCACTCCCCCGGCGACGAGCCGGCGAACCCAGCCGGGCAGCCGCCGGTACCGCACCGCCAATTGATCCGCTTGCAGGGTCGGATACCCGCCGAACAATTCATCCGCTCCATCTCCGGAGAGGGCGACGGTGACGGTCGAACGGGCAAACCGGGCGAGATGGTACATCGGGATGGCGGACGCATCCCCGAACGGCTCGTCTAAATGCCAGATGAGGTCGGGCAGTACGTCGAGCATGTTCGACTCGACGAGGAGTTCGTGATGCTCCGTCCTGAACGTCGCGGCGACGAGCCGGGTGTACGCTAACTCATCGTACGACTTCTCCCGGAACCCGATGCTGAACGTTTTGACCGGCTCCGGGCTGTGCTGCGCCATGAACGCCACGACGGTACTCGAGTCGATCCCGCCGCTCAGGAGGACGCCTAAGGGGACTTCACTCATCAGCCGGCGCGTGACCGCATCGCGTAACAGACCCCGCAGCTCATCTTCGTAGACGCCCTCAGGCACGTCCGTCCGGGGCTCACCGTCAGCGGACGTCGTAACATCCCAGTACGGGCGGACGCGCGTCCGGCCATCCCGCCAGACGAGCAGGTGGCCGGCCGGGAGCTGGCGGACTCCCTTCACCACCGTCAGCGGGGCGAGGGTGTAATTGAGGGAGAGAAAATCGCTCAGCCCGTCCGGGTCGATCCCGCGGTCGATCAGGCCGCTCGCTAAGATGGTCTTGAGGGCGGACGCGAAGACGATGCCGTGAGGGACCTCCGCGTAATACAGCGGTTTCTTTCCCATCCGGTCGCGGACGAGGAGCAGCGTCCGGTCTCGCGCATCCCACAGGCCGAACGCGAACATCCCGGAGAGGGCTTCGGCCATGTCCTCGCCCCGTTCCTCGTAGAGATGGACGAGGACTTCGGTGTCGGACCGGGTGCGGAAGGCATGGCCGCGCGCTTCGAGGTCCTGCTGCAGGGCCGGGTAATTATACACCTCCCCGTTGAAGACGACGCAGACCGTCCCGTCTTCGTTGTAGAGCGGCTGGTGTCCGCCCGCCAGGTCGATGATGCTCAGGCGGCGATGGCCGAGGCCGATGCCGGCGTCGAGATGGTATCCCTCATCATCCGGCCCCCGGTGGGTGAGCGTCCGATTCATCGATGCAAGCTGGACGGGGTCGATCGGCCGTCCATCCGCAAAGCTCATGCCGCAAATCCCGCACATCGTGTATCCCTTGCCTAAGCCGGTGGTCGGCGATACGCCTGATCGAACACCTCCGCCAGCCGGCCGGTCAACTGCCGGCGCTCGAACCGGGCGACGACCGCCTGATTCGGGATGGCCTCCGGCGGCCGTGTCCTGCGCCGGTCGTAGAGCGTGAGCAGTGCGTCTGCGATGGCCGTGATATCCTCAGGATGAACGATCATCGCCCCGCCCGTCTCCCGGAGCAGGTCGGCCGTGGCCCCTTCCGGGACGAGGGCGAGGATCGGCTGGCCGGCCCGGAGGTACTCGAACACCTTGCCGGGGATGTTCACGTTGAACTCCGGGGCGTCGATCAACAGCAGGACATCGGAGGACGCGAGCGCCTCTAACGACTTCCGGTGAGGCTGGTACGGCCAGATTTCGACGGTGTCATTGAGGTGATGCTGGCGAACAGTCGCGTCGAGCGACGGGTCGCCGGGACCGATGAACCGGACGGTGATCCGGCCACGGAGATCCGGCCTGAGTGTGAAGAGCCGGGTGAGCGCATGGAAGAGCGTCCGGGGATTCCGGTTGCCGTAGAAATTCCCGGTGTACGTCAGGATGAATCGTGCGTCCTCTTGCCTGGCCTGGAGGCCGGTAAAATCCGCCTCATCGAACCCGTTCGGGATGGTGACGACGCGGTCGGGGACGACGGACGGGTAGTCGCGGAGCAGGACCCGGCGGGCGGCCTCGGTGTTGGCGATCACCCGGTCGGCGGTGGTCACGATCCGCCGCTCAATGACTCGTTCGATCAGGCCGTGCAGCGGGGTGACCGGCTTGTGGCCGGGGAAGCTGACCCAGAGGTCGCGGAAATCTGCCACCCACGGGATGCCGGATGTCTGCTTCAGCCGGAGCGCGATCAGATGGCTGGTGATCGGGCTTGACGTGGAGAACAGCAGGTCGATGCGCCGCTGTGACAGCACCGATCGACCCATCTGGCAGGCGTAGGGAAGCCAGCCGACCTTGCGGTCCGGGACGCAGACCCACGGGATGAGCCGGAGGTATAGATGGGCCAGGTCGGTTTTCCATCGCCGCTGATGTCCTGTACCGGAGGACGGGGCCGTCGAAGGCGCAGCGTTCGAGTCCCCCGGCTGGCCGAACGGCCCGCGCCACCACCCCTTCAGGTCTTCCGGGTCGAACGCCCGCGTCCGGTACACCGGCAGATTGTCGGGCAGCTCGTTGAGCATGGACGGGTCGTACGCGATGTGCGTGCCCGCATCCACGGTCAGGACGAGGGGGTCCCATCCGTAGCCGGGCAGGTACTTGACGAATTTGACCGTCCGCTGGACGCCCGCCCCGCCGAGCGGGGGAAAGAAGTATGCGATCATCAACACCTGAGGTTGGGCCATAGCGGCAGCACGGCCGTCGGTTCAGCGTGCGGGTTCGACATGAAACCCGGAGAGCCGGAGGTCGAGGAACGGGCTCCCGGAGATGAAAATCCCCACAGTGTCGGAAGGAACCGGCGTGGCATACGAATACGCATGCCCCGCGTCGATCTGATTGATGTAGGTGTTCATCTGTAATTCACGCCAGCCGGTCGTGGTCTTCTCGTATGAGACGATCTGGAGCACCTGATGAAACCCATACGACGATGAAAAGGTCAGGGAGAACGCGCGCGGCGGCGAGGATGTCAGAGTCATCACGAGTATTATATAGCTGGCGTGCGCGAAACGCAACGATTCTCTGTCGTGTGCGGCGGCCGGGTAGGTGAACATCGTGAACTGACCGGTCTGGAGCGAATCGGCCATCACGAAGGATGCAGAGGATGGGTGATCAGCGGGGTGTGACGCGGGTGGAAGGTCGGACACCGCATACAGCCGGGTATTCTGTCGGTTTCCCGACCAATCGGGATACGCCCAGCCGGTGAGGAGCGGTTTCATCTGGACGAGCGGGTCGCGCTGTGCCCGTAACGGCAAGATATCCTCGTTGACGATGAAGAACGAAACCCCGCGTTGCTGGAGCAGCAGGTATTTCGTGGACAATGAGACGAACGGAGAGACGATGCGGAGCTGATCTTCGAAGCGTTGTTGAATGTTCAAGTTCGGGATCGAGTGTACGTTGGCCGCGTAGATGAATTGATCGGCGAACGCGGGGATGTGGTAGCTCGTGTACGGATCGGACAGGATGACCGTGCGCGGGGGCAGGAGACGATCAATCTGTCTGAAAAAATCCACCTGAAAGAAAGGCCCTCTCAGCCGGTCGTACGACCGTAGTGTCTTCCCGTACGATGCAAGCCGCTCGCGTTGACTGTACCCCAGGACGGAGACCAGCCCGGCCAGGACGACGCCAGCCGCGACCCAGGCGCGTGGCCGTCGCATCCAGGCGAGCGCCCGCCCTCCTGCTGCGCGCAACGCTCCGACGGGAACCGCGTCAGCCGTGAGCAGGGGCAGCAGGGTCAACGCCCAGAGGATCGTCTTGAACCGGCCGACCAGGTTGATGTGGAGGAGCCTGGCGAAGAGCGGGACGAGCACCGGGTTGTACAGGAGGAACGGCTGGAACAGCAGGGGGACGAGGAAGTAGAGCCTCCGCTCATCCCGGAAGACGCGCGGGCGTGTCACCAGGAACACGATCGTAACGCCCAGCGCGACGAGCGTCAGCGGGTACAGATGGTTCCAGGGAAACGCGTAGAGGCGCTGACTGACATAGACGAGGGGAAGCGGCGTTCCTGGAAACGACTGCGGCGGCTGATCGGATCGCGACGCTGCATAGATCAGCACCATATACGGCACGCCGGCGAGCGCATAGGCTCCCAGTCGTGTGCCGTAGTCTTTCAAGCGTCCCATCCGGTCGGGCGACCGGAGCGCACGGAAGAAGAGGACGGTGAGAATCAATGCGACCAGGATGAAGAGGTGCACGTAATTAAAGATATGCCAACTGGACAGCAGGTACCCCAGCAGGAAGAACTGGAGGACGAAGCGAGCCGTCGGGGGGCCTGTCTGCGTGATCAGCAAGTGCAGGATGACGGGACTGAGGAGGAGCATCCCGCCGTCGTAGACGAGGGTCGTCCAGAGCAGGGGCGGTTCGTTGCTGAACAGGACCGCCGCGCCGAACGTCGCCATGAACAGATACGCCATCAAGGCCGTGTGATGGAACACCCGCAGGGTTCCGTAGAGACTCAGCAGGAACAGGCACAACACCACCGGCAGGAGGTTGATCCAGATGATCGTCAGGTCGATGCCCGTGATCTTCGACAGGTACGCCAGCAAGAGGTGGTACGCGTTGTAATCGTAGACGGTGCCGGCGGGTTGATGCGCGTAGTACGCGTTCCCCGACTGCAGGCGCTCGCTGTGCGCGTAGTAGTTGGCCTGAGCGAGGTGATACCACGCGTCCCCGTCCTGATAGCTCCCTTTCCAGAACGCGAGCAGCGTCGCGCCCACCACGAACAGCCAGAACACGCGATCCATTCGTTCACACGCCACGCCGGTCTTGTAGAACTTGTTGATCGCCCCGTAGCCCCACAGCGCGGCCACGATCAGGAGGTGCAGGCCGATCAGGAGAGGCCACGAGAGATGCAGGAGGAAAGCCAGCGGGGTCAACAGGGCAACGATGGCGTAGCCGGTATAGAACGAGTACGGGAGGACGGTCAGCGCGTTGATCGGCGCGCCCAACCCTCTCGCCATCGTGTAGCCTGGGACGACGATGAGGACGAGGAGGGAGAGGAAGAAGAGGAGATGGGAGAGGATCATAGTAGCCGGTGGTCGGTCAAATCAGTGACGAGTGACCAGTGACGAGTGACGGGTAGGGGCGCGAGGCATCGCGCCCGGCAGGACGAGAGATGATCACACTT
>JACQVL010000267.1 GCA_016209865.1 Candidatus Latescibacterota bacterium | reverse complement strand
GCCGCGCGACCGGGCGACGCCGGCCGTGCTGCGCGCCCTGCGCCGCGGGGATGTCGTCGGGCTGTTGATCGACCAGGACACGCGCGTGCAGGGGACGTTCGTCGACTTCTTCGGGCAGCCCGCGTATACCCCGGTCGGCCCTGCGGTGATCGCGCTCCGGACTGACGCCCCGGTCGTCCCGATGGCGATCCACCGGCAGCCGGATGACACCCACCTGATCACCGTGCTTCCGCCCATCGAGCCGGTCCGGTCCGGGCGGTGGGACGAGGACATGCACGAGGCGACCCGGCGGTATACCGGGGCGATCGAGCGGCTGATTCGCCAGGCGCCGACTCAGTGGGTCTGGATGCACGAGCGGTGGAAGACGAAACCAGCGAAAGACGGGGGTCAGGGGTCAGGAAAACATGGATTCCTGCGTGCGCGGGAATGACAACGAATGACAACGAACGATAGATGTCCGATGAAAAGGCCGCCTGACTCGTCACTCGTCACTCGTCACTCGTCACTGTTTTTCCCGACCACCGACCACCGACCACCGAGACGCTGGCTCATTCTCCTGGTCTCTTCCGCCCTCTGGCTCTGCGGTGGATGCGGGAGCAGCCCGTCGATCCCCGAATCCCCTGCGCGGAACGCGGACGCGCCCGACCAGGAGACCTGGGACGCGACGATCTATCTGCTGCAGGATGGGAAGCAGCGGGTCGTCGTGACGGCGAGCTACATCGCGCACTCTTCCAGGTCGAGACAGACGAAGCTCGAGCAGGGTCTTCGGATCGAGTTCTACGACCAGGATGGACAGCGGACCTCGACGTTGACGGCGGACCGGGGGACGATCGACGAACAGACCCGCACGATGTCCGCGATCGGTCATGTCGTCGTCACGAACACCCGGGGCGGGACACTGGAGACGGATTCCCTGCAATGGGTCGAGAACCTCAACCGGATTCGGACTGACGCGCCGGTGCGGATTTCGACCGACAAAGACGTGATCACGGGCATCGGGTTCGAAGCCGACCCGAACCTGGAGCGGTGGGAGATCACGCGGAATGTGCAGGGACGGTTCGACCGGGGGGAGGAAATCTCGAAACGGGTCGATGAATTGCGGGAGCGATGATAGTCTTGACGAGACTCCTATTCCCTTTTATATTAATGTCGCGGATCGTTCGAGGCGGGAGATACATCCCGTATGGTCTGGTTGGGGTCGTGACGCTGTTCGGCTTCCCGCCGAGGGCGTCCGCCGCCGCGCCGGCCCCGTCCCCCCCGATCGTCGTCGAGCATGCGGACACCTGGCGCGGGACGAGCGTCGACGAGCAGTTCGACCTGATCGGCCACGTCCGCATTACGCATGGTCAGACGACCCTGACCTGCGAACAGGCCCGGTATCTCCGCGGCCGGGGGGAGGTCATCCTCGACGGCCGTGTCCGGATGGCCCATCGCGACGGCACTCTCACGGCTGATCACGTGATGTACTTCGAACGGGATCGTCGCGCGGTCGCGCACGGGGCGGTCACGATCCTCGACCCGAAAGAGAGCACGACAATCACGTGTGGGCAGGCGGAGTATTTCTCCAGCCCGCGTCGGGCGGTGCTGACCGGGGCGCCTCAACTGGTCAGGGCGCACGACGGCGAAGAAGTCGTCATCACCGGCCGGCGTCTGGAGTACTTCTTCGCGGACGCGGATTCCGCGAAGCGCGCGGTGGCGCAAGACTCAGTGACGGTCATCGACCGGAAAGAACGTATCACCGTCACCTGCCAGCGGGCGGAATACACCCGGAAACCGGAGCGGGCGATCCTGACGGGGCAGCCTCGTTTAGTGAAAGCCGTCCAGGGATCGGATCGGGATGTGATCGTGACGGGGACGCGGATGAGTTACGCGTTCCTGGAGAAGCGGGCGGAGGCACAGGGCCAGGTAGTCGTGACTCGTGGGCAACTGCGCGGCCGGTGTGAGGCGGTGACGTACGACAGCCGGGAAAAACGGGCGGGGCTGACCGGGTCGCCGGTCCTCTGGGAAGGGACGAGCGAGCTGCGGGGACAAGAAGCCGTCCTGTCGCTCACGGAGGAGACAGTCACCCGGGCGGTGATTACGGGGAATGCGTCGGGGTCGTACGCCCCAGATGATAGCGCGGCGGGGTCGTCGCGGAAGAGCACGATCCAGGGGCGCGTCCTGACCGTGTCGTTCGACCAGGATATCGTCCGGGAGATCATCGCGTCGCAGAACGCGACCAGCCTGTATTACCCGCCACGGCAGGGGACCGAGGCGCGTGGGCCGAATCGGGTCAGTGCCAACCAGATCACCCTGTTCATCGACCGGGGACGACTGGTGCGGGTCGCGGCCGAGGGGAGCGTGGTCGGCACGTACCAGGCTCCGGGCCAGACGACGCCGCGTCAGGGGAACGGCCTGAGCCCCCGTCGTGGGGCGTCCGTTCAGTAAAAGGATGCCGGCGTGACTGGGGACCCGCTGTACTTGTGGACTGATCGTCTTGTCAAGGTGTACCAGAAACGCCGGGTGGTGGATACCGTCAGCATCCGGGTGGGCCGGGGGGAGGTCGTCGGACTGCTCGGCCCGAACGGGGCGGGCAAGACGACGACGTTCTACATGATCGTCGGGCTGATCAAGCCGGACGAAGGGCGGGTGAAGATCGACCTGGAGGATATCACTGCCTGGCCGATGTATCGACGCGCCCGCAAGGGGATCGGGTATCTGTCGCAGGAACCCTCGATCTTCCGGCGGATGACGGTCGAAGACAACCTCCGGGCCATCCTGGAGACGATGCCGTTGTCGTCACGGGCACGGCGGGAACGGATGCGAGGCCTGCTGGAGGATTTTGGCATCGCGCACCTCGCCCGACGCACCGCGTATACCCTGTCCGGCGGGGAACGACGGCGGACCGAGATCAGCCGGGCGCTGGCCTCCGACCCCAAGTTCATCCTCCTCGATGAGCCGTTCGCCGGGATCGACCCGATCGCCGTCGAGGATATTCAGTCGATCATTCGCCGGCTGAAAGAACGGGATTTAGGGGTGCTCATCACCGACCATACGGTGCGCGAGACCCTCCAGATCACAGACCGGGCGTACATCATCGCCGACGGCCAGATCCTGAAATCCGGCACCGCCACGGAGCTGGCGAACGACCCGGACGTCCGGCGGGTGTACTTAGGCGAACGTTTCAGGCTGGATTGATCCATCCTCATCGTCAGGTGATATGGTCATGGAACTCGGATTACGAACCCAACTCTCACAGACGATCTCGCCTCAGCTCATCCAGTCGCTCAAGCTGCTCCAGATCCCGCTGCTGGAGCTCGAGCAGGTGATGAAACAGGAGCTCCAGACCAACCCGATGCTCGAAGAGGAGGACGAGACGACCGAGCCGGATGAGCTGGAACAGAGCGCCGACAGCGTCGAGAGTCCCGTCGAGACGAACGGGCAAGTTGACTCGGCAGAGCTCGGACTCAAGTCCACGTCGAACGAGATCGATTGGGATGCGTACCTCCGGGATGGCGTGGCGTATGAATACGAGCATCACGAACAGACTGAGAGGGATGAAGACCGGAATCTCCTCGACCGCGAGGGGAAGACGGGGACGACATTAGCCAACCATCTGATCTCCCAGCTCCATCTGTTGAGCCTCTCGGTCTATGAGACGGAGATCGGCGAGTACATCATCGGGAACCTGGGGGAAGACGGGTACCTCACCTGTCCGGTCGAGGAGATCGCCGAGAAACTCGGGACGGACCCGGCCACGGTCGAACAGATCCTGACGGTGGTGCAGACCCTCGAGCCGGTCGGGGTTGGGGCCCGAAATCTTCGGGAATGCCTCTTGATCCAGTTCCGGGCCGACGATCAGGAAGATACCCTCGCCGCCCGCATCATCCACGACCACCTGGATGACCTGCAGAATCGCCGGTATGCGGTGATCAAGAAAGCGTTGAAGGTGTCCCAGGAAGCGATTCAGGACGCGCTCCAGCAGATCGCTGAGCTCAACCCCAAACCGGGCCTCTCGATCGGGAGTGAGACCGCCATCCCGATTATCCCGGACCTCATCGTCGAGAAAGTGGACGGGGAGTACGTCGTCATGCTGAACGACCGGAACCTGCCGCGGTTGCGGATCAACGGGACGTACCTCACGATTCTCAACCGGTCGAGTCACGCGTCAGACGATGCCCGCCAGTATGTCCGCCAGAAGCTGAACGACGCCCGCTGGCTCGTCCACTCGATCGAGCAGCGGCGGACGACGATGTTGAAGGTGATGAATTACATCGTCAAGGCCCAGCGCGGCTTCTTCGACAAGGGCCTCCCCTCCCTCAAGCCGATGGTCTTACAGGAGGTCGCGGACGCGATCAACATGCATCCGGCGACGGTCAGCCGGGTGACCGCCAGCAAGTATGTGCAGACCGCGCGCGGGGTGTTTCCGCTGAAATTCTTCTTCGACGGGATGATCGAGACCGAAGACGGGGAAGAACTGTCCACGAAGAGCGTGAAAGACCGCATCGCCCGACTCATCAAAGAGGAAGACCCTCACGACCCGCTGAGCGATCAGAAGATCGTGGACGTCCTGCACGCGCAAGGGGTGGACATCGCCCGGCGGACGATCGCCAAATACCGGGACCAACTGGGCATCATGCCCGCCCGATACCGGAAAAAAGTCTAAAAGCAGTGACGAGTGACCAGTGACGAGTCAAACAATTCCTGTAGCAAGCTGCGGGGCAGTAAAGGTTGAGGTTGAGGACTTTCGGTCATTTCTCATTCACCTCAACCATTCCTCAATGTGAGCCTTAACTCGTCACTCGTCACTTGTCACTGATTCTCAGAAAGGGGTAGTCGATGCAGATCACGATCACGGCCCGACATTTTGACCTTGCCGACGCGCACAAGCACCATGCCGAGCAGGAGATCAAACGCCTGGGCCGGTATTTCGATCATATCCTCAGCACTGACCTGACGCTCATCCACGAGAAATACCGGTACACCGTCGAGATGACGATGCAGGTCGATGGCGCCGTCCTGACCAGCAAGGAAGAAGCCGCGGACGTCTACGCGGCCATCGACCAGGCTGCAGTGAAGATGGAACGGCAGTTGAAGAAATACAAGGACAAGCTGCAGAACCATCGCGTGAAACGAAACGCGCTCGCGGAGACGATCCCGACCGAACCGAGCCCGGAGTAGCATGCCTCGAACCCTGTCAATCAGCGAATTGCTCAAACGGGCGGACTTGCGGCTCACGTCGCAGACCGGCGATGTCGGCCTCACCCGGCAGATCGCCAACAGTGAGGTGAACCGGCCCGGACTGGCCCTGGCCGGGTTCACCGCTCGGTTCGCCCACAACCGCATCCAGGTCCTGGGCGAGACGGAGATGATGTACCTCTCCAGTCTGTCCTCGGCCGACCGCTTGAAGTCGATCGAGACGATGCTGGAGTTCGGGATTCCCTGCGTGATCATCACGAAGGCCATCCCGCCGCCGGTCGAACTGGCGACGGCCGCGACCCGACTGGACACCCCCGTCCTGGGCACCTCGCTCTCGACAGTCGATTTTACCCACCAACTCGCCGACTACCTGGAGGCGTATTTCGCGCCCCGGACGTCCGTCCACGGCTCGCTGGTGGATGTCTACGGGATCGGGCTGTTGTTTACCGGCAAGAGCGGGATTGGGAAGAGCGAGACCGCCCTCGACCTGGTCGAGCGCGGCCATCGCTTAGTCGCAGACGATATCGTCACGATCTACCAGATGAAACAAGGGGTCCTGATCGGCACCGGGAATGAGCTCCTCCAGCACTACATGGAGATTCGTGGGATCGGGATCATCGACATCCCCAGCATGTTCGGCATCCGCGCCATCCGGCTGAAGAAACGGGTCGAAGTGGAAGTCCATCTGGTGGAATGGGACGACAAAGTTGATTATGAACGCATCGGCCTCGAAGATAAAACGAAGACGATCTTAGGCGTCGAAATCCCCTTCGTGATGACTCCGATCGTCCCCGGAAAGAATATCACGGTCATTGCCGAAGTCATCGCCCTGAATCATCTGCTGAAGCTGGTCGGCCAGAACCCCGCGCAGGACTTGAACCGACGCCTCGTCGATCTGATGAAACTCCGGGCAGCCGATAGCAAGTACCTGCGTGAGGACTTTGAGTAGGGCTGCCCGGTCGTGTGTCTCTCTCGCCAGGGTGTCTGCCGTGAGAGGAATTCGCGTCTCGGTCAATGGCTGAAATCACGGTGTCGATTCGGAATAAGACAGGACTCCACATGCGCCCTGCCGAGCAGATCGCCCAGACCGCCTCGAAGTTCCGCTCTGAGATTCTCATCAGTAAAGATGATCTGACGGTGAACGGAAAGAGCATTATGGGGGTCATGATGCTTGCCGCCGAGTACGGCAGCGCGATCACGATTCAGGCAACCGGCGAGGATGAGGCGGACGCGATCGCGACCCTGGCTCAGCTCGTCGAGGATCGATTCGGAGAGCCGGAATGAGCACTTCCTCTGTCCGCACCCTGTCCGGGATTCCGGCGTCGCCCGGGATCGCCATCGGCCCGGCCTTCTTGCTCGACCGGCAGGAATTCCGCGTCCAAGAGCGCGACCTGGCGGAAGGAGACGTGGAACGGGAGGTCGACCGGTTTCAGGAGGCGATCGTGCGCACCCGGGACGACCTGATCGTCCTGCAGGAGCGGATCGCCGGGGATGTGGGCGAGGAGATCGCTCATATCTTCGGCGCCCACCTGACGCTCCTGGACGACCCGGAGATGGTCGGCGCGACGATCGCCCGGATTCGTCGGGAGCGCAAGAACGCGGAGTGGGTGTTCAACGCCATCATGCAACGCGGCATCGCTACGATGGCGGCGGCCACCGACCCCTACCTCCGCGAACGAACGGCCGACTTTGAAGACATCCGGC
The DNA here is from genome assembly GCA_016209865.1 of Candidatus Latescibacterota bacterium. Classification (GTDB taxonomy): domain Bacteria; phylum JAAXHH01; class JAAXHH01; order JAAXHH01; family JACQVL01; genus JACQVL01. Next base: position 32,908 of record JACQVL010000267.1, on the reverse strand, counting down.
ATCGCGTACTCGCCCATCTCCGGGGGGAACAGCGGCTTCCGCTCGCCGACCTCACCTCCCCGGTGATCGTCGTTGCCCATCACCTCTCCCCCTCCGACACGGCGGAGATGCACCGGGACTCCGTCCTCGGGTTCGTCACCGACGGCGGGGGACGCACCGCCCATGCGGCGATCGTCGCTCGCGGCCTGGCCATCCCGGCGGTGGTCGGGGTTGACGTTGCCACCCGTGAGATCGAGCACGGCTCGCTCATCATCGTCGACGGGAATGACGGGGCGATCTACCTCAACCCGGACGAGGACACCCTGCGCCGTTTCGAGGAAGCCCGGACGAAACAATCCGCCGTCGAACGCGGGTTGACCCGTCTGAAGGACCTCCCGGCCGTGACTCCGGATGGTCATGCGGTCGACGTGTCGGCGAACATCGAACTCCCCAGCGAGATCGATGGGGTGCTCTCCTCCGGAGCGGTCGGGGTCGGCCTCTACCGGACCGAATTCCTGTACATCTTACGCCCGACCTTGCCGACCGAGGAGGAACAGTACGCCTCGTACTGGGATATCGCCCAACGCCTGGCTCCGAAGCCCGTCATCATCCGGACGCTCGACCTGGGGACGGATAAAGTCCTCCATCAGTTGGACCTCCCGCACGAAGCCAACCCGGCGCTGGGGTACCGGGGCATCCGGATCTGTCTTGAGCGGCCCGATCTCTTCAAAGCCCAGTTGCGGGCGATCCTCCGGGCCAGCACGATGGGCAACCTCCGGATCATGTTCCCGATGATCTCCGGGCTGGCCGTCCTGAGGCACTCCAAACAGATCCTCGATGAAGCCCGGGCTGAGCTGGATGGCGCGGGCATCCCGTACGATCGCTCCATCCCGGTCGGGATGATGATCGAAGTCCCCTCGGCGGCGCTGATCGCCCGAGACCTGGCGCGTGAGGTGGATTTCTTCAGCATCGGGACGAACGACCTGATTCAGTATACCTTAGCAGTCGACCGGAGCAACGCAAAGATCGCCGCGTACTACGACCCATTCAACCCGGCGATCCTCCGGTTGATCGCCTCGGTCGTCGAGGCGGGGCATCATGAAGGTCTCTGGGTGGGCGTGTGCGGCGAGATGGCGGGGGATCCCATCACTGCGTTCCTGCTGCTCGGCCTGGGGGTGGATGAGTTGAGCATGAGCACGATCGATATTCCCGAAATCAAGAAAATCATCCGATCTGTCACCTTCTCGAAGGCACAGGCTATCGCTCAGTACGCCGTTACCCTCTCCACGTCGAAGGATATCCAGGACTATACCCAGGCGGAATTTCAGGTGTGCTTCAAGAACGCGATCGGATATGAGTAGGCTGGGAGGAGTTGACGAAACGAGCTCGGTGACCGGCCTGGCTCAGGCCGTGGCGCGCGCCATCCGATCGGCCGTCCTCCCGTTCGCCGGCCACCGGACCGCACGGGAGGTGGTCGGGACCGCGGCCAGCGGGGATGCGACGTTCCAGATCGACCGGGTGGCCGAGACGGCCTTGCAGGATTACCTTCAGCGGACGGATGTCCAGGTGGCGTACTACTCCGAGGACAAGGGACTGGTCGAGGTCGCCCCTTCGCCCGACTGGCTGCTTATCGTCGACCCGATCGACGGGACCCGGCCCGCCGCCGTCGGGTTCGAGCAGGCGTGCGTGTCGGTCGCCGTGTGCCCGTGTCTTGAGACCCCCCGGCTCCGGGATGTCCGGGCCGGGTGTGTGATCGAGATCCAGTCCGGCCGGTGTTTCACGGCGGAGCGCGGGCGCGGCGCCCGGCTCGACGGCCGGCCGTGTCTCGTCCCGACGCGTGCGACGGGCGCGGACCTCGGCGAGGTCTTCTGGGGGTTTGAACTGGTCGGGCGTCCCGCTCAGCACGTCATCGACGTCCTGGGCCCGTTGATCGACCGGTCGTCCGTCCGGGCCGGGGTGTTCGTGTTCAACAGTTCGTCGTATGCGCTCACCCGTCTCACGACCGGCCAGCTCGACGCGTACCTGGACGTCGGAGGATGGATCCTCGCCCAGCGGCCGGAGAGCCGGGCGGACTTCCTGGCGGCGGGCCAGGGGCGGGTGCTCGGCCTGTTTCCGTACGATATCGCGGCCGCCGTCCTGATCGTCCAGGAAGCGGGCGGGGTGGTAACGGACGCGGACGGGACTGACCTGGGGAGCGTCCCGGTGCTCGACACGACGGAGCAGAACGTGCTCTCGTGCGCAGCCAGCGCCACCCCGGCGGTTCACCAGGCACTCGTGGCGTATGTAAAAGATTCGGTGGTCGGTGGTCGGTAGTCGGTGGTCGGTGAGAGCAGGTGGTCTGGGAAATGTGATTTTCATCACATCCGTTTTCTCTCTTTGAATGATTTTATACTAACTTTTCTGGTGTTACTGACTACCGACCACCGATTGTGTTGTAACACGACGAGGCGCTCGATGAAAGGGATCATCCCCGTGGCCGGGATCGGCAGCCGCCTGCGACCGCACACGCATACCACGCCGAAGGCGTTGATGCACGTCGCCGGCAAGCCGATCCTGGGGTATATCCTGGATGAGCTGGTGGCGTTAGGCGTCCAGGAGGTCACCCTGATCATCGGGAACATGGGCCAGAAGATCATCGATTACGTGAATACCCAGTACGCGTTCAACGCCCATTACGTCGTCCAGCACGAGACGTGCGGGATCGCCCATGCGATCCATCTCGGCCGGGAGCACTTCGACGACGAACCGGTCCTCATCATCCTCGGCGACACGATCTTCAACTCCGATTTTTCCCACCTGCGCGCTCACTCAAATTTGAGCGCGATCGGAGTGAAACCGATGCAGGGGGACATCCGGCGGTTCGGGGTGGTCGAAGTGGAGGACAACCGGGTCGTCCGTCTCGTCGAGAAGCCGGAGCATCCCCGGTCGAATTTAGTGATCGCCGGGGTGTACTACATCGCCTGCACTCCGGTGTTTGCCCAGTGTCTCGACGACCTCATTCGCACCGGGCGGACGACGCGGGGGGAGTATCAACTGACCGATGCCCTCCAGTTGATGGTCGAACGGGACGAGCCGCTCATCACGTTCACCGTCGATGAGTGGTACGATTGCGGGAAGCCGGAGACGTTACTGGAGACGAATCGGCGGTTGTTGGAGCTGCGCGCGACACCCCGCCGGATCGACGGCTCGATCATCTTGCCGCCCGTCTCCATCGCCGATGACGCCCAGATCATGGCGTCGGTTATCGGCCCGTTCGTCTCGATCGCGGGCGGGGCGATCGTCCAGCATTCGGTCATCAGCAACTCGATCATCAGCGAAGGTGCGACTGTCCAGGATTGCCTGCTGGAAGGCTCGCTCATCGGGGATCGAGCGGTCGTCAAAGGGTCCTATCTTCACCTCAACGTGGGAGATTCGTCGGAGGTGAGTTTTTAATCTCAGCCTGTCATTCCTGCGCGAGCGGGAATCCTTTCAGCCTATCTTTTCTTAGGAGTCAACCGCATGCCATCGAGTTATCTGTTCACCTCTGAATCCGTCACGGAAGGCCATCCCGACAAGATCGCCGATCAGATCTCGGACGCCGTGCTCGACGCGATCATCGAGAAAGACCCGTATGCGCGCGTCGCCTGCGAGACGTTCGTGACGACCGGCCTGACGATCATCGGGGGGGAGATCACCACGTCGGCCTACGTCGATATGCCGACGGTCGCCCGGAACATGGTCAAGACGATCGGCTACACGGACTCCAGCTACGGGTTCGACTGGGAGACGTGCGCCGTCCTGACGACGATCGACCGTCAGTCGAGCGATATCGCCATGGGGGTCGACCGGCTGGGGGCGGGGGATCAGGGGATGATGTTCGGGTACGCGACGAACGAGACCCCGGAGCTCATGCCCACGCCCATCACCTTAGCGCAGCGGCTGGCGATGGGGCTGGCGAAAGCCCGGAAGACCGGGACGATCCCGTACCTGCGGCCGGACGGGAAGACGCAGGTGACCGTGGAGTACGTGAACGGGAAACCGGCCCGCGTCGATACGGTCGTCATCGCCGCCCAACACCACCCGGATGTGCCCAGTGAACAGATTCGGGATGACATCATCTCCAAAGTGATTCTCCTGGAAATCCCGAAGGAGTTGATCGATCCGGGTCGCATCAAGTACTTTATCAATGCGACCGGACGGTTCGTCATCGGAGGCCCGCACGGGGATACGGGGTTAACCGGGCGTAAAATCATCGTCGATACGTACGGGGGGTTCTGCCGTCATGGCGGAGGGGCGTATTCGGGCAAGGACCCGACGAAAGTCGACCGGTCGGCCTCCTATGCCGCGCGCCATGTGGCGAAGAATCTCGTCGCCGCCGGACTGGCGGCCCAGTGCGAGATTCAGTTAGCCTACGTCATCGGGGTGGCCGACCCGGTGTCGATCATGATCAACACGTTCGGGACGGGCGTCATGCCCGACACCGAGGTCGCCCGGCTGGTTCGCAAGCATTTCGACCTCACCCCGGCCGGCATCATCGACCGGCTCGACCTGCGCCGGCCGATCTACGCGAAGACCGCCGCGTACGGCCATTTCGGCCGGAATGAGCCAGAGTTTACGTGGGAGCACTGCGATAAAGTGGACGAGTTGAAGCGAGGATAGAGACAACTCGGGATTCAGGGTTCGGGGTTCGGGAAGGATAAACCAAGAAGGAGAACAGTATGCAGTATGACGTGAAAGACCTCAGTCTGGCGGAGAAGGGCCGGTTGCGCATCGAGTGGGCGGAGCGGGACATGCCGGTGCTCCGGACGATCCGGCAGCGGTTCGCGGGGGAGCGGCCGCTGGCGGGCGTCAAGCTCTCCGCCTGTCTGCACGTGACGACCGAGACGGCGAATTTAGCCATCGCCCTCAAGGCGGGCGGGGCGGACCTGGCGCTCTGCGCCTCAAACCCGTTGAGCACGCAGGATGACGCGGCGGCCGCGCTCGTCCAGGACCACGGCATCCCGGTCTTCGCCATCAAGGGAGAGGACACCAAGACCTACTACCAGCACATCCGGACGGCGCTCGACCGCCGGCCGACGATGACGATGGACGACGGCGCTGACCTGGTTTCGACCGTCCTGACCGAGCGGACCGATCTGGCCGCCAACATCATCGGGGGGACGGAAGAGACGACGACGGGCGTCATCCGGCTCCGCAGCATGGAACAGCACGGGGTGCTGCGCTTCCCCGTCATCGCGGTGAACGACTCGGACACCAAGCATTTTTTCGATAACCGGTACGGGACGGGCCAGAGCACGATCGACGGCATCCTGCGGTCGACCAACCGGCTGTTAGCCGGGTCGACGTTCGTCGTCTGCGGGTACGGATGGTGCGGCCGGGGGGTGGCCACCCGCGCACGGGGACTGGGATCGAACGTCATCGTCACCGAAATAAACCCTCTCCGCGCCCTGGAAGCGGCGATGGACGGGTTCCGGGTGATGCCGATGGCGGCGGCGGCAGCCGTCGGGGATATCTTCGTGACGACCACCGGCGCCCTCAACGTCGTCGACCGTGCTCACTTCGAGGTCATGAAAGACGGGGCGATCGTCGCCAACTCCGGACATTTCAACGTGGAAATCAACCTGAACGCCCTGGAGTCCTCAGCGACGGGGAAACGGACGGTGCGGGAGTTCGTGGACGAGTACACGCTACAGGACGGCCGGCGGGTTCACGTGCTGGGGGAGGGCCGCCTGATCAACTTAGCGGCGGCGGAAGGCCATCCGGCCAGCGTGATGGACTTGAGTTTTGCGAACCAGGCCCTGGCCGCCGAGTACCTGGTCAAGAGCGGGCCGCAGTTGGAGCGGAAGGTCTACCGGATTCCGGTCGAACTCGACCAGGAGATCGCCCGCCTGAAGCTGGCGACGATGGGCATCATGATCGATCAGTTGACGCCCGAACAGGACAAGTACCTGTCGTCATGGGAACAGGGAACGGAGTAATCGGAATCATCCGAAGGAGGTGGTTGCTCGGTTGTCGACAATGGCGGAACTGGGGGGCCGTTCGTACTCGTTAGAATCACTACAGCGATTGGCTGCTGTGACGGTTGGTTCATGGTCAGGAGGGAGAGCATGAAGAAGAGAGTCTTTCGACAGTGGATGGGGCTGGCTGTGTTGCTCGCCGGGGTCGTCTTAGGCGGCTGCAAGGGCGGCAACATCTTTGGGTTCAAGAGCGCGGACAAGAAGAACAGCGGTGATTTGATCGTCAAGGGACAGGAACAACTCCGGGATGGGCAGTTCGCTCAGGCGGAATCGACGTTTGCCCAGGCGATTCTCGCCGACCCTCAGAACAGCGACGCGCGGTTTTATCATGCGAAGGCATCGCTCCTGGCCTCCGGGTTCAGTATCGTGACGCTGATTCGAGACGTGACGAATAACGCGAACAAAACAGGGGCCAGTTTGCCGTTGTTCAGCCCAAACCCGACGAAACCGAGGGCTGAGGATGATGCGGAGAAGACGCGCATCTACCAGGCCAATATCACGATCGTCAAAGACCTGGAGCCGATCTCTCAAGGTCTCACGCACGGGTCATTCGACTCCTCCTCGATCGGGCTGGATTTAGCGATCGCCAACACGATCCGCTCGTTCCTCCGGCTGCGGGATACGAACGGGGATGAGGTGATTAACTCCGCTGACTTTTTCTTTGATATCAATCGAACCACGGATGAGAACTTTTCGTTCGATTTGGGCGGCGTCATTACCTCCCCGGATCAGGCGTCCTCCTTCAACACCCTGATCAGGGACCTCACCCAATCAGAAGGCGGACAGCGCAGAAGCCTCGTCCAGCAGGTTCTCGACAACCTCAGACAGGCCGGTCTCCTGACAAAAGATTCCGCCATCGATGTGGACGAGCTCGAAAAGGCGATCGATGATCTGGGCAATTCCGCATCCAAATACTTTATCAACACTGGCCAGCCGGGTAACCTGGGGATCGGAGATAACGACGGTGACGGTCGTGTGGACGAAGAGGCGATTAATGGGTTCGATGATGATGGTGATGGATTGGTCGATGAGGACAGCCATTTCCCGTAGTCCCCGAACGTTGGATGCATCGGGCACACCAGCCGGTAGAGTGAGATGAACCCCATGAGAGAAAGAGGAGCAACCATGATCGTACGGTCTTTCCAACAGTGTTGTCGGCTTGTGGCTGTGCTGGCGGTCCTGATCGCCGCCACAGACGCCCTGGCCGGCTCGACGATAAAGACCACGGAGGTCCCGTTCCGGCCTGATATCCGGGCGCTCGGGATGGGCGGCGCCTACCTTGCGGCCGGACGGAACGCGAACGCGTTCCTGTACAACCCGGCGTTGCTGACGCAGTCGCATGTGGATATCGGGTTGCCCATCAGCATCGGGGTGAACCAGGACACGCAGAAGGTGTTCGAGTTTCTGTCTGATAATGCGGATTCACTTCAGAAGTTCGATGAATTGGCTCCGGCTGACCAGGATAAGATTTATCAGGATATGACCGCGATCGATGGCCTCCCGATCAACGTCCGGATCGCCCCGATGTTCAACCTGGCCGTCCGGAATTTTGGGCTGGCCGCGTACGGCGTGGTCAAGGCCGGCGTCGCGGTCGATAAGGGGATTTATGAACCCCGGGTCTCGGCGGACGGCGTGTTAGACGTGGTCGTGGCGATGGGGTTCGCCAAGAAAGCCTCAGAAAAACTCGCCATCGGGGTCAACGCGAAGGTCATCAACCGGCGTCAGACGCATTTCCGCGTCGGTGTCTCGAAGATCGGTGATACGTTCGATGAGGTGCTCGACTCCCTGCAGGTCAGCAAGACGGGGTTCGCCCTCGACGTCGGGTCGCTGTATTCTCTGGGGGAGCGGACCAGGGTGGGGTTCGTGATTCAGGACCTGACCGGGAAGGTCGGGGACGACAAATTCCCGGTGAACGTCAAGGCCGGGATCGCCCACACGATGTGGCGGAACCATCTGCTCCTGGCCGGGGATGTCGTCGACCTGCTGAACAAAGACGGGGTCTCTCTATTCAACAGAGTATACCTGGGGGCGGAGTTCCGGATTCCCCTGATCAGCATCCGCGGGGGGTTCTACCAGGGCTACCCGTCATTCGGTGGCGGTCTGAATATCAAGATCATCAAGCTCGACTACGCCTACTATCAGGTCGAGCGGGGCCGGTTCACCGGCCAGGACAGCCAGGGACAGCACGAAGTCCAGTTGAAATTCGGCTGGGGCTGGTAGGTGCCGCAGGGGCGGGGTGACCCCGCCCCTATTTCGGCGCCCGGAAGAGCAGGAACAGTCCCAGCAACCCGAACACCACGTTCGGTCCCCACGCGCCCACCAGGGGGGAGAGCGTCCCCGCATGCCCCAACGCCTGGGCGATCCGGATCATCCCCCAGTAGATGAAGCAAATCCCGATGCTGAGCGCGAACCCGACCGCCGCCCCGCTCTTCCGGATGTGTGAAGCGATCGCCACCCCGAACAGGACGATGATCGCGTTCGCGCACGGGAACGAGAACTTCAGGTAGAGATCGACCAGATACCCCTGCACATCCCCGCCGCTGCGCTGGACGAGCTGGATATACCGCTTGAGCTCCCCGTAGTTCATCTCCTGAGGGCCCTTCTGTTCCTTTAGAAAATCGTCCGGCCGCTCGTTCCAATCAGGACGCGGCAGGGTCTCGAACGACTGGAACGCGACCAGCCCGCCTCCGGGCTGAAACCGGCGGACCGTCCCGCGCCGGAGCAGCCAGCGGTTCCCGTCCCAATCCATCCGTTCCGCCCGAATCACCCCGACGATCGCCCCGTCCTGGAACTCCACGACCAGTACCCCGGACGCCCGGCGCTGCCGCCCATCGTACTGGGTGAGCGCGTACTGCCGACCTCCTTCTCCCCTGACATAGACGTGCTCCCGTTGCGTGTGCTCTTCCAGTCCCTGCTGCTCGACATACACCTTGTTGATCCGTTCCTTCCGCTGGTTCGACGCCGGGACGACCCACTCTCCGGCGACAAAGACCAGGAGGCCGACGAGCACGCTCATCCCCAGGACCGGGATGAAGATGCGGTACAGACTCACCCCCGACGCTTTCATCGCCGTCAACTCGCCGTATTTGGCGAGCTGACCGACCGTGAAGAGGCTGGCTAAGAGGAGGCTGACGGGGATGGTCAGGACGATGATGTACGGAAGGAAATTCAAGTAATAGAGGGCAATCAGCGATGGCGCCACCGCGTGGTCGAGGAACTTATCCAGCCGCTGAATCAGGTCGACGACCACGAAGATCATCACAAACGCCAGCAGGCTCAGGCCCATGGCGGCGAAGAACTGTCGAAGGACGTATCGGCTGAGGAGGCGCATAGAAGCAGTGACGAGTGACGAGTGACGAGTGACAAGTGACAAGGTAAAATCAGGTTCCGATTAAGGGACAACTATAAGGTTCTTAACCTCAATCTCAACCTTCTTTTACTCGTCACTCGCCACTCGTCACTTGTCACTGATTTTAAAGAACGGCCGTTCACGTGCGAGCCGAAGGACGAGCGCCAGTCCGGCTCCGCCGATCAGGCAATTCGCCGACCACATCGCCCAGAGCGGGCTGAGTATCCCCCGGTCGGCCAGCTCCTCGCCGCCGATCAGGCACGCCCAGTAGAGCAAAAAGAACCCCAAACTGACTCCGACCCCGATAGTGATCCCGCTTCGTCTGACGATCATGCCGAGCGGCGCGCCGATCAGGACGAAGACGAGACAGGCGACGGGGATGGCATATTTCTTGTGGATTTCGACCAGATAGGCGTCGACCTGTTGCTGGCGGGCGCTCAGGAGTTGCTCTTCCTGTTTCATCTGCTGGCCGCGGCTCTGCGGGTGGGTCGGGGGAGCGTCCAGGAGCGGAGCGGGAGATGGAGTCACGCGCTGCTCCGTCTGCTCCGCCGCCCGCATCTGCCGGATTCGGCCGCGGCTCTGCTCGACGTCCTGCTGCCATTGCCGGATGCGGGCGCGCATCATGGCGATGCTCATCTCCCGATCCCCGCGCGCCCCCGCCTCGGTCCGCAGCACCCCGCGCGGCGTGTCGAGAATGGTGATCCGCTGCCGGGCGAAGACTTCCTTGAGGTACCGGCCCGGCACCTTCGCGTCGAACTGGTGGACTTCCCCGTCGAACAGACTGATCGTAATGACACTCCCGTCGGGCGAGAGGTCGAATCGCCCCCGGCGGGCGATCAGGACGCGCGGCGCCCCGGCCTCGCTCGTCTCATACAGGGTGACGCTGGAGACGTCGTTCGTCCGGGGGTTCAGCCGGTCGATCAGGATGCTGTACCCCGGGAAGTCGGTCATGAAGATGCCTTCCTTAAACGCCAGAGTCGGCCTGGCGCGATGGATGTCCGTCATCAGACCCCGCGCCCGGTAGTTGGCCTCCGGAAGGATGACATCGTTGAAATAGATCAACCCGACCGCTAAAAATCCGCTGGCGATGAAGACGGGGAGGATCATCCGGTACAGGCTGACACCGCCCGCCCGGAGCGCGGTGATCTCATTGTCGGCGGCGAGCCGGCCGAAGGCCATCAGGGTCGCCACTAACACCGCCATCGGGACGGACAGCGCGACGATCCAGGCCAGGTTCAGCCCGAACACCTCCAGGACCATCCAGGCATCCAGTCCTTTGCCCACGATCAGGTCGGCGATCGTGAAGATAAAATCCATGATGAGCACGAAGGTGATCACGCTGAACCCGAACACTAACGGGCCGACGTGGGCGATGAGGATGTAGCGGGAGACGAGACGCATGGGTAAATCCGGGATTCGAGAGAAAAGAGCGGGGGAATGGGAGAATGGGTGAGTGGGCGAAAAGACGAATGAACGAAGAGACGAATGGGCATTACTCCCCCTCTCCCATTCTCCCTCTCTCCCATTCTTTCTTTTACGATAATTTCCCCTTCTTTCCGACTCTTCCAATATACCGTACAGGTTTTTCAAAGGGCAAGTGGTTTTTCTTCCCCATCTGGACGGCGTCGGGAGGTGAAGGGGGACACGCAGTCCGTCCTGCTCAAGAATCTTCGAGCCACGCGGGAAAAATGCTTGACTCGATCACGAAATTCTACTATACTCACGTATTAAGAATCAAAGTTACACGAAAAAGAAAGGAGCGAGACAGATGGCCAGTGTCAACAAAGTCATCCTGGTCGGCAACCTGGGTGCCGACCCTGAGTTGCGATACACCCCGGCGGGCCGGGCCGTCGCCAACTTCCGGATGGCCACGACGAACCAGTGGACGACGAAAGAAGGGGAGAAAAAAGAGCAGACAGAATGGCATCGCATCGTCGCCTGGGATAAACTGGCGGAGACGTGCGCTGAATACCTGAAGAAGGGGAGTTCCGTCTATGTCGAGGGGCGGATCCAGACGCGATCCTGGGAAGACCAGAACGGGACGAAGAAATGGATGACCGAGATCGTCGCCAACCATCTTCAGATGCTCGGCCCTCGACAGTCTGGAGAAAGCCGGGAGGCCGCCGCGTCGCCGCCCGAGGAGTTGCCGTCAACGTTCGAGACGGATGATGATCTGCCGTTTTAGTGTCCCGTAGAGACGCCCCGTCAGGGGATGCCCTGTCGGGGCGTCTCGCCACATCCCTCGCAGACATCGGGATCGTCCATGCCCACGCCGAAGAAGCCGGAGTCCGTCCTGGCCTACAGTTCCCTTGCGCCCCACATCCCTCCCCTCTCTTCCGTCGGGGGCGACGGGCCGGGACTTCCCCGAGTCTTCCTCCTGACCGAGACGCTCGACATCGTGGAGCCGGTGAACCGCTGGCTGCAGCGCTCCGGGTACCCGCTCAGAGTCGTCCCGTTCGAATCGATCGACCGGCTCCCCCCGGTTGCTGAATCCCCAGACGTCCTGCTCCTGCACTGCACGTCGTCGGACTTCAGCCTGTCCCGCCTGGCCAACGTGCTGCGTCACCACAAAGACCGCCGGAAGGCGACCGTGATCTTGCTCACAACACGGGAAGCCATCGGATACTTAGATTTAACCAGTGGGTTTGATGATTTCGTCTGCGCGCCCTACGATCCCCGCGAAGTCGAAGTGCGCATCCGGTGTGCCGTCTGGCGCCGCCACGGGGTGCAGGTCAAAGACATCATCATGCGGGGCGACCTGGTGATCGACCTCGGCAATTACGAGGTGACTGTCCGGGGCGAACCGGTCGACCTCACGCTGAAAGAGTACGAACTCCTCAAATACTTAGCGACTCGACAGGGACGGGTCTTCACCCGTGAACACCTGTTGACCGAGGTCTGGGGCTACAACTACTACGGAGGAACCCGGACCGTCGACGTCCACGTTCGGCGGCTGCGGGTGAAGATCGAACGAGGCGGCCAGGTCTTCATCCAGACGGTTCGGGGGGTCGGGTATAAGTTTGGCGAGTAATGCAGTGACGAGTGACAAGGGACGAGTGAACAAAAAGGGTAAGATTGAGGTTGAGGGTGATAATCTTTGACCATTCCTCGATCTTAACCTAAACTTTAGCCTGATCTTTACTCGTCACTCGTCACCGCTTTTCAAAGGAGACGCAGCCTTGGCATACGCTCGAAAGGTGGGATGGCTCTCGGCAGTCCTTCTGTGTCTCGGTCTGGCCGGGTTGAGGTTTGAAGCACACGGTGCGCAGCTTACCCAAACCGCGCCCGGTCTTCCAAACCTGCGCGCGAGCGCGGTCGCCTGGGGGGATATCGACAACGACGGCGACCTCGACCTGGCGATCGCCGGGCTGGATGCCACCGGCCAGGCGGTCACGAAGGTGTACAAGAACGCGGCCGGGATGCTGACCGAAGATACCGCACAACAACTCAGCGGTCTCATCTGGGGCTCCCTGGCCTGGGGGGATGTCGATAACGACGGGAAACTCGACCTGGCGATCAGCGGGCAGGGATCGAGCGGGGACGCGGTCTTCGGGGTGTCTGAAGTCTACCGGAACGTCAACGGGGTGCTGACGAAAGACCCGGCTCAGCTCATCGGTCCTCCGCCGTTCTTCGAGACGAAACAACTCCGGTACAGCGCAGTCGCCTGGGCGGACTACACGAACGACGGCCGGCTCGACCTCCTGATCGCGGGCATCGATAAGAACGGGTTCGTGGCGACAAAGTTGTACAGGAATGACCACGATATCCTGACAGAAGACATCACCCAGTCGATCGTCGCGGTGCGCAACGGGTCGGTGGCCTGGGGGGATTTTGACGGGGATGGATTGCCCGACCTGGCGATGATGGGCCTGGGCAACGACGGCCTCCGGACGACCAAAGTCTACCTGAATCAGGACGGCCTCCTGATCGAAGCGTCCAACATCTCGTTGACCCCGGTGTACGGCGGGTCGCTCGCCTGGGGCGACTACGACCGCGACGGGAACCTCGACCTGGCCATCTCCGGGTGGGATGAGCACTGGAACGCCGTCCTCAAGGTGTACCACAACAACGCGCTCCGGGGCACGCTGGAGGAGGCGGCTTCCCTGCAGGTCGGGGGCAAGGGATTGGTCGGCACGATGGCCTGGGGAGACTTCGATAACGACGGCGACCTCGACCTGGGCGTCTCCGGCCGGAATGAGTTCACCACCCTCTCGACTGCCGTCTTCCTCAACAACGGGGGGGCCAGCTTCTCCTTAGCGAACGAACCCGCCCTGATCGGGGAGATGAACGGGGCGATCGCCTGGGGGGATGTCAACGGCGATACCCGGCTCGACTTGCTGGTCACCGGCGAGCGGGACGACGGCTCTCTGCTCACCACCCTCTACACCAACAGCGGGACGGCCAACACCCTGCCGGGCGCGCCGACCCTGACCAAACCATTCGTGACGAGCAAAGGGATCGTCTTCCGGTGGACGGAAGGGACGGATGCTCCCGCTGAAACCCCGGCGGCCAGCCTGACCTACAACATGCGGCTGGGGACGACGCCAGGGGGCAACGAATTGCTCTCCGCCGCCGTCATCGGGTCGAACGCGAACAAAGGCGCCGGACCGGGCAACGTCGGCCGGACGCTCATCAAGACGCTCCGCTTTCCGGTCAGCGTCGATTCCCTGTACTGGAGCGTCCAGACGGTGGACGGCGGGTTCGAGCGATCCGCGTTTGCGACCCAGGATACGATCATCATCCAGCGTCTCGTCAACTCGGAACAGCAACTCGTCGGACTCCGCCAGAACATCCTCGGCCAGGCGGCCGCCTGGGGCGACTACAACAACGACGGATGGGTCGATCTGGTCATCGGGGGTCAGGACATCAACGGGGACGCCAGGACCCTCCTCTACCGGAATGACGTCGGCACCCTCACGCAGGACAATACGTCCACGTTGAACGGACTGGAGAACGGGGCACTCGTCTGGGGGGACTACGACCGCGACGGCGACCTCGATCTGCTCCAGTCGGGAGAGGACCGGTTCGGGAACGCGTTCACGTACCTCTATAAAAATACATCCGGGACGTTCCAGGTCGATACGAATCAAAAGTATGATTCAACGCATCTGAGCCATCTCAAAGAAGGGGGCGCTGCCTGGGGGGACTATAATAATGACGGTCGGCTCGACCTTGCCGCGTCCGGATTGAACCGGAGTGGGGCCCGCAGCACCTATATCTATAAGAATGTGGGGCCTGGGGACACCCTGGTCGTCGCGCAGGAGATCACTGGCACGGCGAACGGGACACTGGCCTGGGCGGATATCGATAACGACGGCGATCTCGACCTGGTCATCTGCGGGGAGAGCGGCTCGCCGAGTGAGTTTATCCCTATCCTGAAGGTGTATAAGAACACCAGTGGGATACTCGATTCGTCTCAGGCGTTGACCGGCTTGTTCTCGTCCGCCCTCGCCGTTGGGGATGTCGATAACGACGGAGATGTGGACCTGGCTATTACTGGAGGGGATGCCTCGTTCATTCCTCGTGCGACCCTGTACACGAATAACGGAACGGGGACGTACGCCGCCGCCCAAACGCTCACCGGGACGTTTGGCGGGACGGTCGCGTGGGGCGATTACGATAACGATGGCGATCTCGACCTCATCCTGACCGGTCAAGACGTCAACTCCCAGGTCGTCACGATTCTGTACCGGAACGATGGGGGGACGCTCACACAGACCTCAGTGGCGGTGCTGCCCGGCTCGGTCTTCAGCGCCGCCGCCTGGGCGGATTACGATAACGACCGGGACCTCGACCTGGCGTTGACCGGGGGCACGGGGTCGAATTTTAAAGAGTTCTCCCAGGTCTTCGACAACCTCACCGGCCAGACGGCTCCCAACTCTGCCCCGACCGCCCCGCTCAGTCTCACCGCACAGCCGACCGGGAACACCGTCAGGTTCACCTGGAATGACGGCACCGACCCAGAGACCGTCGCGCCAGGCCTGACGTACTCGCTGCGGGTGGGCACCGCGCCGGGCAAGAACGACATCGTGTCGGGAATCCGGCAGGTCGGGTTCGGCAGTCAGGGCCATGCGAACGTCGATACCCTGAAAAACCTGGCCGATAGCACGTACTACTGGGCTGTCCGGGCGATCGATGCTGGCCTGGCCACATCGACGGAGTCGGCGGAACGCCAGTTTATCATCGATACCACCCCGCCGCGGGTGGCGAGCGTGAGCGTCGATCCCCCGATCGCGGGCATCGGGGCGGTCGTCACGATCGTCA
The DNA here is from genome assembly GCA_016209865.1 of Candidatus Latescibacterota bacterium. Classification (GTDB taxonomy): domain Bacteria; phylum JAAXHH01; class JAAXHH01; order JAAXHH01; family JACQVL01; genus JACQVL01. Next base: position 17,320 of record JACQVL010000267.1, on the reverse strand, counting down.
TCAACTTCGATGAGAAGGTCGGGGTCGATAACACCGCCAGCCCGGCTGTGGAGTTTACGCCGAAACTCCACAAGAGCCCGACCGTGCCGGTGGAGCAGCTCTCGTATAACGGGCCGATCTGGACGGGGAAAGTGACGATCACGTCCGCTGTGCCGACCGATACGGCCGTGATCGCCGTGAGCGGGACGAAAGATTTGGCAGGCAATGTGATGAGTCCGGTGACGGAAGCCGGAACCTTCCGCGTCGACACCGCGATCCCGGTCGTGGCTTCAACCGTTCCGACGGACGGCCAACTCGGGGTATCCGCCTCTATCACGATCAAGGCGACGTTCACCAAGCCGATCGACCCTTTATCGCTGACATCAGACACCTTCAAGGCTCGCCGGCTCGACCAGCCCGGCTCAGTGACGGGTACGCTGACGTATGATGCCGCCACGTACACCGCCTTGTTTACGCCGTCCACCAAACTCGCCGCCGACGCCGAGTACGAGGTCGTCGCAACGGCGGGCATTAAAGATATCGTGGGCAACCGTCTGTCGGCTGACAAACGGTGGACGTTCCGGACGGCAAAAGTCGTCAGCACCAGCCAGGGCGGCCGATTTCAGGATGAAGCGAACGACGTCAGTCTCTATATTCCACCGAACGCGTTCGATGCGGACAAGGAGTTATCCCTCGAGCCGGTCGACTCGACGGCTCTGGCCCCCTTCCTCCCAAAAGTGGTGGGGCCCGGCAGCGCGGCAGCCCTGCGGTTCGTCGGCCCGGCGTTCCGGTTCCTCCCGGCGGATCTCCAGGTGAAGGGGACCAAACCAGCCACCCTGACGATGAAATACGGAACGCTCCCGTCCGGGGTCGATGCTTCAAAATTGGCGATCTTCCGCCAGAACGACACGACGCCGACCACGTGGGATCGGATCGGCGGGTCGGTGAACCAGACCGCCAAGACCGTCACCACGGTCGTCATTAAGCTGGGAACATACGCGGTGTTCGAGGATACCAGTCCGCAGCCGACGGGAGTCGCGCTCTCGGAGTTCCGCGCCCAGCCGCGTGTGCTGTCGCCCCAAGGCAATCGGTTCAACACCCAAGAGGCCGCGATCTCGTTCAAACTCGGCCAGTCGATGCCGGTTACGGTCGAGGTCTACAACCTGGCCGGCCGGCTCGAGCGCGTCCTCTGCCGGAACCAGACGATGGGGCCCGGCGCGATGGTGGAAGTGTGGGATGGAAAGGACGATGGTAAGCGTTTCGTCCGGAGTGGATTATACATCATCATCATCGATGCTGGCGGCCACCAGGAGAAATTGCCGATCTCGGTGTTGAATGATTAAAAGAGCAGTGACAAGTGACGAGTGATCAGTGACGAGTAAGACCAGTTCTCTATAAGATTGGTACATAAGCCAGGTTGTCATTCCCGCGAAAGCGGGAATCCAGTCTTTTACTCGTCACTCGCCACTTGTCACTCGTCACTGATTTTCCAGCGAGGATGTAATGATGCTATACCATGCACAACGAAGAACAATGACCATCGGAGTGAGTGTCACACTGGTGTGCGGCTGGTTGCTGCTGGCCGCCATCCCCGTTCAGGCTCAGACGTTCACTGATATCACCGGGACTGCGGGCATCGCCAACCCGCTCCGGGGACCGGGTCTGGCCTGGGGTGATTACGACGGCGACGGCGATCTCGACCTGTACATCACCGCCTGGACGCTCGTCGGCGGGTCGCCGCTCAACAAACTCTACCGGAACAACGGGGACGCAACCTTCACCGAGGTGGCCACGACGGCCGGGGTCGCGGGGTTCAACAACTTCAGCTCAAGCGGGGCCTGGGCGGATTACAACAACGATGGGAAACTCGACCTGTACGTCACGAACTTCCTCCGCGAGGAACAGGATTTTCTGTACCAGAATCTGGGCGGAGGGCGGTTCGGCATCCAACTGCCCAACACGGTGAAGGGCAACCCCCTCTGGGCCGCCTGGGGAGATTACAATCTTGATGGCAACCTTGATTTCTATCTCGCCCGGTTCAATGGTGAAAACCTGCTGTTCAAGAACAACGGGAACAACACGTTCACGAACGTGACGACCGCCGCCAAAGTCGGGGATGTGCGGGACAGCGATCGGGCGAGCTGGGTGGATTACGATAACGACGGCGACCCCGACCTGTTCGTCGTGAACCACAACCAGGAGAGCCAGCTCTTCCGGAATAAAGGGGACGGGACGTTCGAGAACGTGACCGCCACCGCCGGCGTCGGGAGCGCGGGCATCGGGAAACACTCCGCCTGGGCGGATTACGATACCGACGGCGACCTCGATCTGTTCGTCGCCAACATCGGGGCGAACATCCTGTACCAGAACAACGGGAACGGGACGTTCACCCGCGTCTCCGTCCCGGCTGGCGTGGCCCAGACGGGGACGGCCTGGGTACACTGGTTCGCCGGATGGGCCGACTACGACCTCGATGGGAAGTCGGACCTCTTCATCGCGTCCGGGGCAGAGTCGGCTGCCGGGGAACGGAGCACCCTCTTCGCTAACAACGGGAACGGCACGTTCACGGACGTGACCCCCGTGTCCTTCGTGGCCACGGACAGCAGCGCCGCCAGCGCCTGGGGAGATTACGACAACGACGGCGACCCCGACCTGTACGTCCTCAACTATGGCTCAGACAGGCTGTACCTGAATGGCACGGCACCGTCAGGCGGGAATGCGTTCCTGAAGGTGCGCCCGTTCCGGACCGGCAAAGCACCAAGCGACAGCAGCGCGGACGGGATCGGCGCCAAGATCTGGGTGTATGACGCCGGGACGACCACCCTCCGGGGCTACCAGGAGATCATCTCGGCGGCGGACGCCTTAGAGGCGCTCTTCGGCCTGCCAGCGGGCGGGACGTACGACGTGGTCGTCCAGTTTACCAGTCGGAACGGGACCCCGGGCGGCGCCGTCGTCATCGACAAAAACGATAATGCCACGAAATACGGCGGGATTGCGGTCGCTGGTGGGAAAACGCTGATCGTGAAGGAAAACGAGAACACGGTTTTCCCGTAATCTTCACTCCGAGGAGGGTTGGATGAAGCGCGGTCTGCAGTGTGCGTTGCTGGCGTGGGTCGTCCTCGCACTCTCGGCTGCCCCGGCGCGCAGCCAGGCGCTGAGACAAGTGCTCGTCGGGGCCCGCCCGATGGGACTGGGAGGCGCGTTCGTCGGCATCGCCGACGATGCCAACGCGATCACCTGGAACCCGGCCGGGCTTCCGCAGTTGCAGCGTCAGGAAGTCACGTCGATGTACTCAGACCTGTTCGGGCTCGGAGTCAAACATCTGTACGGCGGGTACGTGTTTCCTGTCTCCGACAACAACGCCGTGGGCGTCGATACCTACCATATCGGCTTCGATGACACTGAGCTGCAGTACGGGCAATTGAAGGTCAACCTGTCGTATGGCTACCGCTGGCGGCGGATTCTGTCGGGGGGCGCGACCGTGAAGTACGTCCGCGCCAACACCGGACAGGATAACGTGACGTTGGACAACGCTGGTGGGGTCGGGGTCGACGTGGGACTGTTGGTGGCTCCGCACCCGAAGCTCCGCGTCGGAGTCGTGGCCCAGGATATCGGCGGCACGTCCGTCAAGCATGGCAGCGGGGTGTCTGAAAAACTCTTCGGGACGAACATCCGAGGCGGCGTGGCGTATAAACCGCTCGACCCGTTGACGGTGGCGGTCGATGTCGACGACCGCATCCACGCGGGCGTGGAATACTGGCTGTTCAACCTCCTCGGCCTGCGGGGCGGCATCCAGCGGGCGTTGAGCCCGGAAGCGAGGAGCGCGTACGATGGCGATCTGATCTACAGCGGCGGCGTCGGGGTTCGGTACCGTCTGCTTCAGGCCGACTACGCGTACGAACGCCATCCGTTCCTCCCGGCCACCCAGCGCGTCTCTCTCTCCCTGGCTATCAACCCGACGTTCGTGACGATCAAAGACGCTGTCCTGCGCCCCAAATCGATCTTCCGATCCCTCTACGTCTCGTACCAGCAGGAGGACTTCGCCGACGTCGTCCTGAAGAACTCCGCCCCGGAACCCCTGCCCGTCACGGTCAGCCTGGACATGCCCAGCCTGCTCGACCGGCCCTACCAGGAGAACATGATCCTGCCCCCGCAATCGACCACGACGCACGCGATGAAGGTCGTCTTCCCGGACAGCCTGCTGATCACCGAGGCCTCCGCGTACGACCGGCTGGTGCAGCCGAAGGTCACGGTCAATTATGTGAAGGATAATGTGGCCAAGCGAACGGATCGCAGCGTCGCGCCGGTGTATGTCCTCGGTCGTGGCAAGATGAGTTGGGACGATCCCTCACGCATGGGGGCGTTTGTGACCCCCGAAGATATCGCGGTGTCCAGTTTCGTGAACCCCATCCTGCAGGCGTTCAAGCCGATTCTGTACGACAACTTCGGAAATTCCAACATCGGCCAGGCGATGGTGCTGTTCGATGCCATCAGCCGGTACGGGGTCACGTACAAAAAAGACCCGACGACCCCCTTCCTGAGCGTCTCCGGCGACCGGACGATCTTCGACAGCATCCGGTATCCGTACGAACTGCTCCGCGACAAAGTGGGCGACTGCGACGACTGCACCGTGCTCTTCTGTTCGCTGCTGGAGAGCCTGGACATCCCGACCGTGATGCTGGACGTCAACGCGCCCGGAGCGGGGCATGTCTACATGATGTTCGACGGCGGGATCAACGCAGACAACGCCCGGGACTACTTCCTGCCGAATGAGTACGTCGAGTGGCAGGGACGGGCCTGGATTCCCGTCGAGACCACCCTGTTTGGGGTGGGCGATTTCAACACCGCCTGGCGGAACGGGGTGCAGGAGTACCACCAGCGGAAAGCGGAAGGGACGATCAATGAAATCGACCTGCGCACCGCCCGGCTGGTCAAGTACCCGCCCGGCCGGATCGCCTCCGCCGCCCTTACCCCGCCGACGAAAGCGGAGATCGATCCCCTGCTCGCCGCCGACTTGCAGCAGTATTCCAACAAAATCCGCCAGCTCGTCGGGGAGCCGCAGAACACCCCGGATGGCCTGTACGACGCCGGGACCCATTACCTCAGGATTGGGCGTCTGCGGGAAGCGATGAGCCTGATGGACCGGTCGCTCGCCCTCAACCCGAATTTCCTGGATGCGCACATCGCCAGGGGGGTCATCTACACCAAGATGGGACGGTACGATCCGGCGATGTACGACCGGGCGCTGGATGCGTTCAACACCGTCCTGTCGCGGGATCCCTCGAACGCCGGCGCTCGATTCAACATCGCCATCGTGTACATCCTGAAAGGGGATAAGAACCGGGCCTTGCAGGAATATAAACAGGCGACCCAGCAAGACACCCGCTTCCAGGACGCGTTGAAAGGAATCCTTGACGAACCGTGACGGCAGGTTATTTTTAATGGAAAGAGTCTGATTGTGATCGTCCTCATTGACTGTTGATAGGGATAGGGGTCATAGTCAGGAGGATCAGGGGGATGTATGTTGATGTGTGTCGAGAGGTTTAAACGCGCCGTCTCTCCGACACGATGCGTCGAGAAACTTGATATCACTGTGCTCGTTGTGCGTTGAGATGGACTCACACGCACGTTTCATGAGGAGGGTTCACGATGAGACGTTTCACGGTGTTCATAACGGCCAGTCTCCTGTTTGTGGGTATGGTCATCATGGTGACACTCAGCCAGTCCGCATCCGCCCAGACGGAGAAGACGGAGAAGAAAGAAAAAGCGGCCCCGGCGCCGGCCGCGCAGAAGGCGACCAACCCGGCCTTCCTGGATACCTGGAAGCAGATCCAGGGCACGGTCAATAAGAAGCGAACCTCCAAAGTGGCGCAAGGCGTCGAGACCGCCGGAGTGCGGGGGAAAGAAGCGGAAGATCAGATCATCGATCAGATGTACTACAAGGGGGGGACCGCGTATCCGAGCCGTGCCAAGATTCAGAGTGCGATTGATTTCCTGACGGCGGCGGTGGCGGAAGCGGATACGACCGACCCGGCGAGCACGGCGGAGATGCGTTTCTACGTCGGCCAGTGTTACATCGAACTGGGCGTGAAAGAGAAGGCGAGTGCCGCCTTCGATGAGGTGATCAAGCTCGCCCCGAAATCCGTGTGGGCGGAGAAAGCCCGCGCCGAGAAGAAACGCCTCGGCAAGTAGTCGAGTTCTCCCATCCGAGCACCCGGGTCGCACGCCAGCCCGTCAGGGGTTTGTCGATTCGAGCGACGGGCGACCCTGACCGGCGACGGGGGTAAGCGTCTCTGGCGGTCGCTCCCCTTGCCCCCGTCGTCTCACCGTTCGTGCTGTTCTCACCTCGCGCAACGCCCATGAACACGGATTCCAAACCGTCGAAGAAGAAAAAACGGCTGGACTGGCCCCGCTACCTCGGGTTCGGGATCGGGGTCAGCCTGCTCGTCGTCGCCTGGAGTTACCTCGAAGCGTACGAACGGCTGGAATTGCGTACCCTCGATGAACGGTTCGTCCTGCGCGGCAAGATTCCCACTGACCCGAACCTCGGATCAGTCGACATCGACGACGAGACGGTCGGAGAAGAAGGACGCTTCCAAGACTGGACGCGGGACAAGCACGCCCGACTGGTCAAGATTCTGGCGGACTTCGGCGTGCGGATGGTTGGGTTCGATATCTTCTTCATCGAACCCAGTGAGAGTATGATTAAACGGCAGGAGTTAGACGTCCTGAATGAGTATACACCTGAGAAGGTCCAGAGTCTATTTAGAGACTACGATAAAGAGCTGGAAGAAATCAGCCGTCAGGCCGGGAATGCGTACTTCTCGTATTATCTCATGAGATCGCCCAACCCCGACTGGGACTTTGTCCTCAACAACACCGTGAAACGGACTCCGCGCAAGGAGGATGCCTACCAGGCGTTCACAGAGCGCGGCTTTTACCTCGACTATCCGCAGGGGAAGCAGACGAACTTCTTCAAAGCGGTCGATCTTGATCCCCCCCTCCCGCAGTTCATCCGTGCGGTCAAAGGGGTCGGGTTTGTGCAGCCTATCGTCGACATCGATGGGGTGGTGCGCTGGTACCAGCTCGTCCGGATCTATGATCAGAAGCTGTACCCCTCCATCAGCCTGATCATGCTCTGCGACTATTTCCATGTGCCGTTCAAGACGATCCAGGTCGTGCCCGGGAAGCGGATTCGGCTCCCCAAGGCCCGTTACCCGGACGGCACCGTGAAGGACCTGGACATCCCGATCGACGACCAGGGCAAGATGCTCGTCAACTGGGCGGGCGACTATGAGGAGACGTTCTCCCATTACCCGTACGCGCGATTGACACAGCTCGCCACGATGTACGCCGAGAACGTCGTACTCCGAGATGTCAAACGGCTGGTCTATAAGAAGCCGGAACTCCTGGCGAACCCCGAATTGTTCCTGCAGGAAGCAACGGCCTACAACATCGGCCCTCCAGAGACGGTGCAGACGGCCTACAGAACGGTCTGGCTCTGTAACCAGATCGAGCAGGCCCTCACGCAGAACCAGAACCTGACCCTCGTCAATTTCTTCGCCGCCCAGGGTATTGCGGAGCCAGACATCCCACCCGACCTCCGCCAGTTCTTCGAGACGATCCAGAACAGCCTGCGGATCGAGGCGTTGCTCAAGCAGAACTCCTCCATCACCCTGGAGCAGGTGGCGGCGCGTCTGGGGATCAAGCGGCTCGATACGATCGAACACAGCTTCTACGCCATGAAGAACCTGATGGGACACGGGGGGATCCATCAGGAAGATCACCCGCTGATCTTCTTCACCGTCATCCATCAGGGGAAAGAACTCCTCCCGGCCGACCTGAAGGACAAAGTCCTCATCTACGGGTTGACCGCGACCGGCACTCAGGACCTGAACCCGACCCCGTTCAACCCCCGTTATCCGATGCTCGGGTATCACGTCAACGCGTTGAACACGATGATCACCGGGCAATTCCTTCACCGGATAGACCGGCCGTACCGCCTGGCCGTGATCCTGTCGCTCGGGGTGATCATGGGGCTGATCGTCCCGCTGTTCGGCCCGCTCAGCGGAGCGCTCGTCGTGACCGGCCTCCTGGCCGCCCAGCTCAGTTCGGCGTACTACCTGTTCACGCTGAGCGGCCTCTGGGTCGACGTCGTCGGCCCGATCAGTGTCATCATCCTCTCGTACCTGACGATCAGCGTGAACAATTACATCGTCGAACGGCGGGAGCGGTCGTACATCCAGAATTCGTTCAAGATGTACCTGTCCCCGGCCGTCGTCGATCAAATCGCCCGTGACCCCGGCCTCCTCGACTTGGGCGGTCAGCGCAAGGTGCTGACGGTCTTCTTCTCCGATATCGCCGGGTTCACGTCGGTCTCCGAGAAGATGTCGGCCGAAGAGCTGGTCGGCCTGTTGAACGTCTATCTCGGGGCGATGACGGAAATCATCATGCAGCATCAGGGCACTGTCGATAAGTATGAAGGCGATGCGATCATGGCGTTCTACGGCGCCCCCCTGGACGACCCGGACCACGCCGTGCATGCCTGCATGGCCTGCCTGACGATGCAGGAGAAACTGACCCAACTCCGTGATCAATGGAAAGCCGATGGCCGTCCGGACTACGTCTATAAGATCCGCGCACGGATGGGGATGAACACCGGGCCGGCGGTCGTCGGGAACATGGGGTGTCCGCAACGGATGGACTACACGGTCATGGGGGATACGGTGAACCTCGCCTCCCGGCTGGAGAGCGGGAGCAAACCGTACGGGACGCACATCACCGTCAGCGAGAACACCTACAAGATGGCGCAGGACGTCGTCGAAGCGCGCGAATTGGACCTCCTGCGCGTCGTGGGCAAGGTTGAACCCGTCACGATCTACGAAATACTCAGCCGGAAGGGCGCGCTCGCGCCGGACAAAGCGGCGATCGTCCAACTGTACAACGAAGGCCTCCAGTTGTACCGGGCGCAACAGTGGGACGAGTCCCTGGAGAAGCTCTTCGCCGCCCTGAAGCTCGACCCGAACGATGGTCCTTCAAAGCTCTACATCGACCGGTGCGAACGGTTCAAGGCCGAACCGGTCCCCGAAGACTTCCCCGTCTGGACCGCGAAGGAGAAATGAGATTCCGTTCTCGACACGACTGCTCACCGCCTTACGATCTGCCCAGCATGTCGCCGTCCTGACCGGAGCCGGCATCTCGGCGGAGAGCGGAGTGCCCACGTTCCGGTCGAACGACGGTCTCTGGAAGCAATTCAAGCCAGAGGAACTGGCCACGTTCGAGGGGTTCATCCGGAACCCGGCTCTCGTCTCCGCCTGGTACGCAGAACGGCGGAAGATCATCCGAGAAGTCGTCCCCAACGCGGGCCATCACGCCCTGGCCCACCTGGAAGCGTGCGTCCCCCGACTCTCCCTCATCACCCAGAACATCGACGGCCTCCATCAGAAGGCGGGAAGCCGTCACGTCATCGAATTGCACGGAAACATCCATCGGAACATCTGTATGCAGTGCCGTCAGGTCTCGACCCAGGAAGAGCTGCCATCGTCGACGATGCCCCCACAGTGCCACTGCGGGGGGCTCATCCGCCCGGACGTCGTGTGGTTCGGGGAGTTGCTGCCGACCGAGGCGTTCGACGCCGCCTCCAACGCCGCCGCCTCGTGCGATGTCTTCCTGTCGGTCGGGACCTCCGCCGTCGTCTACCCGGCGGCGTCCCTCCCGACCCTGGCGAAACAACACGGCGCCCGGCTCGTGGAGGTGAATATCGAGAGGACCGACCTCTCCCCGTACGCTGACGACTGTCTCATCGGCCCGGCGGGCGTGATCCTCCCCGACCTGATCGAAACCTTGAAAGCCGAGTGGTCCCGTTGAAGCGTCTGTTGCTCCTTACAGTCTCTCTCGTCTTCTTCGTCGGGTGTCCGTACTACAACACCTTTTACAACGCGAAACAGTCGTTCAAGAAAGCGGAAGCCCTACGGAAAGAGACGCTGGCGCGCGGCAGTACCGCCAATGATCAGGCGGACCGGCTGTACGACGAGGCGATCGAGAACGCCGCACGCGTTCTGAGAGACTATCCCACCAGCGACCTGGTCGATGACGCCCTGCTCCTGATCGGGGACGCCTTCTACGGCAAACGCGATTACGTCCGTGCCGCCCGGAAGTACGAAGAGATCCTGGAGAACTACCCCGACAGCCGCTTCGTCCCCTACTGCGCCTTCGCGGCCGGCCGGGCCTCGCTCGCGGCGGGCGATTCCGCTCAGGCCGAGACCGCTCTGCTCGACTTCATCGAGCAGTACCCCAAAGCCGAATGGGTCCCGGAAGGGCGGCTCGCGCTGGGGACGCTGTACCTGGCCGAGCAGAAGTACGAACAGGCGATCGACCAGTACACGCGCCTGCTGGCCGCGTTTCCTCACGACCGCCGGCGTCACGAAGCCCGGCTGCACATCGCGGAAGCCACGCTCGCCCTCAAGCAGTACGATCAGGCGTTCACCCTCTTCACACAGGCCGCGTCCTCGATCAAAGACCGTCGACTCACCTTCCGGGCGCATTTCATGGCCGGGGAGTGCCTCCGCGCTCAGGGGCGATTCGATCAGGCCCTCCAGGCGTTCCGGCAGCTCTTGAAACGCTCTCAATACCAGGAATACACCCCCAAACTCCTGCTCGCTATCGCCGCGTGTCAGACCGCCCTCGGCCATGCCGACACCGCCATCGTCCACTACCAGACGATCACCGCCAAATTCGCTCCTGCCCGCCAGAATGAAGCGGAGGTCGCGCAAGCTCTCTACGAGATGGGACAGATTTACGAACGCCAGGGGGACCTGGACAAGGCGGAACAGATGTACAGTGAGGCCAAAACCCGGAATCCGAAAGGATTCTGGGTCGGCGAACAGGCCGCCACGAAGAGCACGGACATCCATCAACTGAAGCGATACCAGACCGACCTGGAGTCCGCCCTGAACACACTGCAGGGCGCATCCCGTGAGGACACGACGCGGAGCACGCAAGCCACGCCCGGCGACTCGACCAGGCACGCCGGCACGTCCAGTGACTCGACGAAAGCTCCAGGCCGGAAGCAGCGCGACAAGGTCATCAAAGCGCGGTTTCAGTTAGCCGAGACGTTTCTGTTTCGGTTCAACTTAGCCGACTCGGCCCTGGCGCAGTACCGTCACGCCGAGCAGGACGCGCCCGACCGGGAGACGGCGGCCAGGGCCGCCTACGCGGCTGCCTGGGTGATGGAACAGACCGTGAAGGATACGACCGCCAGCCGTGCCGCCTACCGGACGATCATGGCGCAGTACGCCGATACCCCCTACGGCCTGATCGCGGCCCGAGCCCTGGCCCTCACCCCGGCCGACTCGGCCGGTCCCTCTGACGCGGAGTTGTTCCGGAACGCGGAGCGATGGCTGTTCACCGAGAATAACCCGGACTCTGCCCTCGTGTACTACCGGCAGGTCGTCGAGCGGTTTTCAGCCGGAGCCTATGCGGCCCGTGCGCTCTACGCCGTCGGATGGATCGCGGAAACGCTCCAGGCGTCCCCCGACTCCGCATTGGCCATCTACCGGCACCTGACGAAAGCCTACCCGAAGACGGAACAGACACGGATGGCGCAACTGAAGCTCAAGGCCATCGAGGAGCTCACCGTCCGGACGAACGCGGCGCGCGACAGCGCGTCTGGCCGGGCAGTGTCCCACGATACGACGAAGAGCGTCGCGGCTGATTCGACCAGACACACAGACCCACCGAAGGAGCCAAAGCGGCCAGACGAGGCGGTGCAGAGCCAGCAGGCGGCGTCGCAGCCAACTCCGCAGACACCGGGCCCCGCCGTCTCACCGGCGGTCTCCGACAGCGCCGCGACCATCCGGCAGTCGGGCAATCAGCAGAAAAAAGAAAAAGGAAAACCAGATCATTGACCCCTCCATCCTCCCCATCTCCTGTCTTTCAAGTCCGGGCTGAGGTCGTCGCAAACCGTCAGATCGGTCCCGGACTCTACTGGATCGACCTGGCCGCCCCGGAGATCGTGGAGCATGCCCGGCCGGGCCATTTCGTCCACCTGGTCGTCTCCGACACCACCCCGGAGAGTCCCTGTCCGGTCTGGATGCAGTACACGCCCCTCCTCCGCCGGCCGTTCAGTATCGCTGAACACGACCGCGCGCGGGGCACCTTCAGCCTGATCTACCGGGTCGTCGGCGGCGGGACGCACATCCTTTCGACGCGGCGGGCGGGCGAGTCGCTCGACGTCCTCGGCCCGCTCGGCCAAACGTTCGTCCCGATCCAATCAGGCCGTCCGGTGGTCATGATCGCCGGTGGGGTGGGCATCGCGCCGTTCTTCTTCCTTGCCCAGGAGGCCATCCAGGCTGGCCGGGCACGGCCGCAGGACATGACCGTGCTCTTCGGGGCAGCGACCGCCAGCCTGCTCAGCGGCTCAGACAAGTTCCGGGCGATGGGGATCGACGTCTCCCTTGCTACGGATGACGGGACGGCCGGTTTTCATGGGTTCGTCACCGTCCTCCTGGAAGACCTCCTCCGGCAGAACCCGTCGCGGTGCGCCTACCTGTACGTGTGCGGGCCCACTCCGATGATGCGCCGGAGCGCGGCCCTGGCGAAGGAAGCGGGGCTGCTGGGCCAGATGTCGCTCGAAGGTATCATGCCCTGCGGCGTGGGAGTGTGCATGGCCTGTGTCGTGCCGTGCGTCCGCCCGCCCGCCGGGACTGTCTACGAACGCGTCTGTGTCTCCGGTCCAGTCTTCGACCTCCAGGAGGTGATCCTCCCATGAGTAGGTCTACACTGACCCCTGACCCCCGACCCCTGACCCCTGATCTTTCCGTCACCATCGGGTCGTTGCGGTTAAAGAACCCGGTGCTCGTCGCCTCCGGGACGTTCGGGTACGGGACAGAGTACGCCGGACTGGTCGATCTCTCACGGCTCGGTGGGATCGTCACGAAGACGCTCACTCCGGAGGCCTGGCCGGGGAACGACCCGCCTCGCGCGGCTGAGACCGCCGCCGGGATGCTCAACTCGATCGGCCTGCAGAACGTCGGCGTCGAGGGGTTCATCCGGGACAAGCTGCCGTACCTGCAGACGGTGGACACCGCCGTCATCGTCAATATCGGCGGCGGGCCGATCGAGGAATTCGTCGCCGTGGCGGAGCGCCTGGCCGACTGTGACGGCATCGACGGGATCGAAGTCAACATGTCCTGTCCCAACGTCGCGGGGGGGATGGACTTCAGCACAGACCCCCGCCGGGCGGCTCAGCTCATCACCCGGCTCCGTAAGGTCGTCGACCTTCCGCTCATCGCCAAGCTCACGCCGAACGTGACCGACATCGGGGAGATCGCCCGCAGCGTCGAGGAGGCGGGCGCGGACGCGGTCTCGGCCATCAACACGCTCCGGGGGATGGCGATCGACGTGAAGACGCGGCGGCCGAAATTAGGCGGGATCACCGGCGGGCTGTCCGGCCCGGCCATCAAGCCAGTCGCCGTCGCGGCCGTCTGGAGTATTGCCAGGCGGGTCACGATTCCTATCATCGGGATCGGCGGGATCATGAGCACCGAGGACGCCCTGGAATTCCTCATCGCCGGAGCGGCGGCCATCCAGGTCGGCACCGCCAATTTCGTCAACCCGAAGACCGGGACGGACATCGTCGCCGGACTCGACACGTATTGCGCGCAGGAAGGCATCACGTCGATCCGGTCCTTGATCGGCAGCGCGCGCGTCCCTTAATTGGGGATTGCCGATTGCGGATTGCAGATTGAACAATCCCAAATCTAAAATCCCAAATCCAAAATCGAAAAGGCTTCCTCATGTCCCCCTTTCTCCAGAAACTCCAGGCCGCTGTCCGGCGGAATCGCAGCCTCGTCTGCGTCGGCCTCGACCCCGACCCCGACCGGTTTCCCCCGGCGGTGCGTGACGCCGCCGACCCGATCTTCGCGTTCAACCGGGCGATTATCGAGCAGACGGCGGATGCCGTGTGCGCGTACAAGCTCAACCTGGCCTTCTACGAGGTGGCCGGGCCGGCCGGCCTGGAGGCGTTGGAGCGGACGGTGAAGGCGATTCCCGATGACGTGCCCGTCATTGCCGACGCCAAACGGGGGGATATCGACAACACCGCCCGGATGTACGCTCGTGCCCTGTTTGAGTATTACCGGTTCGATGCGGCGACCGTCAACCCCTACATGGGACGGGACGCCGTCCAGCCGTTCCTCGACTACCGGGATCGCGGGGTGTTCGTCCTCTGCCTGAACTCCAACCCGACCGCCCATGACATCCAGCACCTCACCGTCGATGGCCGTCCGCTCTACCTGAGGATCGCGGAGATGGTGAACGAATGGAACGCGCACGGCAACTGCGGCCTCGTCGTCGGAGCGACGAACGCGGAGTCGCTCGGCGGCATCCGGGCGATCGTCCCGGAGATGCCCCTGCTCATCCCGGGGATCGGGGCGCAGGGCGGGGACCTTCAGACGGTCGTCGCACACGGGACTGACCGCAACGGCGAGGGCATCCTCGTCAACGCCTCCCGGAGCATCCTCTACGCCGCCGCCGCCGACTTCGCCACAGCAGCGCGGAGCGCCGTCATCACCCTGCGGGACGAGATGAACCGGTTGCGGAGCGTACGATGAACGTCTGCATCTTAGCCAGCGGCAGCGCGGGGAACGCGATCTACGTCGAGTCGAGGCGGGCACGTCTGCTGATCGATGCGGGACTGAGCGGGACAGACCTCGCGCGGCGGCTGGCGCAGATCGGCCGCACATTCGACGAATTGGACGGCGTGATCATCACCCACGAGCACACCGATCACATCAAGGGTCTCCGTCCGATCGCCCGCAGGCGCATTCCGCTGTACCTGAACCGTTCAACCTATGCGGCCATGACAGGCCCCCAGTGGGAGAGTTCGCTTCGTTCTGCCCTCCCGCTGGAAGCGATCCGCTGGGTCGAGAACGGTCACTCGTTCGCCATCCACGACCTCGTCTGTTCACCGTTCACCGTCTCGCACGACGCGGCCGACCCGTTCGGCCTTGCCATCACGGACGGCCGGGTTCGCGTCGGCATCGCCACGGACCTGGGGTTCGTGAGCGGCCTCGTCCTGGAGCGGCTGAAACACGCACACCTGCTCATCCTTGAGGCCAACCATGATGAGGCCATGCTGAAGAACGGACGGTATCCCTGGCCGGTCAAGCAGCGCATCCTGGGTCAATACGGCCACCTCTCCAACGGCGCGGCGGCCACTGCCATCGAGCATCTCGTACACGCTGACATCCAGGAGGTCATCCTCGCCCACCTCAGTCAGGAGAACAATCGGCCCGACTTGGCCATCGAGGCGGCTTCTGAGGCACTCGACCGGGCCGGCCGGCTGCAGATGCCCGTCAGCGCGGCGGAGCAGCATCGGGTCGGCGTGATGCGGGAGCTGTAAGATGGGAAAGGGGAAATAGAAAATGGGAAAGGGGAACAGAGAAGGCGGAAGCGGTGTTCTCTCTGTTGTCTTTTACCCCTTTCGCCTTTTCGCCGTTTACCCTTTTCGCCCTTTGATGGCGTCGAACATCAATAGGGCATAGAATGGAATATACTCAACATACCGCACCCACAGGGCTTCCCGCCAGAGTCCGGTTCGGGTGAACTGAATCAACACGTGGTACGAGAGCATGATGAGGCCGGACAGGAGCAGCCAGGCGCGGTTCGGGAAGAAGCAGAGGAAGGGGAGGAGCCAGAGGAGATACCAGGACTGGACGGTCGGGGTGAGGATGAGGTAGGCGCCGATGAGCACATAGGCGGTGCGGACAGGGGATTCTGGTCCACGCAAACGGGTGATGACGACACCGAGAAAGAAGACTCCGACGATCACTTTCGC
Organism: Candidatus Latescibacterota bacterium; assembly: GCA_016209865.1. Classification (GTDB taxonomy): domain Bacteria; phylum JAAXHH01; class JAAXHH01; order JAAXHH01; family JACQVL01; genus JACQVL01. Next base: position 1,503 of record JACQVL010000267.1, on the reverse strand, counting down.
CAGCGTCAGGTCGCCGGTCACGGAGAGAGCCAGCGTGAACAGGCTGTCGTTGAACCGCCACTTGTTTCCGTAGACGAACAGTCCGGTCGTCAGATGCCGCCCGGCGTCGAGGTAGGGGAGATACAAGAGGCCGACGACGACCGGAAACAGCAACAGCGCCCGTTTTCGCGGCATCGCGCGGGCGACCGAGGGGAGCAGGACGACGGCGAACAATTTAGAGACGACGGACAGCGCCAGGGAGACGACGGACAGGATGGGCCGGCCGGCTGTCAGGGCGAGCAGGGCGGCCAGCATCAGGCCGACGGCCAGGGGGTCGTTATGGCCGCTGCCCGCCACTTCGACCAGGACGAGCGGGTTCCAGGCATAGATCACCATCCGGACGATGGGTAGATGGTGCGTTCTCAGCAGCAGGCCGAGCAGGACGATCACGCCGAGGTCGCACAGGACGAAGACGACCTTCATCGCCATCGGCGTATGGGCGATTCGGTCGACGCCCCGGAAGACGATCTCCATCAGCGGGGGATAGACGGTCGGGATGGGCTTGTTGTTGATGCCCGGATAGTACGCATCCCGCAGTCCGGCGAGTTCGGGCGCGTTGGGGGGATATCGGTACGGGTTGATCCCGTGGTTCTGCGTCCGCCCATCCCAGACGTACCGGTAGAGATCGTCAGATAACGTGGGCGGACTGAAGAGCAGGGTGACGCGGAACAGGACGGCGAAGACGAGGATGACGGCGCCCCTCACCCCCGGCCCCTCTCCCGCAGCGGGGAGAGGGGAGACATTCGTTCCCTCTGACTCCTCCCCCTTTCTCTCCCCTCGTGGGAGTTAATGGGGGTCGGGGGGATTGTGAGGGTCCACGACGACCAGGTACGTCAGGAACGCGGCAAGGAACGGGAGCCAGAAGACCAGGATGATGACCGGATAGTCTCCAACCCACACCGTGGCCAGACTGGTTCGCAAATCCCCGATCCGGACGATCTCCAGGCAGGCCGCCTCGATGATCGCGCCCAGTGCGATGAGCGGCAGAATTCCTGTCAACCGTGAACGGAACGCTCGATGACCTCCTTCAAGCTCACCTTCCTCATCCTCTCTTTTCTCGTCCTTGCGTGGCTCGCGCTGTACGGTGCCCACCGGGCGTTGATGGTGTTCCTGTACTACAAATATCCACGCCCGGGGTTCCCGCCCCCCGACGCCCTCGGCGCCTGGCCGGTCGTGACGGTGCAGCTCCCGGTGTACAACGAACGGCACGTCATCGAGCGACTGATCGACGCGGTCTGCCAGCTCGACTATCCCCCCGACCGCCTCGAGGTGCAGGTGCTCGATGATTCGACCGACGAGACCGCGCCGCTCGCGGCGGCGTGTGTCGCCCGCCACCGGGCGCGGGGCGTGGACATCCACTACCTCCACCGGACGGAGCGGCATGGCTACAAGGCGGGCGCGCTGCACGAGGGCCTGCGGCACGCTCGCGGGGAGTTCATCGCCATCTTCGACGCGGACTTTCTC
>JACQVL010000235.1 GCA_016209865.1 Candidatus Latescibacterota bacterium | reverse complement strand
GGGAACGCGAAGCCGAGGGTGCCATAGTACGACGCGGTCAGGTACGTCCGGGGCGCGTACACGGGATAGTAATTCCGGCTGTAGTAACCCATCTGGTTCATGCACGGGACGAGAATCCCGTCATCGGGCATCGCCGCGCGGATGGCGTTCATGAGGGAGTGCTGTGGCTCAAGCTGGATGGCCGGGTCGAATCGTGCTGCGTTGAGCGCCCGGACTTCATCCGCACAGTCCGGCCGTGCCGGTGCCATGGCGGTGATGAGATGGGCAAGGTCTTCCAGCGAACCCCGTGCGTCCCCGACGATCCCGACGGCGTTGGGCGCGTCCCCGATTTCCTCCGCATCGATATTGACCTGAACGATCTGCTGTTCCTTGAACTGCCCGGCCACGTCGGATCGGGTCCCCACGACCAGAATGACATCGCGCGCAGTCAGCCATTGTCTGAGCGGCACGTGGCGGAGTTCGACCAGGCCCAGGGACAGCGGGTGGCGGTCTGAGAGTGCCCCCTTGCCGTTGGGCGTGGTCACCACCGGAGCTTGCAGGTGCTCGGCCAATCGTTGCAGCGCCGGCGTAGCCTCCGAAATGATAACACCCCCGCCAGCCCAGATGGCCGGGCGTTTCGCGCCAGCGAGGAGAGACGCTCCCTGTTGAATGCGCTCTGGACTGCCGCCGGGACGCTCAACACCGACCGGCTCCATCAGCTCAACGTCGGCTTCTGCGGCTAAGACCGCCGGGGGAATCTCGATTTCTACAGGACGCGGCCGGCCGGTTCTCAAGCGGAGGAACGCCTCGTGGACGAGGGCCGGGACGTCGGCAGGCTTCAGCGCGCGCGCCGCCCATTTCGTCATCGGCCGGATCCAGTCCAGCTCGTCGCTCGTCGCGTCGGGGCCCTGTCGGCCCTTGCCCGCGCGCCCCCGGTGGTTCTCCCCGGTGATGACCAGGACGGGCGAGGAGGCCGCGTAGGCGGTAGCGATGCCCGCAGAGGCGTTGAACAGGCCAGGTCCTGGCACGACCATCGCCGTCCCGACGTCCCCGGTGACGCGGGCGTAGCCATCCGCCATGTAGCTGGCGGCCTGCTCGTGGCGAGTGGTGATGTAACGGATCTCCGATTGATCGTACAGCGCGTCGAGCGCGTGGTATTGCTGGGCCCCCGGCAGTCCGAAGATCACCCGGACGCCCTCACGGGACAACGACCGTACCAGCGCCTGACCGCCAGTCATCCTGGGCATGGGACGTGAACCTCCTCAACAATGCGTACAAAATGCATGACATCCAGATCGATATGTGTACAGGTCACGTCGCTCACTGTCAACATTTTTCGTTGTGAAAACCGTTGACATGAGGGTCGACATCTATCATGATTGACACGATCACCCGTCATCGAAGACGGAAGGCTTGTACAGAGGGAGGTTGAGTATGGCCGAGAAAGCATCGTTGAAGCAGCGCATCCATCGGGGAGACATCATTCAAGGAGTGGGAGTCCCCATGGGGATTGACCGGCCCCGGCTGGAGGCCATCCTGAGTCAGGGGTCGTACGATTACGTGTCCGTGGACAGCCAGCACGAGGCGTTCAGCGAAGACCGGCTGGTCGCCGTCTGCGCGATGGCGGAGGACCTGGATATCCCCGTCATGTTCCGCATCACCCACACCCGGCACGCCTACCTGATCGGCCGTTACCTCGACCTGGGGCCGTCGAGCATCATGGTGCCCGAGGTGAAGGACGAGGCCACGGTCGATGAGGCGATCGCGTTCTTCTATTACCCGCAAGTCGGCAGACGGAGCTGGGGCGGCAACGCGCGACGCGGCATCAAAACCCGGCCCGACCGGCTGGAGTATGCCGCGTGGTGGAATGCCTACGGTGTCCTCTGCTTCCAACTGGAATCCGTCGACGCGATCACGAACGCGCGCCGGCTGGCGAAGTCCGGGATCGACTTTGTCACGTTCGGCCCGAACGACCTGAGTTACAGCCTGGAAGCCTATCCCGAGTACCCGTTCAAGACGGTGGACGATTGTGTCCGCCACGTGATCGCGCAGTTGAAGGGGAGCGACGTGAAGGTGGGGATGGGAGCCAGGACGCCCGAAGAGCGGGCCCGGTACATCGAGATGGGCGTGACGGTGTTTTAAATCGGTGGTCGGTGGTCGGTAGTCAGTGGTCGGAAAAAAACAAAGAAGACGGAGGAGTATATTTCATGAGCGATGAGACGATCCGCGTGGGCATCGTGGGAGCAGGGACGAACACCAAACTACACCATATTCCTGGGCTGCAGGCGATCGATGGGATTGACATCGTTAGTGTGTGCAACCGGAGTCGTGAGTCGTCAGAGCGGGTCGCGCGGGAATTCGGCATCCCCACGGTCTACGACCACTGGTGGGAGTTGATCGCCGCGCCCGACACGAACGCGATCGTGATCGGCACATGGCCGTACCTCCACTGTCCCGTCACCCTGGCGGGGCTGGCGGCGGGCAAGCACGTCCTGTGCGAAGCGCGCATGGCCATGAACGCCCAGGAGGCACAAGTCATGTACGATGCGGCCCGCGCACACCCCGGCCTGGTCGCGCAGGTTGTGCCCTCCCCGATGACCCTGCGGGTCGATAAAACGATCCAGCGGTTGATCGCCGAGGGATACCTCGGGGACATTCTGGCGATTGAACTGCGCAGTCTGAACGGGGCGTTCATCAACCCGGACGCGCCGTTCCACTGGCGTCAGGATTTTGACCTCAGCGGGATGAACATCATGAGCCTGGGGATCTGGTACGAAGCGGTCATGCGCTGGGCGGGGGAGGCCGTCCGGGTGACGGCCAGCGGGAAGACGTTCGTCACGATGCGCGAAGACCCTGAAAGCGGCCGGAAGCGAGCGGTTCGCATCCCCGAGCATCTGGATGTGATCGCTGAGATGGCGTGCGGGGCGCAGGCCCATTTCCTGATCTCCTCAGTCGCGGGCCTGGTCAATACGAATGAAGTCCTGCTCTTCGGCAGCGCAGGCGTCCTGCGGGTCGCGGACGATACCCTGTACGGCGGCCAGCGCGGGGAGACCGCGTTACACGAGATCCTCATCCCCTCGTCGGAGGCCGGACGATGGCGCGTGGAGGAGGAATTCGTGACCTGCATTCGCGGCCAGGAAGTCGTGACGCACACCTCCTTCGAGGACGGGGTGAAGTACATGGAATTCACCGAAGCGGTGACGCGCAGTATGGCGGAGGGCCGGACGATCCCGTTGCCGCTCTGAGCGGGTCTTCGGTTCCTCTAACCCACCCGGCCAGACGAGGGAGCCATGTCAGCCATCGAATCTCATCGGGCGATCCTTTCCTTCCGGTCGGTGGCCACGGGCTTCCTCCTGGCCATCCTGCTCAACATCTGGGTGCCCTACGGTTCCTACCTGCTCCAGTCCTCCCGGATGACGGTCGCCCATCTGCCCATCGCCGCGCTCATCCTCTTCCTCGTTCTCATCCTTGTCGCCAACCCGCTCCTCCGGCTGCACCGGCCACAGGCGGCGTTCTCCCCGCACGAATTGAGCCTCATCTTCTCCATGCTCCTCATCGCCTCCCTCATCCCAGGGAAAGTCTTCGTCTCATATTTCATCGCCATCATCGCCACCCCGTACTACTTCGCCGCGCCGGAGAATCAGTGGGTGACCACGTTCTTTCCGTACCTCCCCGATTGGCTCCTGGCGAGCAACCAGGGCCATGCGATGGAGTGGTTCTACGAGGGACTCCCGGCCGGGGCTGCCATTCCCTGGACTGCCTGGGTTATCCCGATCTTCTGGTGGATGAGCTTCTTTGTCGTCCTCTTCTTCATGGGAGCGTGCACGGTGACGATCTTCCGCAAACAGTGGATCGAGCACGAGAAGCTGACGTTCCCACTCGTCAAGGTGCCCCTGGACCTCATCGCCGCCGAGCAGAGTCAGGGGCAGAGTCACATCTTCCTGAACGATCGCCTCTTCCTGGCCGGGTGCGGGATCGTCCTGTTCGTGGCTGTCTGGAATATCCTGAGCTATTTTTATCTGGTCTCCCCCATTCCCATCGGCGCATCCTCGTTCCTCCAACCTTTGCAGTTGAGCCCCAGCTTTCCCGCCATTCCTCTCCGCATCAACGTGTACATGCTCTGCTTCGCATTCTTCATCAGCCTCGACATCCTGCTGAGCATCTGGGTATTTTTTCTTCTGGGCATCGTTGAGTCGGGGTTGCTCACTCGAATCGGCCTGAGCGGGATCATGGGTGCAACCGGCGGGAACGCGAGCGTCAGTTCCCAGTTTTTCGGCGGGTTCATCATGTTCGTCCTGTTGAGCGTCTGGTCAGCCCGACGGCATCTGGCGCAGGTGTGCCGCAAGGCGTTCGGCCGGGGCGCCGACGTCGACGATTCACGGGAGCTGCTCCCGTACCGGGTGGCGGTCTTCGGGCTGCTCGGCGGCCTCCTCTATCTCTGGGCCTGGTTGTACCGGGCCGGGCTGTCGCTGACGGCCATCCCGGTGTTCCTGGCCTTCCTGTTCATCCTGTACTTCGGGATGACCAAGATCATCGCAGAGACGGGTCTGGTGTTCCTGGATTTACCCGTCAACGCTCATGAAATCACTGTCCTGTCGGTCGGGTCGGGCCGGTTCTCAAGACCGAGCCTGACCGTCCTGGGCCTGGCCTCCGCATACGCGCGGAACTGGCGAGGGATGGGGATGGGGTCGCTGGCGCTCGTCGACCGGATGACGGACGGCTACTGGCCGAGAAAACGCGGCCTGCTCGTTGTCCTGGGCTTCACGTTCGTCGTGAGTATGGTCGCCTCCCTGGCGTACACGGTCTACATCGGGTACACGACGACCGGGGCGTACCATTTCGGGACACGGGATGCGTTCGGGGGGATGAACGTCGGGTATTACGATCTGATCGTGATCTGGATGCGGAATGTCATGAGTCTGGGTCAGTATGAGACGTGGTTCATGGGGATCGGGGCCGGGCTGCTGTGGGGACTGGTGTTCCTGCGCCATCGGCTGCCCGGCTGGCCGTTTGCGCCCGTCGGGTTTACGATCTGTTCTGCGAGCGTCATCCGGGATACCATCCTCTCGATCTTTCTGGCCTGGCTGGTGAAGTGGGTGCTGATGCGGCTCGGCGGGACGATGTATTACCGGCGCGGCCAGCGCTTCTTCATCGGCGCGCTCGTCGGCCATTGCGTGGGCGTGACCCTCTCCTTCTTCGTCGATGCCATCTGGTTTCCCGGGCAGGGGCACACGATGCACGACTGGTAGGACTCCGCACAGTGCTCAGCAAACACGAAGGGCGCGCGATCCCGATGGAACCACGCGCCCTTGCTACATTCGTACGATCAGTTGTGATAATAGCCTTTCCTGACCCCTGACTCCCGACCCCTGATTTAAAACCGGTACGCGGGTGCGCTGGCCGCGTCGACCGGCCGCCGCTTCCACAGCCGGCTCAGCAGTCCGTTCGTCGGGCGGTCCTGCGCTTTCGCTGGGTGCCGATGCCGGAAGAGGTTCCGGAGGACGCTGAGCATGATATCAAACCGAAGTCCCTGGCCCCGGATGATCCGGCCGAAACGCATGTAGAACCCCCTGTAGGCCTTGCGGAGCAGTTTCTCCATCTCCTGACCGGTCAGATAGGGTGAATCGAACACTCCGTGCGTGCAGTCGTACAGCCGCCAGTCTTTCGTCTTCACGATGTCCTTCATGGCGGCGTAGGAGTCCGTCCCGGGCAGCGGGGTGTAGATCGTGAACTGCGCCCATTCCGGGTCGACCCGTTTGGCGAACCCGATCGTCTGCTCGACCTGCTTCCGCGTCTCGTGCGGCTCCCCGATCAGGAACGCGCCGACGCAGTTCATCCCGTATTGGCGCAGGCGGTTGACGGCGGCTTCTCCGACGTTCGTCGCTGAGCCCGCTGATTGAACGAGTTTCGTCGCCACCCCTTTATTGACGTTCTTCAGCGTTTCTTCGTTCCCGCTCTCCAGGCCGAGAAACACGGTGATACAGCCGGCTTCCGCCATCTTCTCGACCATATCTTCCCACATCATGACGTTGTCCGCCCGGGCCATGCACCACCAGGGGAAGTTCAGCCGCCGTTCGATGATCGTGTCGCAGAGCTCGATGATCTGCTTCCGGTGAGTGGTCATCAGGTCGTCCGTGAAGATGATCGCCTCATACCCATACCGGTCGAACAGGTGTTCGATCTCCTCGATGACGGATGTGACCGAACGCGTCCGCCAGCGCGCGCCCGAGAACTTCGTCACCGAGCAGAAGGAGCAGTTGTACGGACACCCTCGGCTCATCGTCAGCGTGCCGGCCGACTTGACCTTGTCGAGTTTCGTCCGCTTGTAGATGTGCATGTACTTGCCGAGCAGATGCCGGGCTGGCCAGGGGATGGCGTCGAGGTCCTGCGGAGGCGGGCGGTCCGGGTTGTGGTGGATCGTCCCGTCCGGCGCCCGGTACGAGATGCCCAGCATCCCGTTCGGCCTGAACGTCGCCGGATGCTCCCGCATCGCCCCTAAGAGCTCCGTGATCGTTTCCTCCCCCTCGCCGCGCACGACATAATCGACGTACCCGGTCGCCAGGGACTCTTCGGAGAGGAACGTCGGGTGCACGCCGCCGGCGATGACGGTCTTGCCCGCCGCATGGGCGATCTTCGCAAGTTCTACATAATTGTTGTACTGGGAGGTCATCACCGAAAACATCACAACGTCGGAGTGGCGGAAGTCGGGGAGTGACGGTTCATACGTGATGTCGATGATCTCGACATCGTGCCCGGCTTGCACGACCGGGGCGGCGATCTGCGTGGCACCGGCGGGCGGCAAGAAGATTCGCGCTGCACCGTAGAGCGAATCCAGGGCTGGAGCCACAACCGAGACTTTCATCGCGGTTTCCTCCTTCTCACTCGTCTATTCCGTGTTTGTTATTCCGAAAAAGTGTCACTCTGTGACTGGCATCTGAATGGGAGCACAGGGATACACCGCAACCCGGACTTGCGGGCTTCGGTATCGGGAGCGGAGCAGGTCGAGCACCCCGTCCCACGTGGTGAACGTCAGGCTATCCGGAAAGATCGCGTGGATCTCCCGAGGACCGACGATGGGGGAGAAGACGGCAAAATCGCACGTGCCGACGGCGGCTTCGGGGCTGATGCGTGAGCGGCCGCGCAAGGAGACGCGATGCTGGCCCGTCCCTTCTGTCGAGGCGGTGACCAGTATCTTCGTCCCTCCGGCACGGACGGTCTCGAACGGCCACGCCCCTTTTCCCGTCTGCTGGAGGTTGGTGTCCATCGGGTAGGCGTTGGCGATGACGAGATCGGGGTCGGGCACGGGCGTGACGGCGTACGCGGCGCGGGCGAACGCGCACCCCTCTCGGTGGGCGGCGATCATGTCCCCGACGAACAGTCCGACGATCTCCCGGCGGGTGTTGATGACCGCGTTCACGATCGCGTGAAGGCCAACTTTCCGGGCGACCTCCTCGGAGTCAGCGCGCTGCTCGTTCTCCAGGTTGCCCAGCCCTCCTGCCTTGAGGCGGGAATGCAGGAAGGCGATGCTGTCCCGCCCGGCGATGGCCGGGAGGACGATCTTCGAGCCACCCCCGAACCCCAGATACCCGTGAGGGTAGATGCCGCCCACGCCGATCCGCAGGTCGCATTCCAGGGCAAATTTGTTGATGTAAATCGAGGTGCCGTGTGACGATTCACCCAGGCAGGCCAGGTTCGCCCCGCAGTCGTGGCACATCACGTCGTACCGGGTGACGACCTCCGCCCCTAACTTCTTGACCAGCCCGTCCCGGTACATAAACTCATGGCTGCCGGCGGCGATGATGATCAGGATATCGTCATCCGCGATGCCTCCGGCCTTGAGTTCGGCCAGGAGGGGGGGAAGCATCCGGGCGGTGGGGGCCGGCCGGCTCAGGTCCTCGACCAGGATGGCGGCGCTCCGCTTCCCCCGCGCGAGGTCCGCGATCCTCGGCGTGCCGATCGGGCTGGCGAACGCCCGCGCGATGTGCCCGTCGGTGAGGACCGGCCGGTCCTGGAGGTCGACGACGCGGACATCCCACTCCTCCGGCAGTGGGAACGACACCCGGTCATCCCCGTACCAGGCCCGCATCGGCAGGGTGATGGATGGCATGAACATCAACCCCCTTTGGAACGATGAATGAAAGACCAGACACAGAGACCAGCGTTGTTGTTTTCATCCATCAATTCCGCATTCATCGTTCAGCGTTCGCCTTTTAGAGAAACCCGCTCCCCGGTCTGGATCGCCCGGTAGGCGGCCTGCGCGATCCGCACCGCTTCGCGCGCGTCCACCGCCGTCACGACTGGCTGTTTGTGCTCCTCGATGCACTCGAGGAAGTGGGCGATGGCAAGTTTCACGGAGTCGGGATACGACACGGCGAGGAGGGATTCATCCTGGATCGGGCCCATCTGGCCGGGCGCTTCCTCGACCGCCATCCGGAGGGAGAGCGTCGAGTTCTCCGCCCAGATCGTCCCCTTCGTCCCGCAGAGGACGAGGGATTCATCACGGATCGGGGTTTTCACCCCCCAACTGCAGATCACCTGTCCGATCGCGCCGGTCACAAACCGGAGCAGGATGACGGCCGTATCCTCCCCTTCCATCTCCTGATGGATAAACCGGCCGGATTCCCCCTGCACGGACGCGACTTCCCCGACGATCCAGCGGAGCAGGTCGATGCGGTGAATCCCGGAGTCGATTAACACCCCGCCCCCGACCTGGGCGACTTTGTGCCGCCAGCCTTTAATCGGGGAATACCCCTGGAACACTCCGCGACAGAGAAAGACCTCGCCGATCGTCCCGGATGCGACGAGGTCTTTCGCCCGTTGATGGTGCTGAAGAAACCGCTGATTATGGCTGACCATCAGCACCACACCCACACGGTCCGCGGCTTCGATCATCCGGTCCGCATCTTCGACCGTCATGGCGATCGGTTTTTCGGTCAGGATGTGCTTGCCCGCGTCAGCCGCGGCGATCGCCATCGGGGCGTGCAGGTCATGAGGGACGCACAGGTGGACCGCCTCCACCCCGGGATGGCGCAGGACCTGCTCGAAGGACGTCGTCGCCAGTTCCGCCCCGAATTGTTGAGCCGAGTACCGGGCCTGCTCCTCCCGACGGGAACAGATGGCGACAAGCCGGGCACGTTCGGGTAACTCCGAGACGGCTTCCGCATGGAGATTGCCAAACCGGGTTCCGACGATCGCTACACCAATCGGTCCAGATGACCGCGCCATCCGTGTCCTCGACGGGGAAAATCAGGCATGCACACACGTTGTGGGCTGAAGAGGTATGAACGATGATGGGCGCTAGTGGGCTCGAACCACTGACCTCCACGATGTCAACGTGGCACTCTAACCAGCTGAGCTAAGCGCCCATAAGAAGGGGTGGAGGTGCCGAGGGCCGGACTCGAACCGGCACGGGAGGAACTCCCATGGAATTTTAAGTTCCAGGCGTCTACCAATTCCGCCACCCCGGCGTGTGTTCCTCACGAGATTACCCGGCATTACGATGGTTTCATAAGATATAAAGCCGCTCTACTGAAGTCAAGGGAAAAGATGGGGGAAAAATTCGCTTGACAGAGCAAGGAAGAATGATGAATGATGAATGCGGAACGACAACAGAATGGATTCCCGCTCCCCGCCTCCGCGAGGACAGGTTTCGCGGGAATGACCGCGCGGAGGTTGTTCATTCATCATTCATCGTTCATCGTTGAAGAAAGGTGTCTCTTATGCGACTCGGTGTGGTCGGCATGTTACCGAGCGACAGTCAGGCGGTTCCGTCATCACAGGGCCAGGAAACCCGGACACTTGGCCTCACCGGGAGCGGGGTGGCCAATATCCTGCCCAACGATTTTCGCACCTTTACCCCGTCCCAGTTCGATCCTATCCGGGCGCTTGGCCTCACCGGGTTCGGGCATCACTTCGGCCCCGACCCGGCTGACGTCACCGACGGCGACTGTGAACGCGCCCGGGTGGCCTGGGAGGAGTTGGGACTCGACCTCGCCCAGTTCGCCCTCCTCTACCCGGAATGCCTCTTCGACCCCAACGACGCCGTCCGTCGCGCGGTGATCGCCCGGATCAAGGCGGGAAACCGGGTGGCGCGCCTGCTTCGGGCTGGGGTACACCTCATCCGGCCGGGGAGCCTGAACCCGGCCGGTTCATGGACCCCCCACCCGGATAATCACCGGCCGGACAGCGTCAACCGGTTCGTGGCGAGCCTCCGCGAGATCGCCGACGACGCGGAAGCGAACGAGGTCACGATCGTCGTCGAATCCCACGTCGTCTCCCTGATGCGGTCGCCCGAGGTCTGCGTCGAGGTCGTCGACCGCGTCGGCTCCCCGCGCATCCGCATCGTGCTCGACCCGGTCAACCACTTCGAGTCGATCCAGCAGACGTTCAACAGTACCCAACGCCTTCACCAGATCTTCGACATCCTCGGCCCCATCGCCCCCGTCGGTCATGCGAAAGATATCCGGGTGGGCAACGACCTGGTGACCCATCTGGACGAGGCGGCGCCCGGCGAGGGCCTGCTCGACTACGCCACCTTCCTCACGCGCTTCCACCAAGCCAACCCGGACGGGTATCTCTTGATCGAGCACATCCCCCCCTCCAAAGTTCCGGCCGCCGTCGCCTATATCCGGCGAGTGGCTCAGGAGGCGGGGGTGGAGATTCGGTAGGAAAAATTACCGCCGCCATTCGTCGATGAGGGACGCGACCAGGGCGGTCCATCCGGTCTGGTGGGAAGCGCCGAGGCCGGCGCCATGATCTCCGTGGAAGTACTCGAAGAAGAGAATATAGTCGCGCCAGTGCGGGTCGTACTGGAATTTCGTGGACTCCCCATAGATCGGCCGCCGGCCGGACGCATCCCTGACGAACAACCGGATCAGCCGGTTGGCGATCTCACGGGCCATGTCTTTCGGGGTGACCGGCCCGTCCGGGTTGCCCGGCGTCTGGATGGTGTAGCCCGACCCGAACGCTTCACCGAACTTGGTCAGCGCGTCGATGAGCAGGTAGGAGGTCGGGAACCAGATCGGCCCCCGCCAGTTGGAATTCCCCCCTTTGATCTTCGTCTCAGCCTCGGCCGGCTCGTAGCGGACCTCCCGTGTCCCGAACACGAAGGGGCGGCGTTCATGGTATTTGGACAGACTCCGAACCCCCACCTCAGAGAGGAATTCGTTCGGGTCCCAGACCCGTTCGAGCAGGCTGCGGAGCTGATCACGGTCGACGATCGCCAGGATATGCCGGCGGGTGCCATCCTGCTCATCGGTGTAGCAGCACCGCCGGACGAGGTCCTGGCGGTTCCGGATGAACCAGTCGAGGTTTGACAGGAACTCCTGATGGGTGGCCAGGCTGGCGTCATGGAGCACGTCGATCGCATACATCGGGATGAGGCCGACGAGTGACCGCACCCGGAATTTCTGAAAGTCGCCGTCCGGGAACCGGAGAACGTCGTAGAAAAACCCGTCCGCTTCGTCCCAGAGCTGATAGTTCCGGCCGCCCATCCGCTTCATCGCCGCGCCGATGTAGATGTAATGCTGGAAAAATTTGGTCGCCAGCCCCTCGTATACCCGATTCTCTTCGGCTAACTCCAGCGTGATCCGCATCAAGTTGAGACAGAACAGCCCCATCCAGCCGGTCGCGTCGGACTGCTCCAGCACCGCGCCGCCGGGGAGTTCCTCACTCCGGTCCATGACGGTGATGTTGTCGAGGCCCAGGAACCCGCCCTCGAAGACGTTGTTCCCCTGGCGGTCAACCTTGTTGACCCACCAGGCAAAGTTGATGAGCAGCTTGTGGAAACATCGTTCGAGGAACTTCCGATCCGCCCGGCCATGCCGCTCCTTGTCGATGGTGTACACCTTCCAGCACGCCCAGGCATGGACGGGTGGGTTCAGGTCGGAGAACTCCCATTCGTAGGCGGGAATCTGTCCGTTCGGATGCTGGAACTGCTCGAAGAGGAGCATCCACAACTGTTCCTGCGCGAAGTCCGGGTCGATGATGGCCAGCGGAATGCAATGGAACGCCAAATCCCAGGCGGCGAACCACGGGTATTCCCATTTATCCGGCATCGACATGATGCGCATCGAATTCAGATGCCGCCAGCGGATGTTCCGGATCGACCACCGGGACTCAGGCGGAGGGGAGTCCGGGTTATCCCCTTCCAGCCATCGGTTCACGTCGAACAGGTAAATCTGTTTGTTCCACAGCAGGCTGGCGAACGCCTGGCGCTGAACCCGGCGCTCGTCCTCAGTCGCGTGCGGCGGGTGGATGGCCGCGTAGAATTCATCCGCCTCGGCGCGCCGCCGGGTCACGATCCCGTCCACATCGGCCAGGGGGGCATCGAGCGGGTCAGGCGTCAGACGAAGGCGCACGACCACCGACCCGCCGGCGGGGATGCGCTCGACGTAGTGGACGCACGCTTTCGTCCCGATTCGGTTCGGGTTGACGCACGGCTCGCCGTTGACGAGAAACCGGTGGAACGCATCCTTCACGTACGGGGTCACGTTGGACGCCCAGGGATAGACCCGTGCCATGTTCGTCTCGTTGTTCGTGAACAGCAGGTCGGGAGTCCCTTCGGCGTACAGGTGCCACGGCCCCAGACGGTACGGGAACGGCAGGTTTCTCATGGGTTCTTCACTCGAATCGTCCGCCAGCAGGCTGCAGAAGCCGGGGCCCGACGATCCGGGGGTGATGATCGGTTCCGGGTCACGCGGGTCGCGCCAGGCCCAGGTATTACGGAACCAGAGGTGCGGGAGGAGGTGCAAGTCCGCCGCCTCAGGCCCACGGTTGAACGCTTCGATCCGGATGCAGATGTCTTCGGGGGCGGCTTTGGCGTACTCGACGAACACGTCGAAATACCGGTCCTCGTCGAACACCCCCGTGTCGAGGAGTTCATACTCAACCCCGCGCCCCTCACGCCGCCGGTTCTCGTCGACGAGTTGCTGGTAGGGAAACTCGGCCTGCGGGTACTTATAGAGGTACTTCATGTAGCTGTGAGTGGGGACGTTGTCGAGGTAGAAGTAGTACTCTTTGACGTCTTCCCCGTGGTTGCCTTCGGGGCCGGAGAGGCCGAACGCACGTTCTTTCAGGAACGGGTCTCGGGTATTCCACAGGGCGAGGGCAAAGACGAGGAGTTGAAACCGGTCGCAGATGCCAGCCAGTCCATCTTCGCCCCAGCGGTAGGCTTTGCTGCGGGCGAGATCATGGGGAAGGTGTGTCCAGGCAGAGCCGTCAGCGCTGTAATCCTCCCGAACCGTGCCCCACGCCCGCTCACTGACGTACGGTCCCCAGCGTCGCCATGGCGGAACGCCGAACGTCGTGATCTCGCGCAGGCGTTCGTGCTCTGTCGTCGGCATCGGGGGCTGCGCTCCTCAGGCGAACTGGACATCCCAGCCGGGGGCGACACGATGGGGCCGTCCCCGGCCTGGGTGTGACTTACTTCACTGCCGCCTTCAGGGCTTTCCCGGCCGTGAACTTTACGACCTTCTTTGCAGGAATCCTCAGCGGCTTCCCCGTCGCAGGGTTCCGACCTGTCCGCGCCTTGCGTTGCGCGACGCCATATGTCCCAAACCCGATCAACGTCACCGAATCGCCTTTCTTCAAGGCGCCGGTGATGCCCTTCAGCGTCGCCGAGATGGCGGCGTCGGCCTGGGCCTTGGACAACTTGGTCGCTTTAGCCACCTGGGCGGCTAAGGCTGCGCGATTCATGGGTCTCCCTCCTGTTGAGAGGTGGGCACCGAAAGCCGGTGCATAGTCGATCCCCGCGAACAACATCAGCCATCGCTGCGTCGACGCGGGTACTCCACGGCTGTGACACGTACAGTATAATAGTTTCAAGCCCACTGCGCAAGGGTTTTCTTTAAAAATCTTCAGGCAAAAAGTATAAAAATCACGTCCAGCCGGGCAGATGACGGGCGTTTTGCTCTTTGTCGAGGGTTCTCGATCAGCACGAGATCCCGTCAAAATGCCCGTCAAACGGCGCTGAACAGGATGAGGAGGGATGAAAGCGCTTGACCGGAAGCGGGGCAGGCTGTATACTGTATGCGAACATCACGGGGCAAAAATTTTTTCCAGTGATCGATGCCGGCCGTTCCTTCTACTCAGACGACGATGGCTTCCAAGACTGCCCAGAAGCGTCTTCTCCTCCTCATGCCCACGACGACGTACCGCGCCGAGCCGTTCCTGGAGGCGGCGCAACGGCTCGGGCTCGACGTCATCGTCGGGTCCGACCGGTGCCATCGCCTTGCCGACTACTGGCACATCCCGCTCGCTCTCAAGTTTCGGGACCCGGATCGGGCGGTCCTGGACATCATCCGGTCTGCACAGGAACAGCCGGTCCACGCGATCGTGCCGGTGGACGACCGCACGACGGTCATCGCCGCACGTGCCAGCGCCGCGTTAGGGCTGCCCCACAACTCCGCCGAGGCCGCCGACGCGGCCCGCAATAAGCGGCGGATGCGGGAACTCGTGACCGCCGCTGGCGTCCGGTGCCCGGCCTTCGCGGTGGTCGAGAGCAGAGACGAGGCTCGACTCGCCGCCAGCCGGGTCGCCTACCCTTGCGTCCTGAAGCCCCTGCTGCTCTCCGCCAGCCGGGGCGTTATCCGTGCCGATACGCCGGACGAATTCGTCGCCGCGTTCGACCGGATCCAGCGTATCCTCTTCCATTCCCCCGACCTGCCGTCCAGCCCGGACCCGGATTCGACGCGGATCCTTGTCGAACAGTTCATCCCCGGTCGAGAAGTCGCCGTCGAAGGACTCCTGACCGGCGGCCGGCTGCGCGTCCTGGCCGTGTTCGACAAGCCCGACCCGTTAGACGGGCCGTTCTTTGAGGAGACGATCTACGTCACGCCGTCCCGTCTCCCGCAGTCCGTGCAGGACGCGATCATCGCGTGCACCTCTCAGGCCGCCCGCGCCATCGGTCTGTCTGAAGGGCCGGTGCATGCGGAGCTGCGCGTGAACGAGACAGGCCCGTGGATCATCGAAGTGGCCGGACGCTCGATCGGCGGGCTGTGTTCGCGGACGCTCCGCTTCGGGCTGGGGATCACCCTTGAGGAGTTGATCCTCCGCCACGCGTTCGGCCTGGAGGTCGACCATCTGCAACGCCAGGGCGAGGCGAGCGGGGTGATGATGATCCCCGTCCCGGCGACGGGCATCCTGAAGGGGGTTGAGGGCGTCGCGAACGCGAAAGCCGTCCCGGGCATCGAGGACGTGCAGATCACCGCGAAACCCGGCCAGATGCTCGTGCCCCTCCCGGAAGGGGCGAGCTACCCCGGGTTCATCTTCGCCCGCGGAAAAACGCCCGGCTTCGTGGAAAAGGCGCTGCGCAGGGCGCACCGACGGCTCCGGTTTGACATCGTACCACAATTGCCGGTGGCCGGGGGTGGGTGATCCAAGAATTTTGGATTTTAGATTTTGGATTTTGGATTAACGGCGAGTGACTGCGGTCAGTGGCTCCCCCACAATGGTGCTTCAATCCAAAATCGCAAATCCAAAATCTAAAATAACACAAGGGGTTCTGCTATGGGTGCACACTACGACCGGATGATCGCCATCCGGCGAGAAGTGAGTGAGATCCACGCGGCCGTTTCGCTGATGGAATGGGATCAGGAGACGTACATGCCCCGGAAGGGCGGGGACGCCCGGAGCCGGCAGCTCGCCACGCTCTCCGGGATCGCCCACGCGCGCTTCACCTCGGACGAGATGGGAGACGCGATACACGGGGCGGCGACCGAGCGTCTGAACGAGACCGAACGAGTCAACCTCCGGGAGATCGCCTGGTCGTTCGACCGGGCGCGTCGCGTGCCCACCCCCCTGGTCAAGGCGTTCGCGGAGACCGGCTCGAAGGCGGTGGAGGTCTGGCGAGAAGCCCGTCCCGCCAACGACTTCGCGACGTTTGCCCCGTGGATCGCCAGATTGGTCGACCTGCGCAAAGAGTACGCTGAAGCCGTCGGGTATGCCCATGAGCCGTATGATGCGCTGCTCGAAGACTATGAGCCCGGGGCGTCGACGGAGGACATCGCCCGGACGTTCGAGCAGCTCCGGGGCCCGCTCGTCGACCTCGTCCAGCGTATCCAGGAGTCGTGGATCGTCCCGCGGACGGATTTTCTGAGCCGGACGTTCCCCATCGACGACCAGCGGCGGTTCGCGGTGATGGCGGCCGAGCGGATGGGGTTCGATGCTGAGGCTGGTCGTCTCGACGTATCGCCCCATCCGTTCTGCACGACGATGAGCGTACATGACGTCCGCCTGACGACCCGCTACTCTGAGACGATGCCAGCCCAATCCCTCTTCGGCGTCATCCACGAGGCCGGACACGGCCTGTATGAGCAGGGGTTCGACCCGGAGCACGAAGGAACGCCGGCCGGGACGGCGGTCTCCTTAGGCATCCATGAGTCCCAATCCCGGCTGTGGGAGAACCTGATCGGGCGCAGCCGGGCGTTCTGGCGGTTCTTCTTCCCACAGTTCGTCCAGACGTTCCCCAGCCAGATGCAGGACGTGTCAGAGGAGGAATTCTACGCGGCCATCAACCGGGTGGCCCCCTCCCTCATCCGCGTTGAAGCGGACGAGGTGACGTATAACCTGCACATCCTCCTGCGGTTTGAAATCGAACGTGACCTGTTCAAAGGAACCCTCTCAGTGAATGACCTCCCGGCCGTCTGGAACGCCCGGATGCGGGCGTACCTGGGGCTTGAGCCGCCCTGCGACCGGGACGGGGTGCTGCAGGATATCCATTGGGCGCATGGCAGCTTCGGGTATTTCCCGACGTATACCCTGGGCAACCTGTATGCCGCGCAGTTCTTCGACGCGGTCACGGCCGCGATGCCCGGTCTTCTGGACCAGATCGCGCGCGGGGAGCTCCTCCCCCTCCGGGAGTGGCTCCGTGAACACATCCACCGCTTAGGCATGACCTTCCGGGCGCACGACCTCGTCCAGCACGTGACCGGTCAGGCGTTGTCGTCTTCATCGTTTATCGCGTATCTCCAGCGGAAGTTTGGGGAGTTGTACAGGCTGAATTTTCCCTAAGGAGCCATTCCATGATCGTCATCTCGAGCAATTCACGGGGAGTCGGCGTCGTCGAAGCGATGGAAGCGCTGAAACGCGGCGGGACCGCGGTCGACGCGGTTGAAGCCGGTATCCGGTTAGTGGAAAGTGACCCGGAAGACACTGGCGTCGGGCTGGGCGGATGCCCGAACATCTTAGGGGTGGTGGAACTGGACGCGCAGATCATGGACGGCCGGACGCTCAACGCGGGGGCGGTCGGTTGCGTCGCCCGCTATGAGCACCCGATCTCGATCGCCCGGATGGTGATGGAGAAGCTGGTCCACGTCTTCCTCGTCGGCGAGGGGGCGGAGCGGTTCGCCAGGGAGATGGGGTTCGAGGAAGCGACGTTACTCACCCCGCAGATGCGGGCGGCATGGGAGAAGAAGGTGCGGGAGGAGATGGGCATCGTCGACCCGTCCTCGCTGAAGGACGCGAAAGACCTGCGCCATCTCAGCAAATGGGCGACCGACCCGTACACGAAGATGGGGACGGTGAATTTCATCGTCAAGGACGCGAACGGGGACATCTGCATGGGGGTAAGCACGAGCGGATGGGGCTGGAAATACCCTGGCCGGTTGGGGGATTCCCCGGTGATCGGGGCGGGCGGGTATGCGGACAACCTGTACGGCGCGGCGGCCTGCACCGGAGCGGGCGAGATGGCCATCCGGGTGAGCTCCGCCCGGAGTACCGTCCTGTACATGAAGATGGGGATGAGCCTGCACGACGCCGTCTCGGAAGCTCTTCGGGACTTGAACCGCCTGACCGACCAGCGGATCGGCGGGGTGTCCATCTTAGCGATGGATCGAGACGGGCGGCCGACGTGTGGCAACGTGGGCGACTCCCCGCCGTCGTACGCCTACATGACCCCGGAGATGACCGGGCCGGCGCTCGGGACGGGCATCTGCGTGCCCTTTGCTGGATAGGCGGGTCAGGGGATGGCCTCCGGCGAAACCCGATTCGCCACTCCGCGGGCAGTCCTGATCGGCCTGACGCTGGCGATTATCGTCAACCTCTTTTCCCTCTACGGGGCCTATCGGATCGGGTATGGCAACCTGACGTACGCCCATATTGACCTCGGGTTCCTCATCCCATTCCTCATCGGTGTGTTCGGCCCGAACATCGTCCTGAAGGCGATCCGGCCCGACTGGGCGCTCCGGCCGGCCGAACTCCTGTTCATCTTCTGCCTCGGCTGGGTCGGGTTTATGGTGCCGACCTGGGGCATGTCGAACTATTTCATCAACATGATCGTCGTGGCCCACTACTTCGGGACGCCGGAGAATCAGTGGCCTACCCTGGTCTACCCGTACCTGGCGGATTGGGTGGTCGTGCAGGACATCGGGGGAGCGGTCACGGGGTATTACGAGAGCATCCCCGACTCCACCCCCATTCCCTGGAGCGCATGGGTCATTCCCGTCTTCTGGTGGATGACGTTCTTCGCCGCCCTCCTCTCGGTCGGACTGTGCCTGGTCGTCCTCCTCCGCAAGCAGTGGGTCGAGCATGAGCGGTTGTCGTACCCCTTAGCGCAGATTCCCGTCCTGCTCACGGAGAACCCGCCGGGGAACCCCTCTCCCTGGCCGACCTTCATGCGAACCCGGAAGTTCGTCATCGGGTTCGGCCTCTCCCTGTTCGCCATGCTCTGGAACATCGGCTCCTACTGGGACCTCTGGCCGGTCATCCCGATCAGGAGCGGCAGTGGGTTTGACGTCGTCGTCGGCCGCGCGTTTCCAGCCCAGGCGATGCGGCTTAACATCCTGTGGTTTACGATCTCATTTTTTATCAACGTCGATGTGCTGCTCAGCGTCTGGGTGTTCCAGGTAGTCAACACGATCCAGACCGGCCTGCTCAACCGGTTGGGCGTCACCGCGAACTCCAGCACCGCCATTCCGGGCGGACTCGTCGCCGTGCAGTTCATCGGCGGGATGATCGTGTTCGTCGTCTGGGGCGTCTGGATGGCCCGCCGGCACCTGCGGGAGGTCTGGCGGCACATTCGCCGCCGACCGTCGACCCTGCGGGATGAGGATGAATTGCTCTCGTACCGGACGGCCGTCGTCATCGGGGTGGTGGGCTTTCTCTACCTGATCGGCTGGCTGCATGCGGTCGGGATGTCGATTCCCGTCGCCTTCCTCTTGCTCGTCCTCCTCTTCATCTTCTACTTAGCCCTCTGCCGGGTCATGGCGGAGACCGGGCTGATCATGGTCGACCTCCCCATCAACGCTCACCAGTTCACCGTCGGCATGGTCGGGTCTGCGGCGCTGTCCCCGTCGGACCTGACGTCCCTCGGCCTGGGGAGCGCGTTTGCCCGGAACTGGAAGACATTCACGATGATTACGCCCTCCCATGTTGCCCGACTGAAGGCGGTGTTGCGGGGGGAAGGACGGGCACTCTTCGGCTGGTGTGGCCTGACGTTCGTGGTCAGTGTGGTGACGGCGGTCAGCTTTACGATTTACACGGGCTACCGGCTCGGCGGGGCGTCGAATTTTTACCAGGACATCGCGGGCGGGCCGCAGTTCTATGATATGATCGTGTCGTGGATGAAGAACAGCACCCGCATCTCCAGCGCTGAGGTCCTCTTCCTGCTCACCGGCGGAGCGATGACGGCTGGCCTGATCGCCGCCCGGTACCTGTTCGTCTGGTGGCCGCTGTCCCCGATCGGGTTCGTCATCGCGGCCGGCGGGCCGGTCCGGGGCGGGTTCCTGTCCATCCTCCTCGCCTGGCTCGTCAAGGTCATCATCCTGCGGGTGGGGGGCGTCCGGCTCTACCGGGAGACGCAGCCGCTCATCCTGGGCATCCTCATCGGTCATGTCGCCGGGGCGGCACTCTCGATCGTGGTGGACGTGCTGTGGTTCCCCGGCGCCGCGCACGAGATTCAGTGGTAGAAAGATTTCTTTCGTCCTTCGTCCTTTGTCCTTACTCCCCCCCATACCCCAATTCCCGCCACACCTTCCGCGCGTAGGCCAGTCCGGCCTTCGTCGGCGTGATGTCGCCGAGCACGCTCGGCCACGGGTCGGGCGGCCGGCGGGTCGTCGGGTCGGGCGACCAGTCGTCATGTTCATACGTTCGACGAGCCGCTTCCTTGCGGAAATCTGGCACCTCCAGGGGCGCGGAATCCGCCAGCGCGGAACGGTAGGCTAACGAGCCGACGATCGACATCGCCACCCCCCGGTACACGTCTAAGTACGGCGGTTCGTCCTTCCGGATCGCCTCCGCGAAATGGTAATTCATGAAGAAATCCCCGCCGCCGTGTCCGGCTCGGGCGGCGGCTTCTGCGAACACGGGGAAGTTGGGGGCGTAGACCTGCTCGGCGACCTCGCTCGGCTTCTTCTCGAACGGCTCGATGCGGACGCGCAACAGGCTCTGATTCCCGTGCCGCAGGTTCTCCATCAGCCCGCGATTCCCATGAATCCGGACGAAATTCCCATGCCCGCGCAAGCCCACCTGGAGCAGCTTCACGACCGCGCCGTTGTCCATCCGGAGGGCGATCATCGAGGCGGTATCGGAGCGCATGGCAGTGTGGCCAGCCTTCACCGGGTCGTGGGCGTCGTACGGGACGACGAACCCGTTGACCTTCACCGGCCGCGTGTCCGTGATGAACATGACGGGAGCCAGCGCATGCGTGCAGTAGTAGGTGGCCGGGAGCCAGTTCCGCCAGTGGTTCACGCCGCAGGAGATCGAATTGACGTCCCGCGCCGACATCGGATGGACGTATTCCCCCTCGCCGTACTTGAATTCGCCGATCTTCCCGTCGTGGTACAGCCGCCGCATCTCCTGGTTGAACGCCATGTACGGATAGTTCTCGGCAAACATGTAGACCTTACCGCGTTTCTCCACCTCGCGGACGAGCGCCACCCCCTCGGCCAGGGTAAAACACGCGGCGGTTTCCGACATCACGTGCCTGCCCGCTCGCAGCGCCTTGATGGCAAACGGGGCGTGCTGGTGAAAGTAGTTGGCTAAGATGACCGCGTCCATGTCGTGCTCGAGGAACGTATCGTAGTCGGTGTACGTGGTGACACCGAGTTCTTTCCCAACCTTGAGCAGCCGCTCTTCCCACGTATCGCACAGGGCGACGAGTTTCATCCCCAAACTCGGCCCGGCCCCGCGGGCGAACCCGCTGCCGCGTCCGACACCGATCACGCCCACACGGATGACAGTCGATCTGGAACGTTTCGTTGCCATGCGCTATCCTTTCTTCACCCGATCCTCACCTCACGGCCGGTCTCGGCGGAGCGGTAGATGCCGCTCAGGATCTGCTGCACCAGCAGGCCGTGCTCGCCCGGCGCTTCCGACGGCGCGCGTGTCTGGACGCACTCGATGAAGTGCCGCATCTTGTACCCGAATGGATCATCATTCGGGAGGTAGTCCGGGATCAGGTTGACCATCGTGCCCGCTTCATCCGTAAACATCATCGGCGGGTCGAACTGCCCGCCCGCCTTTTCTCCCATCAGCGTGAACGTAAATTCGCCCTTCCCGATGTGGGCGGCGAACGACGCCTCGACGGAGAGGGTCGCCCCGTTGGCAAAACGGACAAGCCCGACCGCTAAGTCTTCGACCGTGTACGTCTTGTAGTCCCAGTGCGGCCAGGGAGACACGGTGTCGCTCGGCGTATTCCCCAGGTAGGTGTACGTGCTGCCGTACGCGGCGATCGGTTTCGGGGCGCCCATCAGATAATGGGCGACTTCGATCATGTGGACGCCGATGTCGATCAGCGGGCCGCCGCCCTGGCGGTCTTTTCGTCCGAACACCCCCCAGTTCGGAATCCCCCGGCGGCGCAGCGTCTGGCACCGGGCATAGAGGATGTTCCCGAAGAAGCCCTGATCGATCCCCCGTTTCAGCATCCGGGCTACCGGGGAGAACCGGTACTGGAACCCGATGACCAGCAGCCGTCTGCGCTTCCGGGCGGCCTGCACCATCTCCTGAGCCTGCTCGGCGGTCATGGCCATGGGTTTCTCCACCAGCACATCCTTCCCGGCGTTCAGGGCATCGATCGTCGGCTGGTGGTGGGCGTGGTTGGGTGTCCCCACCGTGACCGCCTGAATGTCTTTGATCTTCAGCAACTCCCGGTAATCACGAAAGCAGTTGGAAAACCCAAACTCCTTGCTGCACTGCTCGACCGCCTTCTCGCTGATATCCGCGACGGCCACCAATTCGACGTCGTCCATCTTCGACAGGTACTGCATGTGGGTCCGGCTGATCGCGCCGCCCCCGATGAAGCCGACTCGCGTCTTCTTCTTTGTCACGCTGACCTCCGAAATAAGAGTGACAAGTGACCAGTGACGAGTAAAAGCGTAGGATAAAGTTGACAATCTTCCCTACAGTTTCTTGGCCCCTATTACGCCAGAGGTCATTACCGTTTTACCTTTCTCTCGTCACTCGTCACTGCCTTTTACACTTTCGCCAGAATCTTTTTCATCTCGCTCCCGTTCGTCTTGAACCAGTCGTAGAGGATACTCATATCCGACCCGATGCAGAAATGCCGGACGCCCAGGTCGGTGTAGTATTTCGCCTGGGCCGGACTGCTGACCTCCGCGCGCGGGGCGATGCCTTTCTTCAGGGCGGTCTCGATCATGACCCGCTCTGCGTCTTTCACCCTTGGATGGGAAAATTGTCCGGGCAGCCCGAGACTCATCGAATAGTCGGCCGGGCCGAACTGGACCATATCGATGCCCTTGACGGAGAGGAGAGCGTCGAGGTTCTCGATGGCAGAGGCTTTTTCGATCATCAGGGCGACCACCGCATCCTCCAGGGCTTGCACGAACGCCGGGGAACCGCATTCGAGGACGTAACCCACATCCCTCCGCATCCCGACCCCGTGGATGCCGCCCGTGTCGGGGGTCTCGGCCCGGACGGCGCGGACGCAGGCCTGCGCGTCGGCGACCGACCGGACATCGGCGAAGAGGACGTTCTGGATGCCCGACCCGATCGCCCGGATGGCCAGGTACGTCCGCGGTTCCTGTTCGATCTTCATCATCGCGGACATGTCGAAGAGGTTGACCGCGCGTCCTAAGTTCTCGAGGGCGTACAGGTCGTAGGGGGCGTATTCCCCCACAAACTCCACGTAGTCAAACACCCCCGACTGCCCGACCAGCTCCGAGACAGCCGGCCAGGTGTTGTGCAGGTGGGTTCCGACGCTGGGACTGCCTGCCTTCAAGAGTTCACGAAGTCGGTTGCGACGCATGTTGGAGGTCTCCTTGTGAACGTTCGCACGTGCCAACGATTAGATATCGTACGCTTCCCAACTCCCCAGGCAGCCATGCCCGCGGCGGACGTGCAAGACCCGGTTGGCCGGGTCCGCGATGTACCCGGAGATGGAATGCATGCCGCGCTCCCCGTGACGGCAGATACCGCCCGGGTCGCCGGCATGGTCGGCCAGGATCGCCTTCAGCGTGTCGACGGTGATCGTCCCCCACGCCGACCGGACGAGCACCCGCAGCCGGTCGAGGCGGGGACAGGAGTCGGCTAAGGAGTTGGTCTCTAAGGTGCTGAATTCCGGGGTCAGGTAGTGATTGGTGTGGAGGCGGGCGTCTGGATGGGCATCCTGAAAGACCGCGATTCCTTCGGGGCGGACCTCGACATCCGCGACCCGGCCGTTCCCGTCGCACAGGACGACGTTGGCCGCCGAGCAGGTCGGGTGCTCACGGAGCAGCGAGATACAGGCGTCCACGGACGGCTGCTCCAGCATCAACCGTTTCAGGGGATAGTGCGGGAGTCCAGGTTGCCAGGGACAGTCGTAGAGCGCGTTGGCGAAGTGGGCGACGCCATGCGCGTTCATCCCGGCATAGCCGAGCTGGCCGGCGAACGTGAACATCAGCGCCCGGGGCCGGCCGTCGTCGGGCTTCATCCGGAGGAGAATGGCCACGTCCGCGTACTCCGGCTCCAGGTCCTGGTTCTGTCCGGCCAGCGGTCGTCCGTCCGCCGTCGCCGACCCGGTCAACGCGAAGGCGGAGCATCCCCCGTCGTGCGCATGAGCCGCCTCTGCGCGCGCCTGACAGAGCAGCGCTTCTTCGAACGAGATTCCGGCCCCGTCCGCCAGCCCGCGGACTTCGTCGATAAACCGGGGACTGAGCGCGGCTATCCGGGGCAACAACCGCATGGCATTCGCACAGAGCCGGTCACGGGGGATGCGGGTGAGCCGTTCGATCCACAGGAGATACCGGTGAATCAGCGTCACCGCCTGTTCCCCATGCTCGCGGCCCATCGTGTACGAGTCGCCAGCGACCTCGATGAGCGGAAACGTGTGCGTGATCATCCTGCTGCTCCGTGGGAAGACGGTGACAACCCGGTCGTGCAACCGGACAGGGACGAGAGCGTCTTACTCAGTGTCCTCCTCATGAATTGCGGTGTGAGTATAACGACGAATCCTCGTCTGTCAAGCTCTTTCTGGTGCTGAGCATCCGGCACCGTGTCTGTGCGTCACCCGGCTAAAAAAATGTTTTACAGAACAGGGGCTTTAGAGTATATTTTGATAGAATACAATCACCGATGTGGGGTTTCGAACCCCTGTTGCTTCTCCCGATGAGCGTTGCCAGGTGGCATGACAGGAGGGCTCCGATGAAGCAGCCCAATCATCCGTTCATGGGATGGTGTGCGGTGGTGACGTTCTTCCTCTGCGGGACGGGGCAGAGCCTCGCTCAGAAACCGCCCGATTTGCCAGAGTTCTCCACCGGTAACCAGCTCAGCCCGCCCTTCCTCACCATCGATATCACGACAGCCCAGGGACCGGCCCCGGAGAATGAACACGTCGAAGTCCACTACCGGCTGGTGAACGATGGTCTCCGGTTCATCAAGAAGGGACAGGATTACAGAGCCCGGTTCGAGCTGTCCCTCGTCATCAACGATACGAAAAACTATCAACTCACCGGCACGACTGTCCGGGATTCGGTGACGGCCAGGAGCGAAGAAGAGACGAATTCGCTGACGGCATTCAAAGACAGCCTGTTCGTCGCGGAAATCCCACCGGGAAAGTACGTGGTCGTCGCCAACCTGCTCGACCTGGAATCGTCTGAAGAGATCAACCTGTCGCAGAAGTTCACGGTCCCGGATTATCATAAGAAAGAATTGAGTCTCAGCGACCTCGAATTTGCCCGGCACATCGAGCCAGCGGCGACGGCGTCTCCGTACGTCAGGCACGGCTTCCAGGTGCTCCCCAGCCTGACCCGCGCCTATGGGGAAAACCGTGCTGATCTGTATGTCTATTATGAGGTCTACACGACCGCAGACCTCAGTGCGGCCAAACCGCTCAAGGTGGCGTACAAGATTAAGGCAGCAAACGGACAGGTCGCCCACACGCAGCAGCGGGTGCTCGAACGGAAAGGCCCGGCTGGCGGGTACAGCGATCGATTCGATGTGGCGGGTCTGGGCCAGGGGACCTACATGATGGAGGTTGAGGTCACCGATGAAGCCATCCGAAAGTCCGCCCGAACGTCGGGTGAGTTTCATGTGCTCTGGCAGTATTTGCTCCCGTTGACCAGCCCGAAGAACTATAAAGAAATCGTCGAGCAGCTCCGGTATATTGCCTCGACGAGCGAGCTGAAAGAACTGGAAAAAGCGGCTCCGGCTGATCAGCACGCCGCGCTCGAACGGTTCTGGAGACGTCACGACCCGAGCCCGGGGACGGACAAGAACGAAAACCTGATCACGTACTACAGCCGGATCGAGTACGCGAATAAACACTTCACCAACGCCATGGGCAGAGGATGGAAGAGCGACCAGGGACGAATCTATGTCCTGCTCGGCCCACCCGATGAAGTCGAGCGGTTCGCGTTTGAGCGGGATTCCAACCCGTACCAGGTCTGGCACTATTACACCATCTCCCGCCATTTCATGTTCGTGGATCGGGATGGGTTCGGACAGTATTACCTCTACCGCATCTATTAACGCCGATGGCGACTGCGCCCCGCTTCGCCGAGATCGCGCTGCCTCAACCGATCCCGCAACTTTTCTCGTACACCGTCCCAGAGACCCTTCGAGAGACCGCCCAGGTCGGGTGCCGCGCGTTCGTGCCGTTCCGGAACCGGCTGGTGACCGGAGTGATCACCGGACTCACGTCTGAGTGTCCCATCCCTTCTCTGAAGGCGATTCTCGATATCCTCGACCCGGCGCCCATCCTCGACCGGGCGCTGCTCGACCTGACCCGCTGGGTCGCTGAGTACTACCTGTGCGCCTGGGGAGAGGCCATCCGTGCGGCGCTCCCCGGCGGACTGCTGAACGAGGCGGAGCAGACCGTCACCCTCGCCCGGCCATGCTCGCCGGAGCAGATCGCGGAGGTCAGACGGATCGCTCCCCAGCAGGCGTTGCTCCTGGCCACGATCGCCGAGCAGGGCACGGTCTCCATCGCTCACCTCAAACGGCGCGTGACCCTCCCTCAACTCTTCGCCCCGCTCCGTGCGCTCGAAGCGAAAGGATGGGTCGAACTCCGGGTCGGTACGCCGGCCGCCGACCCGGGCATCAAGTATGAGACGTGGGTCGCCCTGTGCGTGCCCCTCCCGGACGCCAGCCGCGAGGTCGAACAGCTCGCGGCCCGCGCCCCACGGCAGGCGAGCTGCGTGAACCTGCTCGTCAAACACGGGGGACGGCTGACGACCGAACAACTCCGCCATCTGAGCCAGATCGACAGCCGGGTCATCCATGATCTCGTCCGCAAGGGACTGGTCGAGACGCAGGAGGTCGAGGTCATCCGCGACCCCTACCGGGCGTATTCCGTGCCGGTTCCGGAGCCGGTCGTCTCGACCGACGAACAACACACCGCCTTAGCGACGATCGACCGGATGATCGGAACGCAGCAGTTCAGCCCGGTCCTCCTGTACGGCGTCACCGGCAGCGGGAAGACGCACGTCTACATCCGGGCGATCGCCCGGACGCTCGAGGACGGGCGGGACGCGATCGTGCTCGTCCCCGAGCTGGCGCTCACCCCGCCCGCCGTCCGGCAATTCCGGGCCCACTTTGGCGACCTGGTCACCGTCCTCCACAGCGGACTGTCTCCGGGCGAGCGGTACGACGCCTGGCGCCAGACGAAGGCGGGGCGGCACCGGATCGTCGTCGGCGCCCGTTCTGCGGTGTTCGCGCCGGTGGCCAACCTCGGCCTGATCGTCGTCGACGAAGAGCACGAACCGTCGTACAAGCAATTCGACGACGCGCCCCGGTACCACGCGCGCGACGTGGCCATCATGCGCGCCCGGGCCGCGGGCGCGGTCGCCCTGCTGGGGAGCGCCACCCCGGCGCTGGAGACGTACACGAACGCGCTGGGCGGGAAATTTACCCTCTGCCGACTCTCCGTACGGGTCGACCAGCGCCCGCTCCCGGGCGTCGACGTGGTCGACATGCGCGAGGAGCACAAACGCGGCAACTGGTCGATCTTCTCCACCCCCCTGCGCGACCGGATGCACGACCGGCTGACCAGACAGGAACAGGTCATCCTGTTCCTCAACCGGCGCGGGTTCTCGACGTTCATCCAGTGCCGCGACTGCGGACACACCCTCTCCTGTCCCCACTGCAGCGTCACCCTGACCTACCATGCCGACAGCCTCCTCCTCCGGTGCCATTACTGTGACCACCGGATGCACGCGCCCGACGTCTGCCCGCAGTGCCGGTCGCTGTCCATCCGGTTCAGGGGGACGGGCACCCAGCGGGTCGAGGATGAAGTCAAACGCCTGTTCCCGGAGGCGCGTGTCGCCCGGATGGACGTCGACACGACGACGCGGAAGGGGTCGCACTACACCATCTTCGAGCGCGTCCTCAACCAGGAGGTGGACATCCTGCTGGGCACGCAGATGGTGGCGAAAGGGTTCGATTTTCCGTACGTGACGCTCGTCGGTGTCGTCTCGGCGGACACCGCCCTCAACCTCCCCGATTTCCGGGCGAGCGAACGGACGTTCCAGTTGTTGACGCAGGTGGCGGGCCGGACGGGACGGAGCAGCCGTGGGGGCGAGGTCATCATCCAGACCTACGCCCTCAGCCATCACAGCCTCGTCTCCGCACGTACGCACGACTACGACGCGTTCTACGCGCGCGAGATCGAAGACCGACGGGAATTAGGCTATCCCCCGTTCGGCCGGCTGGTCGGACTGCTGTTCCAGGGAGCGGATGAAGAGGAGGTCATCGCGGAAGCCCGCCGGTTTGTGACGTTGCTCCGGGAGACCAGCACGGGACTGTCGATCCTCGGCCCTGCGCCCGCCGTGGTCGCCCGCGTCCGGGGACAGTACCGCTGGCAGGTCATTGCCCGGTGCGCCCATTCCCGGCTGCTGCGGGACTCGGTGCGGGATGCCTGGTCTCGGTGGGAACGGGAGGCGAACCGGGAGAGGGTGCGGGTGAGCGTGGACGTGGACCCGGTGGGCGCGTGATGTGATGGCGGGGACGTGAAACATGACCGTTCGTGAAACGACGTGCAAATCCGCATTAACCAAAACCGGCGGGTTCTTAGCGGAGTACACCCACAGCCTCCAACCGTACGTCGGGTGCGTGTTCCAGTGCGCCTACTGCTACGTCCAGGCGCTGCCCATCCACCAGTACCACGGCGGGGAATGGGGCGAGTACGTGGACGTGAAGGTGAACGCGCCCGACGTCCTGTTGAGAGAACTCGCCGCTCTCCGGGCGCGCGGAAAGCCCGTCCGCGTCTTCATGAGTTCCGCCACCGACCCGTACCAGGGCGCGGAGGCGAAATACCACATCACCCGGCGATGCCTCGAAGCGTTCATCGCCCATCAACCCGACTTGCTCGTCGTCCAGACACGAAGCCCGGTCGTCCGGCGTGATTTTGACCTGTTAGCGCAGATCGACCGGTGCGTCCTCAGTCTGACGCTGGAGACGAATGACGAGACCGTCAGGCGAACGCTCACGCCCCGTTGTCCATCAATCCGGCACCGGGTTGAGACACTCGACGCGGCGATGGCCGCGGGACTGGCCGTCCAGGTGGCGGTCAGCCCGGTGCTCCCGAACGACCCGGCCGCGTTCGCCCGGCTCCTGGCGGGACGATGCCATCGGGTGGTCGTGGACACCTACTTCGCCGGGGACGGCTCGTGCGGCAGCCGCACCGAACGCCTGGGCATCCGGGCGCTGTACACGCGGCATGGGTATGATGACTGGTATCATCCAGACGCGTACCGCCGGCTGTACGAGACGCTCATCGACGCGTTCGGGTCGGATCGGGTAGGGTTCAGCAAGGAAGGGTTTAACACAATAGGAACGATAGGGCGATAATTCCATGGTTCATGGCACGGCTGTAGGGGCGCAGGATTCTGCGCCCCTACTCTCATCATCCCCCTGTGGTCTCCTCCCGCACTCCACGAACCCGCATCCTCACGCTCATCACCCCCCACATCACCACCGGCACCGCCGCCAGAATCAATACCCACATCCCCGCCATCCGGTACCCGCCCGTCGACCCGGTGATCATCGCCCACCCACTCGCGGTCAGTCGCGCTAAGAAGATCGTCAGCACATAGGCTAAGAAATTCTCCCGCCACACGGTCGTGACGGCGAGCCAGACCACCCCGACGGCCAACAGCCGCTCCACACTCGTCGTCCCGAACTCCATCCACGTCCGGGCAGCCCCGGCCTGCTGAAGGACGACCAGGAGGCCGAGCACTCCAGCCATGACGGGCGGTCTGCGCAGATAATGCCGGGCAAGCAGGATGAGGACGAGCAGGACCGCCCCGTCCATGACCGCGTCCGACCCCGCGCTCAGGACTGCGCTGATCCACGGGACGTAATTCGTCGCAAACGGCACCCCCGTCGCCGTCCGCCCGACGTTGAGGCCGAGCCATTGCTCCCCCGCGCCGATGAACTGATGAAACCCCGGCTGGAGAACACACGCTGCGTATGACAGCAGGAGAGCGGACCGGACCGTCGCCCTCGCGGACGGGGTGTCGAGCCGGAGGACCGATCGGAACCACGTCCTCAGGCCGGGCCGGCCGGGGTACATCGTCCGGTAGAACGCCTCGACGAACCCGATCAGCACCGTCCCGGCGAGCACCAGGCCGACCATGCCTAAGACGAACCCGATCACGGTCTGCACTAAGAAGCTCTGGAGGCTCTGCGTCGTGTTGTACGCGGCGTACAGCGTGCTCAGGTTGTTGGCCTGCTCGAGCAGTCCCGCGACGGCGACGACGGCGGCCGCCTTCAGGCTGAACCGCCATTCAACCTGCCGCTGCCGGATCCACTGGATGAACAGACGCAACGCGACGATCACCACCCCGGCGGAGACGAGAACGAGGAGGCCAGTGATGATGATATCTTTTAAGGTCGTCTTGCGCTCCTCCCGAACCCACGCCTCAGGCGGTTTAAAGAAGACGGCATCGCGCACCACCTCGTTCCCCTGCACCGTCGTTCGAACCCGGAATTTCCCCTCTCGAATGGCGACGGTCGTATCCTCCCAGACGAACGTGTAGTCAGTCCGGGCGTCCCGCTTCTCCTGATTGGCCTCGACGAGCCGATAGGGACGCAGGTCGACCCCGCGTGTCCGGAGGGAATCGCGCGCCGCTGCCAGCGCGGCGTCCTGTGACAGGTTCCCGCCCGGCGCTTTCTCATCGATCCGGTGGTCATACCCTAAGATTGCCCCGTTCACGCCCACGAAGACCCGATATTCTTCCTTCTGGAGCGGGATGAAAAACCTGACCTGCCAGGCCGCCGGGTCGAGCCGCGTCCGGTAGAGGCGGTTCAGCCCCGCCAGCCCGACCGCACGCCGGATGTACCGGATGACGAGCCGGTCGTCGTCGTCCTGGGTGACCACGTAGAAATCGGCCACACGCCGGAACCGGTCAGTCTTGACGCCGCGCCGCGTAAGAGACTCCTCCGCCAGCCTCAGCGCCTGCGCCCGATCGACTCGGACGTCAACAAAATCGAGGAACCGTTCAACCGGGACGAGCGCGATCACCCCCACGCTCACCACCGCCAGTCCCCAGACGACGAGGAGGGCCCGACGGCTCACCGGGGCGGCCTGGACGGGCTCAGGCTGCACAGACGGCTCACCGGGTAAACCGGCCGTCGCAAGCTCAGGAACGGGGATGGCCGGCTGTGATTCGGTGAGCCGGCGTTCGACCGTCTCGTTCAGGATCGACGGGTCGGCCTCGAACCGGCGGCGGACGAGCGCGACGGCGGACGGAATGAAGGGAATGAGCATCATCCCGACGACGATGCCCCCGGCGACCTGGAAGTACAACCGGGACGACTGGAACAGGAAGAGTCCGATCACCAGCGCATCGAACGCATAATGGGCGATCAGGCTGCTCAAGATGCCGTACCGGATGAACGCATAGCCGAGTATCATCCCGACGACCGTGATCTCCGTCCCCCGGATAAAGAACGGCTGCTGCGGGTAGTTGCTGTGGAGGAACGCCCAGGAGACGGAGGAGAGCAGGACGGCGAGGAAGGGGGATTTGAGACGCTGGATGAGGAACGGGATGGCGAACAGACGGAAGATGAACTCCTCGAAGATCGCCGCCTGAAGTCCGATCGTCAACGGGTAGAGCCAGGGCAACGAGGTACTGACCGCGTCCGTGTACTCGATATCGGCGGGCGACCAGACACCGAACCGTTCTCCGATCAGGTAGAACGCGGTCACGTACCCTAACATCACGACGGGGATCAGGTACCCGACGATGGAGGCCAGCCCGTATTCCTTCGACCGCAGCGCGCGCCCGGTCAACAGCGACTCCGGCGCGATCTTGTCCGGGAACGCCCGGCGGTAGACCGAGACCCCGGTCGCCCCGATGAGGGTGATGACTAACAACCACGCCCCTGCCCCGACGAGGGCGAAGAACACTTCCCGCCCGTAGAAATTGGCTAAGGATTGCGTCGTCTGGTAGTCGGCGAACGCGAGGGGCAGGTTGTTGACGGTGAGGGCGATCGTGGCGACGGCGAGCGCAGCCCCGGCCTGGAAGCCGAACCGCCAGATGATCCGTCTGCGGGTCAGTTCGATCACGAACACGACGAGGAGGGCGATCAACAGACCGACAAACACCGCCTCTGCGATGCGCTGCATCAGCTCGTTCCGGGAGCGGAGACGGGCGTACTCACGCTGCCAGGCCTCGGGGATCTTGAGGTACTCCTCGTAACCGCCGACTCGATCCCCCTGGACGGCCACGCTCACCCGCGCCGTGGCGGCTTTGGCCTTGAAATTCGTGCGTTCCCACGTGAAGGTATGATCGGTCCGGCGGTCGCGAGTCTTCGTCTCCCCTTCGACGAGACGATAGCCGGCCAGGTTGATCGACTGGCGCTCGACGAGGAATCGCTCGGCGATCGTCTGAGCCTGGAGTTTCGTCAAGTTTGCCCCGGCCCGTCGCTCCTCGATCTCGTGGTCAAACCCGACCAAGCGGCCGGACGGGCTGAACGAGACGGTGAACTCTTCCTGCTGGAGCGGGCGGACGAATCGGGTCTTCCAGCGCCACACCGTCACCTGAGATCGCATCAGCCGGTTGGCCGTTCCCAGTCCCAGCTCGCGCTCTAAGTAGACCTTCGCGTCGTCATCGTAGTCGAAGATGGTCACCGACCGGTACGACGCGGGGTCGTACCCCTGCTGCTTCAGGAACGCCGCCGCCGCCGCGCCCGCCTCGTCGCGGGTGATCCGGAAGTCGATCGACGCGGAGGGAAACGCCGCCTCATGGTACCGGAGACTGACTCCCAGGCCGATGAGGGCGATGATGAGCCAGACGGCGATCGTCCGGCGCTCCGGGCGGGTGAGGGTGAGAGGAGTGTCCATCGTCTTCTTCACCAGATCATTCTCACCACAAAGACACAAAGAGCACAAAGGTTCTACAAATTTTTTCTTTGTGTCCTTTGTGCCTTTGTGGTGAACAAATCACGAGGCGACACGCCGGGCGATATCATCCCCGACCTGGCTCGTCGTCGAACGGCCGCCGAGGTCGGGCGTCCGGACCGTGCCGTCCCGCAGGTTGTCTGTCACGGCCCGCCGGATGGCCGCCGCGGCGTCCTGTTCTCCCAGGAACTCGACCATCATCGCCCCGGCCAAGATGGTCGCTAACGGGTTGACGACCCCCTTGCCGATCAGGTCGAACGCCGCGCCGTGAACCGGCTCGAACATCGACGGGAACCGCCGTTCGGGGTTGATGTTCGCGCTCGGCGCCAGTCCCATGCTGCCGACGATGATGGCGGAGATGTCCGTCAGGATGTCCCCGAACAGGTTGGATGCGACGACGACGTCGAAATC
>JACQVL010000029.1 GCA_016209865.1 Candidatus Latescibacterota bacterium | reverse complement strand
CTGACCGGGCAACGGCCGTTTGAGGGGGCGGATTATGTCGCCATCATCAGCAGCATCCTGAAGGACGAGCCGACGCCGGTGACGGTGCTCAAGCCAGAACTGCCGCGCGACCTGGGCCGGCTCGTCCGGAAGTGTCTGCAGAAGGACGTGGGGAACCGCTACCAGACGGCGCGGGAGGTGCGGAATGACCTGAAAGAGGTGAAGGCGGATGTGGACGCCGGGACGGTGCTCGTGGACGCGCGCACACTGCCTCCACCGCCAAAGGTGGAGCCACCGAAATCCATCCCCTTCTGGCGCCGGCCGGTACCGATAGCAGCAGCCGCGGTGCTCGTGACCGCGCTGGCGACATGGTTTCTCACGTCGAGTCCCGAACCACCGCTTCGCAAATATGCATTCCAATCCGCAGATTTTGGCAATCGTCTTAATGGCCCCGCGATCTCTCCTGACGGCATGATGGTGGCCTACACCAAGGGAAATCGGCTGTGGGTGCGTCATCTGGCAGAGGTGGAGCCGCGCGAACTGGCTGACACCGACGGCGCGCAACGACCGTTCTGGGCCCCCGACAGCAAAGTCATTGGCTACTTTGTACCCAGTATCCTCGGCGGACGTAGAGGCGACCAACTCCGCACTGTGGCCGTCCAGAGCGGGTCGAGCACTCCGGTGTGCACTTTGCCCCAGGGGTTCCTGGCCGGAGCCACGTGGAAGGCAACAGGCGACATCGTGTTCGGTCTGACGACAGGGAACAATACCTCGTTGTATACCGTCCCGGCACAGGGGGGTATCCCGCAGGTGTTTTTGCAGCCGGACTCCACCCGGGGCGAACGCGGGTTTTTCTATCCTCATGTCCTTCCGGGTGGAGAAACCCTCGTCTTTGCTGTGGACATGATAGACAGCGCGGGAGCTCTCGTAGTCCAGGATGGCGATACGCGGATGATGTTGGTACGCCATCCCGGGGATGCGCTGGCGTTTCCGATATACTCCCCCACAGGGCATCTCG
Source organism: Candidatus Latescibacterota bacterium (assembly GCA_016209865.1). Classification (GTDB taxonomy): domain Bacteria; phylum JAAXHH01; class JAAXHH01; order JAAXHH01; family JACQVL01; genus JACQVL01. The sequence goes on along the minus strand of JACQVL010000029.1, from coordinate 9,498 downwards.
TGTATCAACGTGGCGGGTGGGATGTGGGCATATGGGCGGTGCCGTTCGACCTGAGGAGTCGGAGGAAGACGGGCGAGCCGTTCCTGGTAGCGGCTCAGGGGGACATCCCCAGCGTATCCTCGGATGGCACATTGGTGTATCGCTCACTCTCAGAAGGGGCCAGGCAGTTAGTGTGGGTGGGCCGCAGCGGGCAGATCGAGGGTCCCATCGGCCAGCCCCAGACCAATATCACGAATCTTGCCCTGTCGTCCGATGGCCGGCGCGTGGTGGTCACAAGCACCGAGCAGAACAACATGGACATCTGGATTCACGACGCTGACCGGGGGACCAAGTTCCGTCTGACCTCTACTCCCGAGCCCAAACTCTACCCGATCTGGAATCCGGCGGGCGATCAGGTGGCGTTCCTGTCCGGTGTAATTTCTTACCCCAATATTTACCTCAAGGCTGCAGATGGGAGTGATGAGGAGAAACTGCTCGTCACCGGTCCTGCGGGGAAATGGGGCCTGACCGCGTGGCGTGGCCAGTACCTGGTCTACTCGGCGAGAGATGAGAAGAATCAGTTGGATCTATGGTATCTGCCCATGACGGGGAACCGATCTCCAAGTCTTTTTCGGCAAACTCCTTTCCAGGAAATAAGTCCAGCGCTGTCGCCCGATAGCCGATATGTGGCGTACGCGTCGGATGAGTCGGGCCGGTGGGAGATCTACGTGCGGTCGTTTCCCGACGGTCGGCGCCAATGGCTGGTGTCAGTCAACGGCGGGATGGCACCCCGGTGGAGCGGGCAGAGCAATGAGCTCTTTTACGTCGAGGGAACGGCGCCGAGCACCGTCCGAGCGCTGATGGTGGTGCCGGTTCGGACGACGCCGGAGTTCGAGTGGGGCACGCCCCGGCCACTGTTTCCCTTCGATCAGGAGCGATCTCGGTTTCGTCTGGTTGGTAGCCTTGCGGGTCCGACGTACGATGTACCCGCAGATGGCCAGCGATTCGTGGCGTTGCAGATGCAGGAAGAGGCGAGGACTACGTTCATCGTCGTGGAGAACTGGGCGCGGGAGTTTGAGAAGAAGCGATAAGGCCGGGTAAACATCCATCTCCCGTTATCCCACAAGAAGAGGAGACGATGTGATGACCAGGGTTGAGAAACTCGAACAAGAGGTGAGGAAATTGAATCAAGCACAACTGGCAGCGTTTCGTCAATGGTTTTATGAGTATGAAGCAACAAAATGGGAACGCCAAATAGAGAAAGATGTCAGATCCGGGAAGCTCGACAAACTGGCAGATGAAGCTCTCGTTGGGCACTCTGAAAAACTATAGAACGGACGCATTCATCCCCGCCCTAAAACGCCTCCGTCGCATGCGGACTGCCCGGAAACCAGACGCTGTCAACGACGTAGGATACCCCCACCCCTAAAACATATCCCACCAACAGTCCTAAGAAGAGCGGCTGTGTCTTTCGGTAGAGTCGAACTCCGCCGAACCGGAGCAGCAACGTCTGAATCAGCCAGGCCTGAAAGATCGGAAAGACGACGCGGAGCACGGAGTCCGAGGTCAGCGCCACGAACCCGATAGGGTGGAGCGGCCACCAGTAGAACAGATACCGGCCGGCGGTTAAGAGGATGTTCAGGATCATGCCAGAGATCAGGAAAAGAATCTCCAGCCGGCTGACCTGGGTCGCGTTGTCCACCCACTGGATGATCATGCTGTAGAACCCCACCCCCAGCCCTCCAGGCCCGGACCGCAGGTTGTTCGCGCCCGTCGTGTATCCCGCGTAGATCACGTAAAGGATCGACGACAGCGCGCTCGTCCCGAACGCCAGACACAGCCAGCCGAACAGATGACGCCGTCCCGGCCAGACCCGGTCGCGCAGCCAGGCCACGTGGGACAGCCCGACCATCGTAAACGTCCGCCAGTTCCGCGCGAACGCATTGGCCAGGCCGAGGGCGGTCAAATCCGGCCGGGACAGATGGACGGACCCCACCATCCCGACGGTGAACTGGTTGGCGTTGATCGGCAGGTCGAGCGTCACCAGTCCCGCCTCGGCCATCATCCTGACCATGGCCAGGTAGAAAACGAACAGGCAAAAGAGAAACAAGGCCAGGACCGGCAACGAGAAGCCAGCAGAGTGGAGCCAGCCCACCACGTAGAGCAGTCCGATCACCAGTCCGACCACCGCAGTCCGGTAGGAAAAAAGTTCGTCTTCGTCGTTGAGAGCAGTCGGGCGACCGACCGCCTTCCGCAACACCTCCCGCAGGTGAGGCCGCGCCATCCAGAGTCCCCACAGGACGAACACGATCATTCCCCCGATCGATTGGATGGACGGGAGGCCGCCTTTCACGAACGTGCTGGACGGGGCGAACACGCCGATCCGGTTCAGAACCCCGGCCTCGATGATACTGACCAGCAGAATGAAGAACCAGACACTGAAGAGGATTTCGACGTTGACGAAGAATGAGAAACACAGGGCATAGAGGTCGGGACGAATCGGGATCGGAGGGAATGCCCGTCCGAGCGTCAGGTCGAACCCATCAGAGTACGCGATCGGAATCCGCGGGAGCACGTCCCAGTAGGCGATGCAATTCCAGGTCATGACGAACAGGGCGATCCCCAGACCGGCCTGAAACATCCGGGTGCGAAAAAACGCCGGCCATGCGGAATGAGCGGCCTCGTCCGACACGCCCACGACGTGCAGGGCCACCTGTCCTAAGGGGAACCGGAGTTTTTCGTGCTCCACCCATTGCTTCCGGAGGATGACGACCAGGCAGGCTCCGACGAACAGGAGGGCGGCGAAGAACGACAACCACCAGAAGAGCGGCACGACCCAGGCGGACCACGGGATCGACTGCCCGGCCGCCAGACCTTCAAAGAACGTCCGCGCGGCCCCGCGCTCATCGCGGAGCACCAGCCAGTCGGGCAGGGCGGAGAAGAATTTGTCCGCCCATCGGTTCTCCGGGCTGGCGAAATAGTGCGGGGCGGTGATGATGGCGATCAGGTAGCGCGTCATCGCCCAATCGGGCACCATCGACCCGATCAGGCCCATCGAGAAGATCACCAGGACTTCCGACCGGGTGAGCGCTCGTCGCGGCGCGACAGACCCCAGGGCGATGTTCGGCCCCAGGACGAGGAGGAGAAAAGGCAGCAGGAAACAGGTCGGGAGCTGGCCATACGTCATGTAATTGTAGCCCAAATGGTCGGCCGCGTACTGGCCCCAGAGGCTGACGACGGCAGAGAGGAACAGGCCGATGATGGCCGCTCGAAGCGAGACAGGGCTGGGCGAGCCGGGCGTCTGATCGATGAGACAATCCTCCATCGTTGGATCGTTCGTCGTATTTTGTACACGAACAGGTCGCTTTGTATTATATTGGGTGATCCACGTGCAGGGAAGAAAAAAGCGAGGCGGTTTATCGACCCAGGAAAGGAGATCATCCGATGCATCCTCGAACCGTGTACCCCGACCTTCCGCTGTTACCCACCCAGGTGATCGGCAGCCACGGACTTCCGAGCTGGGTGTGGGTGCTGCGGGATGCGGTCGCTGAGGGCAAATTGGGGCCTTCGGACATCGAGGAGTCGCTCAAGGACGCGGTGAACACCGCCATCATGGACATGACCGAGGCGGGGGTGGACATCATCTCCGACGGGGAGATGCAGCGCGCGGACTTCACCTGGAACTTTCACGACCGCATCCACGGCCTGGAGAAGATTCCGTTCGAGCGGCGGCTGGGCTATCCCGGCCCGGACCAGCTCGACGCGTTCCGGTGTGTCGAGCAGCTGACCGTCCCGCACGGCTACGGATTGGACCGGGAATGGCAGTACGCGCACTCGCGCACGACGAAGCCGCTCATCGTGGCGCTGCAAGGGCCGGTCACGCAAGCGTTCCGGATCAACCCTGGCCGGGTGTATAAAGATAAAGGAGAGGTAGCCTGGGACCTGGTTCCCTGGATCAACGAGGAGCTTCACGCCGTGGTCGCGGCCGGCGCGCGGCACATCCAGATCGACGAACCCGCGTTCTGGATCATGCCCGGCGGTCTCCCGGAGATGGTCTCCGTCTTCAACGCCTGCGTGAAGGACGTGGAAGCGATGGTCGAAGTCCACTTCTGCTTCGGCAATTTCCGGGGACGCCCGGCGATCTCCTACCGGTCGTATGCCGCGTTCGCCCCATACTTCCGCGATCTGGCCGCCGACGTCATCCACCTGGAATTCGCCAACCGGTGTATGTGGGAAACCGACCTCTGGAAGGAATACGGAGGGGACAAGATCCTCTGCGCGGGAGTGATCGACGTCAAGGGGCGTTCGGTCGAGACCCCGGAAGAGGTCGTCGAGCGGGTTCATAACCTGCTTCAGTACGTCCCGGCGGACCGGCTGTGGCTCGCCCCGGACTGCGGGTTCAGTCAGACCGCCCGATGGCTGGCGGTGGAGAAGCTGAAAGCGCTCGTGCGTGGCGCGGAGATCGTGCGGCACTCATTGAATCAATAATTTACAGCAGACCTTCCTTGATCATCCGCTCCAGGGGAAAGTCCCGGATCGTCACCGGAAATTCGATCAGCGCCCGCCGGTAGGTGGACTCGAAGATGCCCATGATCGTCTCTAACGCCGCCCGGCCGCGCTGGGCGCTCGACCGGTGCACCGCCCGGCCCTCGACGGCGTCGATCAGCTCCTCCAGTTCCGCCCGCATAACATCCACCTGGGGGAGGTCCGGGGCCGTCCAGCCGACGTGGCGGAAGCTCGACAGCACTTTCAACGTCGGCGCGTTGGGCATGTTGACGTCGATGATCCCGTCCGTCCCGATGAGGTGAAACTGGTACGCCGGGTGCGCCCATTCCCCCAGTTCGATCAGGGCCGTGACCCCGTTCTTGTACCCCACGCGCCCGACCGCCATATCCTCGATCACCATATCCGGATGATTGCCCCGTCCTTCGAGCTTCCGCCGCCGGTCGACCTGACCCATCGCCCAGACCGGCTCGACGTCGTCGTTGAAGTAGTTGATCAGGTCGATGACGTGCGTCCCGTTGTTCATCAAGTCGGCTCCGCAATGCCCCCAGGCCAGGGTGAGCCGTCCGATCTCCCCCTGCCGGAGCAGTTCCTTCGCCCGGACGGACTGCGGGTCGAACCGGTGCTCATGGCCGATGGCAAGGGTCGTTCCGGCTTTCGTGCACGCCTCGATCATCCGGTCCGCCTCGTCCAAGTTCACCGCCATCGGCTTCTCACTCATGATGCCCTTCGCCCCATGCTCCGCCGCCGCGATCGTCCCTTCGCAGTGCGTGCGTGGCCAGGTGCAGACGGAGACGAGGTCGAACTGCTCTTTTGCTAACATCTCCCGGTAATCGGTGTACAGCTTCACGCCGTACCGTTCGACGAACCGTTTCACCCGGTCGCTGCTCGCGTTGACGTCCGCGCCCGCCACGAAGTCGATCTGCGCGTTCTGGACGGCCCGGTAGCCCGCGGCGTGCGCCCCCGCGATGCCCCCACATCCGATAAACCCGACTCGATACGTGTTCATTCTTTCTCCTTTTCGCCTTTTCCCCTTTTCGCCCCCCTCCCTTCACCCCACCCCCTGCTCTGCCACCATCGCGTCAAACCGACGCAGCACCCGGCTCCGGAGTTCCTCGAAGAACGACCGCGTGATAAACGCCGGGAGCTTGATATTAGGGTTGGGGTCGTACGTCTGCTCTGGCAAGACGTAATCCTCGACTGCAAACCCTTGCTTCCGTTCGAGGGCGTACCCCCGGAGGAACGTCCGGAGCACCACCCGCCGCAACTCCGGTTCGGTCATCGGGACGCCCGTCACCTCTGTGATCGCCTGCGCGGCCATCGGGTAATTCAGTCCGGCGAACTTGCAGAGGCCGGTGATATCGTCCCTGATCTGGTACAATCCCCGCTCGGTGATCGCCTTCTCCCAGTAGTCGAGCGAGGTATCCTTCTCGTTGGCCAGGAGGAGGAATGTCTGCATCGACATGTGCCCGCCCGCGATGGCGAACGGGTAGCCGGGGTTCGTGTCCGGCAGGTAGGCGGGGAGTTCGACCCCCTTGCACTGCATCGCGTACGCCCTCTCGCCGAGCTGATCAGCCAGCCGTTTCGTGCCCTGTCCCAGCAGGGGTTCCTGGCCGTGCGCGATCCGGGTGATGATCCGCAGCGTCGTCTCCGCATCCCCGAACGACAGGCCGTCCGCGATCTTGCCCGTGCTGCGGCGACGGTTGTAATCCATGACGTAGCCGAGTGTCGTCCCCAGGCTGATGGAATCGAAGCCGAGATGGTCAACGAGGAGGATGAGCTCATTGGCCGCCTGGCGGTCGTGAATCCCCAGGTTGGTCGTCAGCAAGTTCAGGGGTTCGTAGTCCCATTTCGCCAGGAACGCGCCCGCCTTGCCGTCGTCCTTCCGCTCGTACAGGTTCTTATGACAGGCGATGCCGCACCGGAAACAGGATTCATCCTTGACGAGAAATTCCTCCTCCACCGCTTCCCGGAAGATATGAGCCGGCGCGTCGCTCCCGGTCGGCCGGAAGTTGTTCTCCGGGAGGATGTGGACGGCGTGCATCGTCGGGTAGTTCGACCACGTCCCGCCCAGGCCGTCCGCTTTGTCCGCATCCCGGAACTTCCGGGAACCCGGCCCGCGGGCGATCTCGTGGTTAATCTTCTTCATTTCCTCGCTCAGTCGCTCCCCCTTCGGGTCTTGCGCCTGCGCGACGATCGCTAAGAGGTTCTTCGACCCCATCACCCCGCCCATCCCGCCGCGGCCCGCGAACCGGCTCTTCGCGTCACGGCTTCTCAGTTGATTGATCGTACTGCCCGCGATCGCCGCGTACCGGACGGTGTCGTAATGTTCTCCCGCCGGACCGATGGCGGCAAAATGCGCATCCTGGTACCGGTCGAGCAGGGCCATGATCTTCTCCTGCGTCGTCCGCCCGACCAGGTCTGAGGCGTCGTGGAACGCCAGCTCAACGTGCGTCCCGTCCCCGGAAATGACGAGATAGACCGGTTTTGCGGCTCGCCCCACGAACAGCGCTTCGTCCAGTCCGGCGTACCGGAGTTTCGTCCCGAGCTCCCCGCTCACCGCCGACCACATCGCGCCCGGAAGCCCGGCGTTCGACGTTTTCAACGGGCTGTACGCGGAGAAGAACACCCGGAGGCCGGTCATCACCTCCGTCCCGCTCAGCAATCCCGTGTTCATCAAGAGCGGACTGTCGGGCGCGTACGGGTCACGCACCTCGTACCGGGCGAGGAATTTGAACGCCCGCGCAATCCCGCCCATGAAGTCTTCCATGTCCTCGCACCGTCTCTCCTCGATCCGGGAGGTCTGATTCGTCAGGTCAACTGTCGCGCGACGGTACGCGAAATCCGAGAACGTCAGGCTCTGGCCGTTGTTCTGTTTTGGCATGATCATAGCGATGGCTCCGAAGGCTGGTGGTCGGTGGTCGGTAAAACCTGATAAGACTATTCAGAGATCGTTGTACTATAATCGCAAGTCGGAATCCGGGCAAGGGAAAAGACCGGCTACTCCCGCCAGACCGGTCGGGTCAGGCAGGTCGGGCCGCCGCTTCCTTTGAGGCAGATGTCCGCGCCGTCGAACTCCTGCACCTCACACCCGGCCTGACGGAGCCGCTGGGCGGTCTTCGGATTGCCGGACAGCATCAGACACCGGCGCGGCGCGACCGCCAGCACATTACAGCCGATCGAATCGTACTCCTCCTGCGGCAGGGACACCATCTGAACCCGGCGGTGAAGCAAGAGTTCCCGGAACGGGATGGGCAAAAGCCGGTCGTAGACAACAGCCAGGTCGTCGTCCAGCAGGCTGATGATGGACATCAGATGGAGGACCGCCCCGGGGCCGTCCCAGTGGACGAGCGGGACGTCGATCACCTCGACGTCGAGGGGAGCGAGGAGCGTCCGGAATTGCCGGATGCCGTCCGCGTTTGTCCGGTAGGTCCGGCCGACGGCGACGGTCTGCCGGTCGAGCCAGAGGGCGTCGCCTCCTTCGATCGTCCCCGGCTCGTGAATCCGACCGAGCACCGGGATTCCCAAACGCGCGAACGCATCTGCCATTGCGTCCGTTTCGCCCCGCCTCGCCTCTTTGCCCATCCGGGCCAGGATCACCCCACGCTCCGTCACCGCCGCGACCGGGTCATGGGTGTAGAGCGAATCCAGTCCCGTTCGTAGGTCGGCGGGTAACGGGATCACGTCCGCGCCGGCCTCGTGCAGCAGCGAGACGAACCGACGATGCTCGTCCCCCGCGCGGGCGAGGTCTGGCCGGTCGAGGTAGCCGAGCGTTCGCCACTGCGCGTCGACCTGGGCCTCATCCAGGAACGCCTCCTCCGGACGCTTCACGATCACCCGCCGGAGCGGCGCGACCATCGACTGACAGACATACGACATACACCGTTCCCACGTTTGCACGTTCGCACGTTCGCACGTTATTTTAACGTTGCAACGTTCTAACGTGTCAACGTGCTAACGTGTCTTTAAAACGCCACAAACCCCCCGCAGACCGGGATGCACTGGCCGGTGACGTAATCCGACAGGTCGGTGACGAGGAATTCCACGACCTTCGCGCAGTCTTCAGGGACGCCGAGCCGGCGGAGCGGAATCTGGGCTTCCAGTTCTTCTTTCGTCGGCGACTGGCCGCGGCCGCCTGCGATCGCCCGGGACGAGAGGATGAACCCCGGCGCGATGCAGTTGACGTTGATCCCATGCGGCCCGAGTTCCGCCGCTAAGATGCGGGTGTACTGGATGACTCCCGCCTTCGCCACTTTGTACGGCATCCCGCCGCCGCCCTTCCCCGACCACATCCCAGCCTGTGAGCTGACGTTCACAATCTTCCCACTCCGCTGCGCCTTCATCGGGACGCTCGCCGCCTGGCAACACCAAATCGTCCCGGTCAGGTTGATGTCCATGATGTACCGGTAGTAGTCCTCATGGGCGGTGGACGCGGTGTTCGCCCGGTCGTGCGGGTGGCGGAGCGCCCCGCCCGCGTTGTTGACGAGGATGTCCAGCCGGCCGAACTCGTCGAGCACCTGCTGCATCATCGCCTCGACGTCTGCCTTGACGGTCACGTCCGCCTGAATCCCGATTGACCGGCGGCCGATCGCCCGGAGTTCGTCCATCACCGTCGGCGCGGTCAGCACTTCGTCGTACTCCTTCGCCGCCTCCAGGACGATGTCGTTGACGACGACATCCGCCCCCAGCCGGCCCAGGTGGAGGGCGTACGCCCGTCCGAGTCCCCGCCCGGAGCCGGTGATCAGGGCGACTTTGCCTTCGAGTTTCATGACAGCCCCTCATAATTTTGGATTTTCGATTTTGGAATTTGGAATTGAAACCAAGCAAAAACAGGGTCACTCTTCCCGGAAATCCCTTGACAGTAGTGTTATAGTAATTCATACTGCGCTGTAAGTCAAGACGAACCATTGTGGATGACAGTGAACATGCTATAGACGTTCAGAAAAAGAATTGGATTGCCGAGTCTTGAACCTCACCCCTACGCCCCCAGCCCCCTTCCCCTCTCCGCAAGCGGAG
>JACQVL010000240.1 GCA_016209865.1 Candidatus Latescibacterota bacterium | reverse complement strand
GACCCCCGACCCCTGACCCCCGCATCTGTTATTCTCCTCGATACCATAGGCGAACTGGCGGGCCTGTACGCCGTCGCCGATGCGGCGTTCGTCGGCGCGACGCTCGTCCCGTTAGGCGGGCACAACCTCCTGGAGCCGGCCGCGCACGGAGTGCCCGTCCTATTCGGGCCGCACACGCAGAACGTCCGGGCGAATGCTGACGCGCTCCGAGAGAGTGGAGGGGGATGTGAAGTGAAGGACAGCCGCGAACTCGCGGACGCGCTCCTGCGCCTGCTCGACCGGCCTGATGAGCGGCGCCGGATGGGACAGGCCGCGGTTGAGGCGGTGCGGAGCCAGAGGGGGAACGCGGAGCAGACGGTAGAGTTGGTGATAGAGAAGGTACTGAAGACGGGATTCGGGGTACGGGGTACGGGGTTCGGGGAAGAGAAAAAATAGGAGAGCCTTTTCTCTTCCAGTTCTTCCGAATTTCTTATCTTTTCCCGAACCCCGAATCCCGAACCCCGGACCCCGAGTCTTATGCTCTCCCATCTCTTCAACCGGATCATCGACCCTCACGACCGGGCCGCCTCAGTCGCGCTGCTCCGGGGGATGCTCTGGCTGCCGTCCTCTCTGTTTGGCGCGGCGGTTGGCGCGAGGGATCGGTTATACAGCAACGGGCTGTTGCGGAGTGAACAGTTACCGGTTAGAGTGATCAGCATCGGCGGGATCACGGTCGGCGGAGCCGGGAAAACTCCGCTCGTCCGCCACCTGGCGCGGTGGCTGGTGGAGCGCGGCCAGCGTGTCGTCATCCTGAGCCGGGGGTACGGACGGCAAGGACAGGGCGTCGCGATCGTGTCCGACGGCTCGGCCGTACACCTCGATTGGCAGTCGGCCGGGGACGAACCGTTCCTGCTCGCGTCGACCCTCCCCGGAGTCCCGGTCATCGTCGGAGCGGACCGGACGGCGGCTGGTCGCGTGGCCATCCAGGAGTTGGGCGCGACCGTGCTCCTGCTCGACGATGGGTTCCAGCACCGGCGGCTGGCCCGCGACCGCGACATCGTCGTGCTCGACAGCACGAACCCGTTCGGGAACGGCCGACTCCTGCCAGCCGGTCCGCTGCGGGAACCGGTCACTGCACTCCGCCGGGCGCACGCCATCGTCCTGACCCGCGTCGATCAGGGCGAGGCGCTCGATCCCTTCCACGAACAGGTACAGAAGCTGAACCCAGCCGCCTGCATCACGGAATTGATGTATAGACCGTCCGGCGTCCGGTCGCTCACAGACGGAACCGTCCAGTCGATCGCCAGCCTGCATGGCGTCCCGGTCCTCGCGCTGTCTGGGATCGCCAACCCCAGGTCGTTCGAGCAGACGCTGGAAGATGCGGGAGCCACTCTGCTCCACCGCATCCGGTTCCCGGATCATCACCCGTTCTCACAGCACGACCTCCGCTCCGCTCTCCGCGTAGCCGATCAAGCGGGCGCCCGGTGGGTCGTCACGACAGAGAAAGACGCGGTGCGCCTCCCGGCCGGCGCTGATCTGTCGAAGATCACGGTGATCGAGATCGAGGTGAAGATCGTCAAGGGGGAGGAGAAATCGATTTTGGATTTTGGATTTTAGATTTTGGATTAGCGTTATCATCTGTGATTCCGGGGGGTGGTTCGTTTTACGCTTGACGCGGAGGTCTCAGACAAGATTATTACATGATAGAGTTAGGCTCATTTGAGATCCAAGGTTGTCAATCCAAAATCCAAAATCTAAAATCCAAAATTTCTCATGTCTCATATCTCCGACTTTCTCGTCATCGGTTCCGGGATCGCGGGCCTGTCGTTCGCGCTGAAAGCCGCCCAGCGCGGCACGGTCACCATCATCACGAAGAAGCACGATACCGAGTCGAACACGAATTACGCGCAGGGCGGGATCGCCTCGGTGATGGCGGCCGACGACTCGTTCGACCTGCACATCCAGGATACCCTCGTCGCCGGGGCGGGACTCTGTCACCGCGACGCGGTCGAGATCGTCGTCCGGGATGGCCCGCAGCGCATCCAGGAGCTGATCGCCTGGGGAGCACGGTTTACGAAGAAGCGGCGGGAAGATGGGATGGAGGAGCTGTCCCTCGGCCGCGAGGGTGGACATTCCCGTCACCGGATCGTCCACACCGCCGACCTGACCGGCCAGGAGGTCGAGCGGGCCCTGATCGAGGCGGTGAAATCACACCCGAACATCCGGGTGTATGAACACCACGTGGCCATCGACCTGATCACCGAGCACCACCTGCGGGACAAAGCCCAGATGCGCGAGCGAGGGACGACCTGCTGGGGGGTCTACGCGCTCAACACGACGACCGGGGTCGTCGAGAAGTTCTTAGCGAAAGCCACCCTGTTAGCGACCGGAGGGGCGGGACAGGTCTACCTCCACACGACTAACCCGTCGATCGCGACCGGGGATGGGGTGGCGATGGCGTACCGTGCGGGCGCGGACGTGGCGAACTTGGAGTTCATGCAGTTCCATCCGACGACGCTCTACCATCCGCAGGCCCGGTCGTTCTTGATCTCGGAGGCGGTCCGGGGCTACGGGGCGGTGCTGCGCACGCAGGACGGCCGGGAGTTCATGCCGGAGTACCACCCGCTCGGCGCGCTCGCCCCGCGAGACGTCGTCGCCCGCGCGATCGACCGGGAGCTGAAGAAGAGTGGGGATTCGTGTGTGTACCTCGACGTGACCCACAAGCCGGCGGACGAGACGAGGGAACGTTTTCCGAATATCTATCAACGGTGCCTGGCGCTCGGTTTGGACATCACGAAGGCCTGGATCCCGGTCGTCCCGGCGGCCCATTATATGTGCGGCGGCATCGTCACCGACCTGAACGGCTGCACGTCGATCCGGGGACTGTACGCGTGCGGGGAAGTCGCCTGCACCGGCCTGCACGGGGCCAACCGGCTGGCGAGCAACTCCCTCTTAGAGGGACTCGTGTTCTCGCACCACGCGGTCATGCACGGGATCGCGTTTGTCGACCGGCACACGACATCCATCCCGCCCGACATCCCGGAGTGGAACGATGAAGGGACGTTCGACAGCGAGGAATGGGTGCTCATCGCCCACGACCGGACGGAAATCCAGACGCTGATGTGGGACTACGTCGGCATCGTCCGGTCGAACGCCCGACTGATCCGGGCGCAGCGGCGGGTGCGGGTGATCGCCGAGGAGATCGAGGAGTTCTACAAGAAGACGGTGGTGACACCGGAGTTGATCGAATTACGCAACATCGCCACGGTCGCGTCGCTCATCATCGAATGTGCGTTGACCCGCAAGGAGAGCCGGGGACTGCATTATAATACCGATTATCCGTACGCGGATGACGTCCACTGGAAACGGGATACCACTATCAGCGCGGAATGGCGGAAGAGGAGCTCTGTATGAGACACCGTGAATGGATCGCCATCCTGGATTTCGGAGCCCAGTACACCCAGCTCATCGCCCGCCGCATCCGGGAGTGCAAGGTCTACTGCGAGATCCTTCCGTTCGATACGCCCGCAGACCGTCTGGTCGAGCGCGCGCCGAAGGGCATCGTCCTCTCCGGCGGGCCGGCGAGCGTGTACGGGGACGGCGCGCCCCATCCCGACCCCAAGATTTTTGAGGTTCAGATTCCAGTCCTGGGCATCTGCTACGGCCTGCAACTGATCGGCCACTACCTGGGCGGCGCGGTGACGAAGGCGACGAAACGGGAATACGGGCCGGCGACGATCCAGACGGAGACCGGCTCCGACCTGTTCCGCGCCCTCCCGGATCACCTGGCCGTCTGGATGAGCCACGGGGATGAACTCATCCGTCCTCCCGCCGGGTTCGACGTCATCGCCCGGTCGGAGAACGCGCTCATCGCCGCCGTCGCCGACCGGACACGCCGGCTGTACGGCGTCCAGTTCCACCCCGAAGTCGCCCACACCCCGCAGGGGACGGCGATCCTGAGGAATTTCCTGTTCAACGTCTGCGGGTGCACGGGCGACTGGACGCCGCAGTCGTTCATCACGAACGCGATCGCCGACATTCGAACGACCGTCGGGTCGAGCCGCGTCGTCTGTTTCGTCAGCGGCGGCGTCGATTCCTCCGTCGTCGCCGCCCTCGTCGGACAGGCGATCGGCGACCGGCTGACTTGCGTGTTCATCGACAACGGCCTCCTCCGGAAGCGCGAAGCTGAACAGGTCAATGAGACGTACCGACGGACGATCCACGCTCGGTTCCGGTCCGTCGATGCCTCAGACCGGTTCCTCACCCGTCTCCGGGGAGTGGTTGACCCGGAGCAGAAACGGAAGATCATCGGGTCTGAATTCATCCGGGTGTTAGAAGACGAACTGACCTCATTGCGGAATGTCGAGTACCTGGCCCAGGGAACGCTCTACCCGGACGTGATCGAGAGCGCCTCAGTCCGAG
>JACQVL010000239.1 GCA_016209865.1 Candidatus Latescibacterota bacterium | reverse complement strand
TCCTTGACGCGCTGGTAGAGCCGGGCGCTCCGGCCGCGCCCGATGATGGCGGCGGCTAAGTCGAGCGCGTCCGTGTCGGGCGCGAGCACCCCGGGGGCGTGGAACCCGATCTCCAGGTACTCCTGATTGATGTCCCCCCGCAATTCCTGGTACTTCAACGCGGTCTGCGGCGGTTCAGGGGGTGAGGTCTCCGTGTGAACCGTTCCCACCGGGATCGTCCCGAACTCCCGCTCGATGACGCTCAGCGCCGCGTCCGGGTCGACAGACCCGACGACAGCCACGATCATGTTCGCCGGACGATACGACGAGGCGAAGAAATCGACGACAGTCTCCCGTGTGATCGCCCGCAGCACCCGGTCGCTGCCGATCCGCCACCGCCGCATCCAGTGACGGTCGAACGCCAGTTCGTACAGCTTCTCGGCGGCGAATGCGGACGGGTTGTCGTACTTCCGCTTGCTCTCCTCGATGATGACCTCCGCCTCCCGGCGCAGCTCGTCCGGGTCGAACAGCGGGTGAGCTAAGGCGTCCGCCTGGATCTCGACCCCTTTCTCGAAGCTCTCACGCGGCAGGGTGAAGTAATAGTAGGTATAGTCGTAAATCGTCCCGGCGTTGAGGTTGCCCCCGACCGCTTCGACGGCCATCCCGATGTCTTCCGGACCCGGATACTTGCGGCATCCCTTGAAGTACATGTGTTCGAGCAGATGAGCCAGTCCCGCCCGGTCGTCCGGTTCGTTGAAGTACCCCGCCTTCACGTACGACGCGACGGCCACGACCGGGGCGACCCGGTTGGGTTTGATCAGGACGGTCAGGCCGTTGGGGAGCACACGCCGTACAACCCCGTCGCTGAAGCGGGCGATGGGAGGGGGGAGAGTCTGGGAGGACATAGGGTTCTCGATTTTGGATTTTGGATTTTGGATTGAAAAAACAGTCCAACATCCCGTCATTCTACCGTACAACCATTCGGCGCGCAACCTTTTTTTCTCACCTGCGAGAGACTTGACAGAATGGCAGATTGTCCGTAAGTTGCATGGTAGGCTGTATTACTGACCCCTGACCCCTGACCCCTGTCTTTCTATGAACGCCCATCAACCTGCAGCCATTCTGCTCGTCGAGCAGACGAAACGCGACCGGGACGAGATCGCGTACAGCCTGGATCGGCTGGGATACCGGGTGATCGCCGTCGAATCCGAGGATCAGGCGTTGAACGTCCTGGAATCCGAGCCGGTCAACGTCCTCGTCACCGACCTGTCCGGCCCCGGTCTCGACGGGATGCGACTGATGGAGGTCGCCCTGCGGAAGAGTCCGGGGATCGGGGTGGTGATGATCACCGGGCAGACCGGCCCTGGCCGGATCGAGGCGGCGGTGGGTGCGATGCAGGAAGGGGCGTACGACGTCCTCGAGCGGCCGGTGCCGACGGAAAAGTTAGCGGCGGAGATCGAGAAGATTCTCGACCGCCAGCGCATCGTCCAGGAGAACCTCGACCTCCACCGTCAGCTCGAGATCCGGTACGGCTTCCAGAACATCATCGGCAAGTCGGCGGCGATGCAGCGCATCTACGAGCAGGTCGCCCAGATCGCGGACACCCTGGCGACTGTTTTGATCTACGGGGAGAGCGGGACGGGCAAGGAGCTGGTCGCCCATGCGATCCACATGAACAGCAGCCGGAAGGAGAAGCCGTTCGTCCGGCTGTCGTGCGGGGCGCTCTCCGAGGGGGTGATCGAGAGCGAGCTGTTCGGCCATGAGCGCGGGGCGTTCACCGGGGCGGTCGCGCTGCGCAAGGGGCGGTTCGAGTTGGCCGACGGCGGGACGCTGTTCCTCGACGAGGTGGGCGAACTCACTCCCACCATCCAGATCAAGCTCCTGCGGGTGCTGCAGGAACGGGAGTTCGAGCGGGTCGGGGGGAACCGGACGCTCCGGACGGACGTCCGGCTGATCGCGGCGACCCACCGGAACCTGGAGGAGGAGGTCGTCCGTGGGCGGTTCCGGGAAGACCTGTACTACCGGCTGAAGGTGGTCACGCTGACCGTGCCGCCGCTCCGGGAACGGAAAGAGGACTTGCCGCTGTTGATCGAGGCGTTCATCCGGCGGTTCAGCGAACGGAACGGGAAGCCCGTCGCGCGAATCAGCAAGGGGGCGCTCGACCGCCTGTCCGCGTACCACTGGCCGGGGAACGTCCGGGAGCTGGAGAACTGCATCGAGAGCATGATCGTCATGGCGTCGGGGCCGGCGCTGGACGTCGATGACGTGCCGGTGTACATCCGGGATGTGCTGATC
Organism: Candidatus Latescibacterota bacterium; assembly: GCA_016209865.1. Lineage (GTDB taxonomy): Bacteria > JAAXHH01 > JAAXHH01 > JAAXHH01 > JACQVL01 > JACQVL01. The sequence goes on along the minus strand of JACQVL010000239.1, from coordinate 5,769 downwards.
GACCGGACGGTGCTGCGGGCAGACACGCTCACTGAACCGCTGTCCCCCGACCTGATGCGCTCCCTCGTCACGACCGCGGCGGCGCGCCGTGGGGTCGCCGTCCGGGGCATCACGGAGGAGGCGGTGCGACGGCTCTGCGCGGCCGACTGGACGGGGAATGGCCGGGCGCTCCGCCGGTGCATCGAGACGATGGTGCTCTTAGCCGACCGGGAGGTGCTGGACGTCCCGGACATCCCGACCGAGTTCATCCGGTCGCCGTCGCCGCCGGAGCGACCGGATGCCCGTTCCCCGGTTGACATCCGGGTCGGGATGTCGATGGAGGCAGCGGAGCGGGCGCTCATCGCGGCCACCTTAGATGCCTGCGGCGGGAACAAGGCGAAAACGGCGCGGACGCTGAAGATCGGGCTGCGGACGCTGTTCAGGAAGATCAAGGAGTACGACATTGAACCCCTGGACGATCCTCGTCATCGACGGCGAACAGGATAGCCGGCGGCTGGTGGCGGAGACGCTCCGGCCGGAAGGGTACACCGTCCTGGAAGCGGTGGACGGGACGGCGGCGCTCCAGGTCATGCGGGAGGCAACGCCCGACCTGATCCTGCTCGACCTGGGGCTGACCGACATCCAACCGGAGCGGCTGTTGCGGACGCTGAAGAAGAAGAACCCCGACTGCGACGTGATCCTCACCACCCGGCAGCGGCGGGGACAGTCGGCCGCCCAGGCGCTCCGACAGGGCGTGGACGACTACGCCGAGAAGCCGGTCGACCCGGCGGAACTCCTCGACAAAGTGCGCGTCCTCCAGATGCGCCAGCAGTTCCTGCGCGAATTCCAGTTCATCGGCAAAAACGAGAAGATGATCCAGGTGATGGAGCAGGTGCTCCAGGTCGCGCCGACGCAGATTCTCGTCCTGATCGTCGGGGAGAGCGGGACGGGGAAAGACGTGATCGCCCGGGCGATCCATGAGCACAGTACCCGGCGGAACGGGCCGTTCATCCCGGTCAACTGCGCGGCCATCGCCGAGGGGATCTTAGAGAGCGAGTTGTTCGGCCATGAGCGGGGCGCGTTCACCGGGGCGACCGGCCGGCGCAAGGGGTTTTTCGAGTTAGCCGACGACGGGACGCTCTTCTTAGACGAAGTCGGGGAGATGCCGTTAGCGACCCAGGTGAAACTCCTCCGGGTGCTCGAACAGCAGCGGTTCATGCGGGTCGGGGGGAGCGAGCAGGTCCACGCGGACGTCCGGGTGATCGCGGCGACGAACAAGGACCTGGAGGAGGCGATCCGGAACGGGACGTTCCGCCGCGACCTGTACTACCGGCTGAAGGTGGTCACGATCCACCTCCCGCCCCTGCGGGAGCGGCGGGACGATATTCCCCGGCTGATCGACCATTTCGTGGCGGAGGCGACGCAGAAGCATCAGGTGCCGTTCGCCGGGTTCACGGCGGAGGCGATGGCCTGGCTGATCGACTACGAATGGCCGGGAAATGTGCGAGAAATCCGGAACCTGATCGAGAGTCTGGTCATTACCATGAACGGACGCGGCAAAGTCCGGGTCGAGGATCTGCCTGAGTCGATCTCCCGGAGTCCGGTCATGGATCGATCCCTCCCGGTGGCGGTCAACCGGAGCCGGGATGAGGTCGAGCGGGAGTTGATCTACAAGGCGCTGCTGGCCATCCGGGCGGACATCGATGACCTGCGGGCGGAGGTCCGGACGGCCCTGCAGGACCGCCTCCCGCTCTCCCTGCCCGGCCAGTTTGTGGTGCCGTCTGACGCATCCCGGCCAGAGCCGCGGATGCTCACCCCCGTCGAGCCGGGGGATGCCCGGCCGGTCGTGGGGAAGATGGATGACGTCGAACGGGAGATGATCCGCAACGCGCTTGAAGTCTACCACGGCCATCGGGAGAAGGTGGCCAAAGCCCTGGGCATCGGCGTCCGGACGCTGTACCGCAAGCTCGAAAAGTATGGACTGACGGAGAGGGGTGAAAAAACCCCTTGACAGGGGGGTGGCGAAGATTATATTGATATTAGAATATTCGAATGTTTGAATATCTCAAACTCGCGGTATGCGGATCGAGGGGTGCGATGCCCGACACGGACTTTGAGGCGCACGCGCAGTTGCTGAAAGCGTTGGCCCACCCGACTCGCCTCCGGATCGTCGAGATTCTGAAGCGAAAGCGGGTGTGCGTCAAAAGCCTGGGGGAACTGATCGACCTCCAGCAGGCGAACCTGTCCCAGCATTTAGCGATCTTACGGAACACGGGCGTCGTCTCGTGCTGCCGGGAGGGGAACCGGATCTGCTATTCGATCAGAGACCCGCGCGTGGTGCGGGTGCTGGAGTCCCTGAGCGCTGCCCCTCAACCTTGAACGCAACACGTTCACCACGCCAGGACATCACGTCGTCGTAGACCGTCGGTCTCGGACACGTTGTCCACGAAAGGAGCATCGGTTCATGGCGCATCTGACAGAAGTGACAGACAATGATTTTGAGAGCCAGGTCTTGAAGAGTTCGACCCCTGTGCTGGTCGATTTCTGGGCGGTCTGGTGCGGGCCCTGCAAGATGATCGCCCCGATCGTCGAGGAGTTGGCGGGCGAGTACGAGGGCCGGCTGAAGGTGGTCAAGCTGGATGTGGATGAGAACATCAAGACCGCGACGCAGTTCGGCATCCGGAGTATTCCGAGTCTGGTGATCTTCAAGGGCGGGACAGAAGTCGACCGGATCATCGGGACGGCGCCGAAACGGCATCTGGCGGCGAAGATCGAGGCTGTCTTAGCGGCATAAGACCCCGTAGGGGCGCACGATCGTGCGCCCCTACCACGGTTCCACGTACAAAATTTTCAATTCCCGCGACGGCGCGCTCGTCCCCACGCGATTATCGAACAGGTTGCGGAGGTCGAACTCGATCCCCAACCGTCCGCCGACCATCAACCGGACACCGGCGTTGAAATACCCTCGCTTCCGGCCATAGCCGGCCGCCCGTGCTCTGTTATCATTCATCGCAAAATCATACTCTCCCAGCACGGTCAGGTTGGGGTTGATCGATTTGTCCGCCCCGACGAACAGGTCGAACCGCCCGCTCGCATCCGTATTCTCCAGGCTGTAGTTCGCCCCGGCGTGCAGGCCGAGCGTTCCCAAGAACGCGAAATTCCGGCTGGCCACCCCGTAAAACCCCCTCGATTTGATCTGATACCGGTCGAGAACATCATCGTACCGGCCAAGCCCCTGGGAGTCGAACCCGATCGCGATGGCGGGGAAATGCTCGTCCTCCTCGATCAGTTGATACTTGATGGCCACCTCCGGCCGGGGGTTCCAGGTCACCTTCCCCGTCCCGATGATGTTCTCCCCGCCGAACGACAAGCCGAGCGCGAGGTGCTCCAGCACGCCCGCGGACAGCTCGCCCAACAGTCCCCCGTTCGAGAACACCCGCAGGGTCAGGCTGGTATGGCCTTTCGGCAACACCCCCGCCGTCGGCAGGTCGATGAGTTGCTGCGGCGGCGGCTCCTCGTGTTGCGGGACCGCGGGCGTTTGAGCGGACGCGGTCGAAAGAGCGAAGAGTGAGGAGTGAAGAATGAAGAGTGAAAGAAAAGCAGAGAATTGTCGTAGCCGTTCCAGCAGGCCGGTCATGCCGCCTCCTTGTTCATAGATTCCCGCTTTCGCGGGAATGACAACCGGAATTGATCGCTTCCCACACCCCCCGCGCCTGGCGCTCCGTCTCCGAGACGCTCCCGCTGGCGTTGATCACCGCATCCGCCCAGCGGAGGCGTTCCTGGGGCGAGACCTGCGCGGCAACCCGTTGCGCCGCTTCCTCGGCGGAAAATCCCTTCTGTTCCACCAGACGGGCCATCTGCTGGTCTTCCGGGGCGGTCACGACGACGACGTAGTCGACCAGGCCGGCCGGCCCCCATTCGATCAGGAGCGCCGCGTCCAGGACGACGACCCCGCCGAACCCGGACGCGCGCAGCGCCGCGATCTGCCGGCGGACCTCGGCGAGCAGGGATGGATGGACAATCTGATTCAATCGCTCCCGCGCCGCCGGGTCGCCGAAGACGAACTTTCCCAGCGTCCGGCGATCCACCGTCCCGTCCGGGCTGAGCATGTCCCGCCCGAACGCCTCGATCAGCCGGTCGCGCACGTCAGCCCGGCCGAGCACCTCGTGCCCGACCCGGTCCGCGCTGATCACGACTCCGCCGAGCTCCTCGAACACCCGGCAGACGACCGATTTGCCGGTCGCGATCCCCCCGGTGACGCCGACCACCACCACGGCCGCACCCCCCGTTAGCACGTTTTAACGTTTCAACGTTCGAACGTTCTAACGTGCAAACGTTGTTTAATGCGCTTCCAGCCAGTCTTTCCCGACGCCGACCTCGGCCTTGATCGGGACGCTCAGGTGAATGTCAGGCTCGAACGCCCGTTCCATCTGGGTTTTTACCATCTCGGACACCTCAGCCGCCTCGGTTGACGGCGCGTCGAACACCAGCTCGTCGTGCACCTGCAGGATGAGCTTCGCGGACAGGCCACGGCGGCGGAGTTCATCATGGATGCGCACCATCGCCACCTTGATGAGGTCGGCCTGCGTCCCCTGGACGGGCATGTTGATGGCCGCGCGCTCGGCGAACTCCCGGCGCTGGAAGTTCGAGCTGGTGATCTCCGGGATGTACCGCCGGCGGCCCAACAGCGTCGTGACGTACCCCTGCTCCCGCGCTTCCTGCTTCAGATGTTCGATGTAGGCGTGCACCCCTGGGTACTGGGCGAAGTAGCGTTCGATGAACCGCCTGGCGTCCTCGTGCGAAATCTTCAGCGCCTGGGCCAGGCCGTACGGGCCCATCCCGTAGATGATCCCGAAATTGACCACCTTCGCCTGCCGGCGCAGGTCGGCCGGCACCATCCCCTCCGGGATGTTGAAGACGAGCGCGGCGGTGCGCGTATGGATGTCGGCGTCCGTCCGGAACGCCGCCTGGAGTTGCTCATCCCCCGACAGATGGGCTAACAACCGGAGCTCGACCTGCGAGTAGTCGGCGGAGACGAGGACGTGAGACGGGGCGCCGGGGATGAACGCCTTGCGGATCTCCCGGCCGACGTCGGTGCGGATGGGGATGTTCTGCAGGTTCGGGTTGTTCGAGCTGAGCCGCCCGGTCTCCGTGCCCGTCTGGTTGAACGAGGTGTGCACCCGCCCGGTCTGCGGGTTGATCAGCCGGGGGAGAGCGTCGACGTACGTCGATTTGAGCTTCGACAGATGACGGTAGTCTAAGAGTTTCTGCGGTAACTCGTGTTCGACGGCGAGCTCTTCCAGGACGCGCACGTCGGTCGAATACCCGGTCTTCGTCTTTCGCCCGTGCGGCAGCTTGAGCCGCTCGAACAGCACCTCGCCAAGCTGTTTCGTCGAGTTGATGTTGAACTCCGTCCCGGCGATGCGGTAAACCTCCCCCATCAACTGGCCGAGGTCGTTCTCGAACTGCTGGGACATCTTCTCCAGGAACGGGACATCGATCGCCATGCCCGCCAGTTCCATCTCAGCCAGGACCGGAAGAAGCGGCATCTCAACCCGGTCGAAGAGCAACCTGAGGCCGTGCTCGTCCAGGCGCGGCTCCAGGACGCGGCGAAGCTGCAGGGTCAAGTCCGCGTCCTCACAGGCGTACCGGCTGGCCGCATCGACCGGCACCTCCGCCATCGTCCGCTGGTTCTTGCCCGTCCCGATCAGACCCTCGATCGCTCGCTTCGACCGGGTGAGGTACTCTAAGCTCAGCGCGCCCAGGTCGTGCCGGCGGGCCGGGTCGAGC
>JACQVL010000238.1 GCA_016209865.1 Candidatus Latescibacterota bacterium | reverse complement strand
GCCGGTAGACGGCGTACCGGGGCAGGTCGGTGCGCAGGTCGGCGTCGGGCGCGGCCAGGCGCGGGGTCGGATCGCCGGGGTTGGTGACGTCGATCAACGGGCAGGGGCGGGGGTTCCGCTGGCAGTAGAGCAAAAACTCATACGCGTCTGCTTTCGGCAGGACGACCAGGTTGCACTGGACGTAGCCGGGGATTTTGTAGACTGTCGGCCCTGTCCACTCCCCGCGACGCATGGCCAGGCGGGCTTGTTGAGCTTCATTCATGAGGCAAACCTCCTGAGAGACGCCATGTCAGCGGCGACCGATTTCAGGATCTCGACCGTTTCCTCCGAGGCGGAATACTCTCCATGCACGCTCAGCGGGCCGTCGTAGCCCGCATCGTTCAGGAGCTGGATCGTCCCCGGCCAATCCACCAACCCTTCGGACAGCAGGCACCAATCCGTCTTCCATCGGGGGCCGTCGTGAGCGGTCGACGGCTGATACCGCACGTTCTTGACGCCGACCATCTTGAGGTAGCCTCGAACGATGTCGAGCGCCATGGGGAGCGTCTCTCCGTCGAGCGCCAGGTGGGCCGGGTCGAGGTAGACTCCGATATAGCGGGGGTCGAAGCCTCTGACCAGGTGCATCGCGCCCGAGGCGTTGGAGGCGTAGAAACGATCACTGTGAGTATGGATCAGGCTGCAGATGCCGTACCGTTCTCCCAACTGCTGGAACCCGTCGAGAGCCCGGCGGATGTTCGTCACATCGTCCCAGTAGAACTGTCCAGCCTTCCACGTCCAGTAGCCCAATTTAATACAAGGAATCCCCGCCGTCCCGCAGGCCTCGAAGATCGCCTGGACGTCCGGCTGATGAGGATCGACGGCACTCCCTTCCAGCGTGGCCAGAGGGACCGTAAGCCCCATGGCGCGCCAGACCTCCAGGGCTTGAGGCAAGGCTTCCGTGACGTTCGAGGGGTTGACGCACTGTCCCGCCCGGATGGCGAGGTCGAGTCCGTCAAACTTGAGGTTCTTCGCCAGCTCGCCGATCTGTGCGGCGCTGTAGCCTTTGAGGAATTTGGTGAAATAGATGACCTGCATGTTATCCCTCCGCAACCGGAGTGTACCGGTACAGACGCTGCGCCCGCTCCGAAAGTTGTTCCCACGTCGAACGCGGAATCGGGTTCCCGTACTTCAGATGGCAGATGTTGTAAAACTGGCGAAAGTAGACGAGGGCCAGCATCGTCCGGATCGTCTGCGTGTGGTTGGGCATCCCTCGATGCCACGCGCGCATGTCGCGCACGACGACCGAACCGGCTGGCATGGTCACACGGGCGGACGGGATCTGGGCGGCCCGCTCTTCGGTGCAGACATGGTACGGGTCGAGCGCGGCGGCCGGGTCAGGGTCGGCGATCAGGTGAGAACCTGGCCACACCTCTGTGCAGCCGTTTTCGACGGTGAAGTCGACCAGCGGGATGTTGACCACGACCATGGCGACCGGGAGCACGTACGATGTCCCGACGAAGAGATGACCGGTATCCCGGTGAATATGCTGCACCCCCGACCCCGGCCAGGCAGTGTTGCAGCCGTACGGGAGGTAGGAGAAAATGTCCGTTCCCATCGCCGATTCCATGATCTGGAGGGCGAACGGGTTCTCGATGGCGAGCGGATCCAGGAACGGCAGACGCAGGGGGGCGGATGTCCCATAGTGACCTTTTGACTTCTCGACCTCTCCCTCCTTCCCGGCAGTGACGCGCTTCAATTCCGTGTCAAATGCGACCCGCATCTCCTCCACCCAGGCTTGGGGCAGGACTCCTTCCAGAATCACGTAGCCGGATTCGTGCAACGACCGCAACGCCAGAGCCAGATGCTCTGGCGTCAACGCGTTTTGCTGGCATTCTTCCGAGGACAGCTTCATGCGAAGTTATGCCCTTTCATGGAACACGAGTGCCGTGAGTGAGTGCGGTGGGAGTTCGTACACCGAGCCGCCGTCCGTCGTCATCGCGGATTCTGTCAACGCGACCGCGCCCGGCCTGTCCCACGTGTTCTCGCTCAAGAAACTCGGCCCGGTGATCGCCCGGACACCGACCGTCCCCTGAATGGGAAAGTCGTGCAGCGCGATCTCCACCGTTCTGGGTTGCGACGGGTCGCGGTTGGCGACGATGAGCGTCAGTTCGGTGCCCTTCTCATCCAGCAGAGCGACCGCATCCAGGCAGGGTGCGCCCTTCACCGCAGGCATCGAGGGGACGGCGGAGTCGAACGTCGGGCAGGCGGTGCGGATGCGCACCGGCCAGACGCCCGATTGCGTGGCGTAGAGCTGTGATGCCAGAAAGACAGGATGAGGGTAGACGATCTCCCGAACCTTACCCAGTCCGCCGCCATGGTTGACGAGGGCGGTGTGCGTGATGAGCTCGACCAGGTTGCCCTGGCGGATGCAGGAGTGGATGATGCCGGAGAGGTACAGCACTTCAGACAACGAGATGTACTTCGGCAGCCCCTCCTTCCAGGTGAAGATGATGAGCTCGGTGATGGCGAGCTTCGGGTCCGCCACCCCGGCCTGTTTCATCTGATCTGCCAGTTCCTGCAGGTACTGGTCGTAGTATGTCGTGTAGGCCATTAAGGCGAGATGGGCGTCCTCCGGCTTTGTCTCCGCCGGGATGCGCGAGCCGATCAGGGAGTGAATGGAAAGCGATCGCACGATCCCCGCGTGGTCGCGGAGCAAGGGAGCGTTCCAGTCCCGCTCCTCTCCAGTTCCCCCGCCGTTTGCGATGAATTTGATGGAGGGATCGACCGTCCGCATCGTCTCGTAAAACCGGACGTACCGTCTTGCATAGGTTTCCGGGGAGCAATAGCCGACCTGCCAATCCCCCCAGAGTTCATTCCCCAGTTCCCAGTAGACCACCCCGTACGGTTCCGGGTGGCCATTCTTCGCCCGCAGCGCCCCGTACGGCGTCTCAACGCTCCCGTTGCAGTACTCCACCCAGTGCGCCGCCTCGTCCGGCGTCCCGTCCCCGGCGTTGACGCAGATCAGCGGCTCGCACCCGACCGCCCGGCAGAACGCCATGAATTCGTCCGTCCCGACGTGGTTGGGCTCGATCATGTGCCACGGCTGGTTGAGTCTCGTCGGCCGCTGATGGACGGGGCCGATCCCGTCTTCCCAGTGGTAGCCGGAGGCGAAGTTCCCGCCGGGATACCGGAGGAGCGGGAGGCGGGCGGCCCGGCAGGACGCGATGACGTCCGGGTCGAACCCGTCGACATGGTCGGCGGGGAACAGGAACGCCTGGTCGAGCCAGACGGTGCCGGGCTCCAGCAGTCCGATGCTGAAGTACAGCAGCGCGCCCTTCGGGACTGTCTCATCGACGGCGAGCGTCAGCCGGTGCTCCGTCCACGTGCCGCCGATGCCGAGGATCGTGCCGCTGGCCAGCCGCGTCGTCCGCCGCTCATCCCAGATCGTCACCCGCAGCCGGCCGGTCGTCCCCCGCGCCCAGAGGCTGAATTCGTACCGGCGCTCGCGGTGGAGCGGCAGGAAGACCGGCTGCATGACGCCGACTTCCTCGCTCGCCAGCCCGGCGACTTCGACCTTCTGCGCGGCGTCTGCGTTGAAGGCGTCTGGATCGAGCGTGTACCGGACGACCCCATCGCCGTAGGCCACCCACCAGAAGGCGAGTCCCCGCTCGAACCCGGCCATCAGTCCGGCGACGCCGACTGCCTCTTCCTCATGGCGGATGCGGTTGGCCATCCCGGCGGGCGTGGCGGCGACGTAGTCCCAGCCCTCGAACCCCGGGTTCCGGAGCGCCTGCGCCCACATCCCGTTGTAGATGTTCCAGCCTAAGTGTTCACAGAATTTGCCGTACAGGAAGCGCGGGACGGGGTCGGGAGCTCGTTCGTTCGGGAAGACGTCGATCGTGGAGCGGTCAGCCGCGCTGGCCTGCACCTCGAACAGCCCGCTGGACGGACGATACGTGGAGTGCATAGAGCCTCTCCTTTGAGGACGGGGCGGGTCACGGGAACGGACGGAGTATACGACGCGGAGCGGGGGTTGTAAAGGAAAAACTCAGGGGAGCTCCCCTCACCCCCGGCCCCTCTCCCACGGCGGGGAGAGGGGAGACACTCGTGCCCATTGAGGACTCCCCCTTTCTCTCCCCTTGTGGGAGAGAAAGGGGGCCGGGGGGATAGTGAGGGACATCACCCAGAAATCTGTTGACAGCCGATGCAGGCGGGTCTATACTGCGCGTTGTGTTTCGGAGAGGAAAGGGGATCGCGATGAAGGATCGGCGTTCGGTGACGAGCCTCTGGCGGAGTGTCGGGCTGGCGGGAGTGATCGCGCTCTTGGGGCTGTGTGTGGGAATCCCACCCCAGGCGGCTGCGCAGTCGTCCATCACCGGCACGCCCGGAGAGGCGACGGAACGAGCGGTCGTCGAGCTGGCTCAAGTAGCCCGGCAGAAATCGGTGCTGCCCGACACCCCCGTCCCTCCGCACGCCCTCCACCGTCCCCTGCCCGGCCCCCGCAACCGTCCGGTGCCAAGCGGGACGGGTAGCCCCAGCCGTCGCGTCCTCGAACCGGTGCCGCCCCCGTTGACGGGCGTGTCCCCGGCCCCCGCGTCCAGTTTTCTCGGCCTCGACGATAACAACGCCAGCATCCCGCCCGACACCCACGGCGCGGTGGGGTTGACCCATCTGATGGTCACGTTGAACACCCAGGTCCGCATCCAGGACCGGACGGGCGGAGTGCTCAGCACCGTCTCCCTCAACAGTTTCTGGGCCAGTCTGAGCAGTCCGAGCGCGTTCGACCCTAAAGTGCTCTATGACCCCTACCAGAACCGGTGGATGTTTACCGCCTGCGCGAATGCCCGTTCATCGGCTTCATCCGTCCTCATCGGAGTCTCGCAGACGAGCGACCCGACGGGTACGTGGAACCTCTACCGCGTCGATGCCGACCCCGACAACGCCGTCTGGGCGGACTATCCCAGCCTGGGGTTCAATAAAGACTGGATCGTCGTCCAGGTGAACATGTTCACCGTCTCTAACAACGCCTTCGTCCGGTCCGACGTCTACGTCTTCGATAAGGCGGACCTCTACGCGGGCGGGACTGGCCGGTTCACCCTGATGCAAGACACGTTGGGCGGGTTCAGTCAAACCCCGGCCATCACGTACGACCCGACGGTGCCCACGATGTACCTGGTCGAGGATTGGAACGGGGATTTTGAAGGGAGCGGCTACCTGCGCCTGAGCACGATCACCGGCCCGGTGGGCGCTGAGGTGTTGACGCTCAGCGTCGCCTTTCCCTCGACATCCTCACCCTGGGATAGTTTTTCACCCTCGAGCAATTTCGCGCCCCAGCTCGGCTCGACGCAGAAGATCGACGCCGGGGATTCGCGGATGCAGAACACCCTCTACCGCAACGGTTCCCTCTGGTGTGCGCACACGGTGTTCCTCCCGGCCGGCGGGTCGCCGGCGCGCAGCGCGGTGCAATGGTGGCGGTTGACCCCCGACGGCGCGGTCGAGCAACAGGGACGGATCGATGATACGGCCGGCCCGACGTCCTACGCCTACCCGAGCATCGCGGTCAACCGCAACAACGACGTCCTCATCGGGTTCTCGCGTTTCTCGGCCACGCAGTATGCGAGCGCGAACTACGCGTTCCGGGCGGCCGCCGACCCGGCCGGTACGTTCCGGACGGACGCGGTCTTGAAGGCCGGGGAGGCGTCGTATTTCAAGGATTACGGGTCCGGGACGAATCGCTGGGGAGACTACAGCAGCACCGTCGTCGACCCGGTGAACGACACCGACCTGTGGACGATCCAGGAATACGCGGCCACGCCCGCCAGCTCCGGTACCTACCGCGACCGCTGGGGGACGTGGTGGGGCCAGATCGTTCCGCCCCAGCCGGAGGCACCGCCCGACACTCTCCGGTTCGTCGATACGTTCGCCGCGCCCGGCCAGCAGGCGATCATGGAGGTCCGGCTGTCCGCCAACCATGATGTGTCCGGGCTGCAGTTTGCTGTCCAGCCGACGGTCGATGGGACGCCCACGACGGACGCCATGTTCACCGGCCTGATCAATAGCCTGGAGGAGAGAGGATTCACCACGACGTTCTCGACCGACGAGAACGGGTTGACGACGGTGCTGTTCTTCAGTACGAGCGGGGATACCCTCCGGCCCGGCCAGTACACCCTCGGCTATGTGATCTACACGATCGCCCCGGTAACGCCTGCGGGGACGCCGATCCTGCTGGCCGTGTCGGATGACGTCCTGTCATCCCCGCCTCCCAGCCAGGATATTCCGCATGCTGTCCAACAGGGAACGATCCTGATCGGGCGTCCCGGCGATGTCGGCGGAGGCCAGCTCGGAGCCGGAGACGGGCGGATCGACATCATCGATGTGATCACCGAAGTCTTCATCATCCTCGGCCGGCTGCCGAGGCCGGCCCCGGGCGCGTTCGGGTTCTTCTTAGCGGACATCAACGGGGACGGGGCGATCAATATTCTGGACGTCGTGGAGATGATCTACCAGATTCTCAACCACGATGAGCAGGCCAGAGTCATCGCCGGACCGGCGAGTCCCGCGACGGTGAGTGTCGGTGATCCTCAGACGCTGGAATCCGGCCAGGTCGCCATCCTGGGGACGACCACGGTGAAGCTCCCTCCGATGCCCGCCGCGTTCGCGCTCAGGCCGAACCGGCCGAACCCGTTCAACCCAACGACACAGATTGTCTATGATGTCCCGCAGGCAGCCTATGTGACGCTCACGGTGTACAACCTGTTAGGCCAGGAAGTCATCCGCCTGGTGGACGCGGAGCAGGCTCCGGGACGGTATGAGGTCGCCTGGGATGGGCGAAACGTACAGGGACTGAGCGCAGGAAGCGGCGTCTACCTGTACCGGCTGACGACGAGCACCGGGTTCAGCCAGACCCACAGGATGACCCTGGTGAAATAACCGGATGAGAAAACGCTTGACCGGGCGTGGCTGACGATATACTATCGATGATGTTGCCCCTCACCCCCGTCCCCTCTCCCACGGCGGGGAGAGGGGAGACACCCGTACCCTGTGCGAACT
>JACQVL010000234.1 GCA_016209865.1 Candidatus Latescibacterota bacterium | reverse complement strand
GGTCACAATATACTGTAAATTATAAAGTTCTGTGATATCAATCACCCGGAACCGGTGACCGCAGTCATCGCCTGCGAGAGTGCGTTGCCTATTATCTCTTCTCAGAACACCAGGGATCATGAGAGGGTGTCAATGTCCTGCCGGGTCATTGACACCAGCCGCATCAGCGGCGAGAACCCGTGTAAGGTGGTGAGCTGAGAGATGTTCCCCGCAACGCACTCTCCTGCGTCTGAGTGTGACGATGAGGCTCGACTGATCGAGGCAATCAGGACGGATGGTCACGTCGATCTCTACGCCTCGCTCGTCCGCCGGTACCAGGATCGCCTCTTTCAGGCGGTCTACGGGATCGTCGGGGATCGGGATGTCGCGGAAGACCTCACGCAAGAGGCGTTTATCAAGGCGTACCTGTCGCTCGATGAGTTTCGAGGCGCCTGTCGGTTTTATTCCTGGCTCTACCGGATCGCGATGAACGTGGGCCGGGACTGGCTACGGCATCAAGTGGTGGCCGACCGGTACGATCAGCTTCCCGAGCGCCAGGTGCCGGACACGCCGGAACAGGTGTTGTACCGGAACGAACTGGCGGGACGGATCGACGCGGCGATGAGGGAACTCCCCGAGAAGTACCGCGAAGCCTTTCACCTGAAGCATGTCGAGGGCCTGTCGTATGACGAGATGGCGGCCTTGCTCGACCTGCCTGTTGAAACGTTGAAGGTCAGGGTGCATCGGGCCAGGTCGATGCTCCAGCACCTGTTGCACGAGGAGGCACCATGAGTGATGTGGATCGAGAGATTGCTCGGCTCCTCGATCAGGAGTTGACCGAAGCTGAACGAGAAGAAATGCTCGGACGCTTGCGTGCCGATCCCGAGGCATTCGCTCGATGGGAGCGGTTACAGAAGATTGTCGATGCGGCGCGTCAGATACCCCGTCCATCCGCTCCTGAGGGGTTTGCCGATGCGGTCATCGCACGCATCCGGGCGGCGAAGGTCGTCCCGTTCCGGCAACGGATCGTGTCCCAGCGATGGTGGACGGCCGTGGCTGCCGCGGCGTGCGTTGCGTTTGTCCTCGGCGCTGGCCTGGGGTTCAGCCTCGCGGTTCGCCGTCCTCAATCCGCTCCCCTTCAGGCTGATCGAGACAAAATCGTCTACGTCCGTTTCGTCTTCGTCGACCCGAACACCGAGGACGTGCGAGTCGTGGGAGATTTCAACGGCTGGGATGTGAATGGCCTTCCCCTGCGTGAGACCGGGGGCCGCGGCGTCTGGACAGCCGCCGTTCCTCTCCGGCCGGGGATGTACCAGTATATGTTCATCGTCGACGGGATGCGATGGGTGACGGATCCCACCGCCGAGGCGTACCTCGACGACGGGTTCGGCAACAGGAATGCTCTCTTACATGTTCCGATTCCGAACGAACGGAAGCCGAGCACCGGATAACCGCCTGTTCCCTTGCTTCGTCCTGGTCGGGATCGTCTGGGTGACGTTTTGGGGGACCACGGTATCCACCGCGAGCCAGATCCATCTGGATGGCGAGGTCGAGGCGGGAATCGGGCATGATTCAAACCCGCTGCTCAACCCGGACACGTCCGCGCGGTTGGGCCGGATGGGTGACGCGTTCGGGCTGGTCACCGGACGCGGTCGCGGGACATGGACACCGGGACAGTGGAAGAGCGAGCTGGAGTACCGTAGTTCCTGGAACGTGTACCGGAACCGTCTCAACGGGTCGGATGCGACCAGCGCCGGAAGCGTGACGGTGGGACGGACGTTCGGACGGGCATGGACGGTGCAAGGTCTCGGTCTGTATGAGCGTTTCGATCGATCGGCCTTCTCTGAGGATCGGTATCGTCTCTGGGCGACCGGGCTGTCGGCTCGCTTCGACAGTCGTCGTGGGATGCGCGTGACCGGTCGCGGCACGACGGAATGGCATTCCTACCCGGAATTCGCTGTGACACCCACTGGCGATCGTCTTCGGGATCGCCAGTGGGTTGGGCGATTGACCGTTGGGCAAACGTTCTCCCCACGGTTCGGCGGGTCGTTGACCGTCTCCGGTCGGATCAATCGGGCGAACGTCCATGCGTTCGATTATTGGACGACCCTCCTCGGTGGATACGCCTGGTACGCGCTCTCTCAGGCGTTGACCGTCAGTGTCGGGTACACGCTCGACCGGCGACGAGGAGGGGCGATGGATCGCACGCTCCGGGCTGGACGCTGGCAGTGGGGCGCCGTCGAGGGAGTCTACATGGGCGCAAATGGGTGGGGATGGGCCGTGACCTACGCGTGGTATCGATACAGCGGGAGAGGGAGCGGAGAGAGGCTATCCGGGAGTCAGGTCGCCCTCACCGCGCTCTGGGAGTTCGGGTGGCGCGCGACACCGATGCAGACGACCATCACCACGCCCCCACGTCTGCTCCGGTATGCCCCGTCACACACGTCGCAGGGCTGGCGGTTCACGCTCCACGCCCCGAATGCCCGATCAGTCGCGCTCGTCGGGACGTTCAACGGGTGGGATCGGAATCGCCATCTGCTCAAGGGATCGAGTGAATCGGAAGAGTGGTTGATCACCCTTCCGCTTCCACCGGGAACGCATCAGTATGCGTTTGTGATCGATGACACAACCTGGGTGAAACCGCCTGACGCGCCCGCCTACATCGAGGATGCGTTCGGCAACTGGAATGGGTTGATCGGTGTGCCGGGCGACCCCACTCCTCCATGAGGGAAGACAGACTATGGGACGATCGTACAGAGACAGCTTCTCAAGACGAGCATGGGGCCAGTTTTTCCGGTGGGGGACGGGACTGTTGCTGGTCTCCATCATGGCGATGCCAGGACTGGCGATCGATTTCACGCTTGATGACCTGCAGGGATCACCCACCAGTCGCGCTCTATCCGATCCTCGTCTCGCGGCTGCGGTCGAGCGCGTGAAGCAACGCGGCATCTCCGGAGAGGATGCGCGGGCTCTCGTGAATCGGATGGTGGCATCTGGCACAGGATCGGACGAGATTGTCGCAGTCTTGAACGGACTCGAACGCTCGGTGGCGACAGGAGTACCGCCAAAACTCCTGTTTGACAAGGCGCTCGAAGGGGTCGCCAAGGGTATTCCACCGTCACGTCTGATCCCCGCGTTGAACGCCCACGGCCAGCGGCTCCGAGTGGCTGCCCGCTCCTTCGACAAGCTGACCGCCCAGAAATGGGCCGCGCCCGCTGTTGAGCGGGAAAACGCGGTGTTGAGACTGACTGGCGCGATGAGTCACGGCACAGCAGACGGCGT
>JACQVL010000231.1 GCA_016209865.1 Candidatus Latescibacterota bacterium | reverse complement strand
GGGTTGGCGGGCGCAGTATCGCTGGGTCTGGGCAGCAGTCCACGGTAAGAAGCCTGAAGGTTATCACCTTCACCATCGAGATTTCAACAGCCTGAATGATCGCCTGGACAACTTGCAATTACTGATAGAGGAAGAACATAAAGCCCTACATCGAGAGAAGATGTTAGGGGACAACAACCCTGCGCGTCGCTGCATGACCGACGAATGGCGCGCCCACATCGCGCAGGCGGTACGCGGCGAAAAGAACCCGCATTATGGGAAACCGCATACCCTGGAAACCCAGGTAAAGATGCGTGCAGCAGCAGCACAGCGTTGGAGCAACCCTCAACAGCATGCCCTATCGTCTGAGAGGGCACGACGGTGGATGGCAGCCGCGCGAGCGATGGGACGACGGTTAGGACGTGAGCCGGGTGAGCGCTATGAACGATGTTGTCCCGTGTGTCGTCAAAACTTTGTCACTGCACGGGAGGAACAAATCTTCTGCTCCTCCGCTTGTTGCTTTAGTCCGTTGGGGCGAGCTATGAGTGGCGCAAAGGGGGGTGAGACGCGTCGTGGGCGTACATTCTCCCCTGAGCATCGAGAGAAATTGCGTCTGGCGTCCATCGCCGCCGCTCGTCCAGAGGATAAGCGACGCGCAGCAGAAGCAAGCCTGCGAAGTCGGTGTTTGAAGGCGGCACGGCTCCTGTTGGATGCGGGGCATGAGGTTCGGCTGGATGAATGGGACGAGCACCGAGAAATCGCACGAGCATTAGGAGCGCGCCATGTTCCATCTCGAGCCTCATTCCAACGGTTCTTCGCTTCGGATGCTGACTTGCAGGAGCATGCAGCGTTGTATAACCACAAGGTTGTCTCGGTTGAATTCGATGGCGTAGAAGACGTGTACGACGGCACGGTGGAGCCCCATCACAATTTCGCGATCATCACGAGCCAGACACCATCACCTTATGCACGGGAAGGGTTCGATTATTCAGGGTGTTTCATTCATAACTCAGAGTACATGCACCTGGATTCATCATCGTGTAACCTCAGCTCCATCAATATGTTACAGTATCTCAACCCGGACGGCACGTTCGACGTTGAGTCGTTCCACCATACCGTGGACATCATGATCCTTGCCCAGGACATCATCGTCGATAATGCCAGCTATCCCACTCCTCAAATTACCGAGAATACCAGGGCGTTCCGGGAGCTGGGGCTGGGGTACGCGAACTTAGGGGCGCTCCTGATGTCCCGGGGACTGCCCTACGACAGCGACGAAGGGCGAGCGGTGGCGGGCGCGATCACCGCGCTCATGACCGGACGGGCGTACCGGCAATCCGCCCTGATCGCTCAGCGGATGGGGCCGTTCAGCGGGTATGCGATCAACCGTGAGCCGATGCTCCGGGTGATCCGGAAACACCGGGCGGCGGTCGATCACATCGACGCAGAGCTCACCGAGCACCGCTTGGTGGACGCGGCGCAGACAGCCTGGGACGAGGCGCTGCGCATCGGGGAGCGGTACGGGTACAAGAACTCGCAGGTCAGTGTCTTGGCTCCGACTGGAACGATCGCGTTCATGATGGACTGCGACACGACCGGAGTGGAGCCAGACATCGCGCTCGTCAAGTACAAACGGCTCGTCGGCGGCGGAGTGATGAAGATCGTCAACCGGACGGTCAACGCGGCGCTCGTCCGGCTGGGCTACGCGCCGGATGAGGCGGCGGGGATCGTCGAGCACATCGACAAGACGGGGACGATCGAGGGCGCGCCCAGTCTGAGACCGGAGCATCTCCCGGTGTTCGACTGCGCGTTCCGTCCGGAGAACGGCGTCCGGTCGATCCACGCCATGGGGCATATCCGGATGATGGGCGCGGTGCAGCCGTTCATCTCCGGGGCGATCTCGAAGACGGTCAACCTCCCCAACGACGCGACGGTCGAGGACATCGCCCAGGCGTACGTCGAGGGCTGGCGGCTCGGCCTGAAGGCGCTTGCCATCTACCGGGACGGGTCGAAGCGGACACAGCCGCTCAGCACCAAATCGTCGGAGAAGCCGGGGGTAGAGTCGAAGCCCATCCGGCGCCGGCTGCCGGACGAGCGCCAGGCGATCACGCACAAGCTCAGCATCGCCGGTCACGAGGGGTACATCACCGTCGGGATGTTCGAGGACGGAACGCCGGGGGAGATTTTCCTGACGATGTCGAAAGAGGGGAGCACCGTCTCCGGCCTGATGGATGCGTTCGCCACCGCCGTATCCCTCACCCTCCAGTACGGCGTTCCACTCGAAGTGCTCGTCCGGAAGTTCAGTCACATGCGGTTCGAGCCGTCCGGGTTCACGGGCAACAAGCAGATTCCGATGGCCAAGTCGATCATGGATTACATCTTCCGGTGGCTGGCGCTGAAGTTCCTCCCGCCGGACGAGCAACCCGCAACAGTGCCCGGCCTGACGAACGGGGAGGCGGCCGAGGCGGAGAGCGCCGCTCCGGTCGAGGCGGGGACGGTCGAAGCCCGCGAGCGGGCGGTGTTCGTCGCGCAGTCGGACGCCCCGTCGTGCCCGGACTGCGGCAGCCTGATGACGCGGAACGGGTCGTGCTACCGGTGTCTCAACTGCGGCAGCACGAGCGGGTGTTCGTAAGATCGGTGGTCGGTGATCGGTGATCGGTGGCCGGTTAAGACCGGGCTTCATCAACACGGGAGCGCAGGCAGTTTGCGGCACTCCCGTTTTATTTTGATGGAGCCGGGCCGGGGTCGCGCTCGGCCAGGCGTATCTGGGCAGGTGTGGTCAGTCGGACACAATGCGGGCCAGCATACGGGTCGCGTTTCTGGAAGACGCCGTAGTCCGCACCACAGCGGGGGCACCGGAAATGAGCGCCACGGATGTGGGTCAGGGACACGCGGCAGGCCGGGCATTGCGGGAAGAGGGTCATAGTGATCAGTATAGACTTATCG
>JACQVL010000233.1 GCA_016209865.1 Candidatus Latescibacterota bacterium | reverse complement strand
GACCGGGAACACGGCGCGAAAGAGGCGTGCGCGTTCACGAAGCAGGTCGATTTCGTCCCGTCGGGCCGTGCGTTCGACGCGGCGTTCGCGGAACGGTGAACCCTCTCTATCCCCTCGGCCCCCTTTCTCTCCCACGAGGGGCGAGAAAGGGGGAGTCCTCGGAGGGAAGGGTCGTCTCCCCTCTCCCCATCGTGGGAGAGGGGCCGGGGGTGAGGGGAATTGTCATTCCCGCACATGCGGGAATCCATCCATCCGGGGGGATGTATGAAACTCGGCGTGTTGACCATCCTGTTCGCCCAGCAGCCGTTCGAGAAGGCGCTCGACTACATCGCTGCATCGGGACTCCAGATGGTGGAGCTGGGAGCGGGGGCGTATGCCATCTCCACACATTGTCCGACCGATCGGTTGCTCAGAGACTCGCGTGCCCGTGAACGCTTCCAGGAGACGCTCGCCGTCCGGAACCTCGGCATCAGCGCGCTGAGCGCGCACGGCAACCCGCTCCACCCGAACAAGAAGAGCGCCCAGGCCCACCGGGAGGGGATGCGGAAGGCCATCCGGCTCGCCCAGAAGCTCGGCCTGGACACCGTCAACGGGTTTTCCGGCTGTCCGGGGGATAGCGAACGGGCGAAGTACCCGAACTGGGTGACCTGTCCCTGGCCGCCCGACTACTTAGAGGTCCTGCAGTGGCAATGGGAGAAGCAGGTCATCCCCCACTGGCGTGAAGAAGCGAAATTTGCAGCAGATCATGGGGTCCGGCTCGCGTTCGAGATGCACCCGGGGTTCGTCGTCTACAACCCGGAGACCCTGCTCCGGCTCCGCGCGGAGTGCGGGGACAACATCGGCGCGAACCTCGATCCCAGTCATCTGTTCTGGCAGGGGATCGACCCGATTGAAGCCATCCGCGCGCTCGGCGCGGCGAACGCCATCTACCACGTCCACGCGAAGGACACGCAGGTCATGCTCGCCAATGTCCGGGTCAACGGCGTCCTGGACACCAAGCACTACCGGGACGAACTCAACCGGGCGTGGATCTTCCGGACGGTCGGGTATGGTCACGATGCCCTCTTCTGGAAGGATTTCGTCAGCGCCCTCCGCATGGTCGGGTATGACGGCACCCTATCGATCGAGCATGAAGACAGCCTGTTGTCGGTCAACGAAGGGTTCCAGAAAGCGGTGGCGCTCCTGAAGCAGGTGCTCCTGACCGAACCCACCGGCCAGATGTGGTGGGCGTGAGCGATCCTAACCCCCGACCTCCTTAGAAAGTGGCAAACACAATCTCAGCTCATCACTGAGGCAAAGGGTTCAACCTATGCTCGGTTTGAAGTCTTTCCGCTCAACCGTTCTCGCTGGCACAGCCCTGCTCTGTACTGTAGCCTTTTTTTTCGTCCTCTTCACGACATCACCACTCGCCCAGCTCCGCAACGCCGTCGGCAAACCCATACCCGCCGATGCCGCCCCACTCACTCAACAGGTCCTCCGCCAGGTACTCGCTGAACCCTCCACCCTCGATGTCGGCATCGCCCTGTTCGACGCCCAGTTCATCGCCTTCCTGTTCGAGCAACTCTGCGTGTTCGACGAAAACCTCGAACTCAAGCCGGGCGCGGCGCAGTCCTGGAGCCATTCCCCCGACGGCAAGACGTGGACGTTCACGATGCGGCCGGGCGGCAAATGGAGCGACGGCCGGCCCGTCACCGCGTACGATTTCGAGTGGTCGTTCCGCCGGCTGATCGCCCCCGAATCCGGGAACGTGTTCGCGTATTTCTACTACCCCATCAAAGGCGCCAAGGCGTTCAATACGGGCAAGACGAAAGACATGAAGACCGTCGGAGTCAAAGCCCTCGACGAGATGACTCTGGTCATCGAGACGGAAGAGCCGTGCGCGTTCTTCCCGATGATCTGCGCGTTCTTTACCTCCGTCCCCGCCCCACGATGGCAGGTCGAAAAGTACGGCCGGAGATGGACCAACCAGGGAAACTGTGTGTCGAATTCGTCGTGGGTTCTCGACACCTGGCAGCCGGGACGCGGGATGACGTTCAAGCTGAATAAACTCTACAACGGCCCATTCAAAGGCTACTTAGAGAAACTCGAATTCAAGTTTGCCCCACCGGGATGGGAAGGGGCCGTCCTGGCATACGAGAATAACGAGATCGACCGGGCAAGTGTGGTGGGCGCGGATTTCAAGCGTGTGAAGGATGACCCGAAGCTGAGCAAAGAACTGACCACATTCCCCAACTTCGGCACCTACTATACGATCTTTCAGACGACGAAGCCGCCGTTCAACAACATGAAACTCCGCCAGGCGATCGCCCATGTGATCGACCGCGACGCGATCTGCAACACGGTCCTGGGCGGGGTCGCCACTCCCGCGTATGGGATGCTCCCGGCCGGATTCCCGGGGTACATGGTCGCCGACCTGAAGCCGTACCAACAGTTCAACCCGACGCTGGCGAAGAAGCTCCTGGCGGAAGCGGGCTACCCGGGCGGCCGCGGCCTGCCGAAGCTGGAGCTCCTCGTCCGCGCCCCCTCGCCCGCCGAGCAGAACGTCGTCGTAGCCATCCAGCAGATGCTCAAGGAGCATCTGAACATGACCGTCACGTTGAATAAGCAAACGATGCAGGTGTTCAACGACCGGATGGTCAAGCACGAGGTTCCGTGGGGATTCCTCTGGTTCAACACTGACTACCCGGACCCGAGCGACATGATCGCCGTCCCCTGGCGCTCACAGCCGGTCGGGTCGGGGCGGCAGGATTGGAAGAACGAGGAGTTCGACCGGCTGGTCGATGCGGCCGCCGGAGAGTTCAACGAGCGGAAGCGGCTGGCGATGTACCACGAGGCGGAGAAAATCTTAGCGCGGGACGCCGCGGGGGTATTCCTCTACAACCTCATCAACGCCACCCTCAACAAGCCCTGGGTGAAAGGGGTCCTCGTCAACAAATACGGCCACAGGCGGTGGAGCGGCCTGACGCCGTCGTATGCGATGCTGTATATCGGAAAACATAAAAGCGGTGGTCAGTGATCGGTGGTCGGTAACAATCAGTGACGAGTGGCAAGTGACGAGTGACGAGAAAAAATCTTGAAGGGACGAGGAAGGAGAGAAGCGGAGCGTGCAGCCATGATGACCATCTCGGCCTGGAGCGGCGATCTGTCAGACCAATACTTGAAGCAAATCGTCCAGTTAGGGGCAGACTACATCGACTTTGGCTATGGGGATGCGTTTCCCGGCGTGAAGGAGCAGGGGTATCCCGACCTCGACGCGCTCCTCAAGATCAGACGCCGGGTTCGGTCCTGGGGGCTTGATATCAACCGGGTCACCCTCCCCGACGTCACTGAGCGATTGATGAAAGGCTTACCGGGCGGGGAGATCGAACTGGAGAACACGTGCAACGCGCTGAAAGTGTTCGGGGAGGCGGGAATTCCCATCGCGCGACAGCGGTTCGCGGGAGATACGTTCGAGAACCTTACCACCTATTATCAGGCCGTCCACCGGGGCGGGATCCTGACCCGCGGCGAGAGTCTGGGCCTGACCGAGCACAAACCGGCCACCCCGACCGCCGAAGAACTCCAGGACTGGTGGACCCGTTTTCTGGAGGTCTACGGACGGCTCGTCCCGATCGCGGAAGAGTACAAGGTGAAACTCGCCATCCACCCCTCCGATACCCCCAACATTGACACCCCGTTCGGTGGTCTGGGGTTTCATCGGGTGATCGACGCGTTCCCCAGCAAACAGGTCGGGTTCCTCTACTGCATCGGGACGAGAGCGGAAGCCGGGGGAAGCGCCCTCGTCCTGGATGAGCTCACGCATTACGGCCGCAAAGGAAAGATTTTTTTGTGTCACTTCCGGAACGTTCGCGGGAGTCTGGCGACCGCAGGGGGCTTCGAGGAAGCACTGCTGGATGACGGGGACATGAACATGTTCAAGTTCATCCTGGCGCTGCACAAGGTCGGGTTCAGCGGCTGCATCAACCCCGACCATATCCCTATCCTTGAGGGAGACGGCTCCGGCGCCAGCCTCGGACTGGCGTATTCTATCGGGTACATCAAAGCGATGCTGGCCGCCCTGGCCGGGATCGCGTAGTGAAGGCGGTCAGGGACGAGTCGTACGAACGCGGACTCTGACGCCCGGCTCGCTCGCCGTGATCCGGAGGATGTCACCCTGTTGTGTATGACTCTTTGTGAGTTCGACCGCGACCTCGATTCTGTCAGTATCTTCGATCAGTCCAATCTTGGTAAGGCTGACGGTGATCACATCGGGGGCAAGCTTGTACCATGCACCCGTTACCGCATCAACAATAACACCAAAACCGGCAAAAAGGACATCGAGAACTACAATTACTCCTCGAAGATTTCGATGAATCTCAAACTTGGCTGGACTGTATCCCTCTTTCTCAAAAGTGACCACGTAGTTCGATTTCCGTTCTAAACTCATTGACGTAGGAGTCGTGTACTCACCTGCTAAGACATCACTTGATGATGGCTTAGTTGTGACCTTAGCTCCTGCCGGGTTAGACTCAACCCGAATGGTCTGTCTAATACCACCAAACAATGCACCACAGCCCGTTAAAGAGAGCAGAAATATACTGAAGAAAATCGATCCTAAGCCGTACAGCACAGACCAAGACCACATCTTACACCTCCGGCAGAGCTGGTAGGAATTACGCCAACGGGTTGAGGTCGAACCCTGCCTCCGGCACTATCGGCTCGATGCCCCCCTCCCAGTCCGTCGGCCATTCCCAACCGGGAATCCGCAAGCTGGCCCGCCGCACCCGATGCGCCGCCGCACGACGATGCGTCCCCGGTGGACTGCTACTTTTCGTGGACGAGTGCAGCATGGTCGGGTAGTAGAACGTCACACTCCCTTCTCCTCCGACGCAGTCCATGGCGTTCTTCTCGTGCTGCTCGATGTACTCCGCCACGGCGTTTGGGTCTTTCAACTCAAACGGTCCCTCATGGTAGGAGCGTGGAATGACCCGCAGACAGCCGTTCTCCACTGTCTGCGGATCGACGTTGATCCGGACGATAATCGTCGACTTGTAGGAATCCTCCACCCATTCCATCTGGTTCGGACGGACATGAAAATGTCCAAACTGGTGCCAGTACCCCGCCGGGTCAATCGGCGTCCCAGCCGGCGGCATGAGGATGAAGAACGTATCCTGGTGCCAGCCTATCTCCGCGTCCCCGCCTGCGACCTTGTCGAAGAGCGTGCCGATGCTCGCCTGGATGACCGGTTCGCCTAACGCGGTCTCCAGCACCTTCAGGATGGCCGGATGCCGGGTAAATCGCAACGCCCCCTCACAGACCGCATAGAACTCCCAGACAAGCCAGACCGTCCCTTTCGCACGACTGAGCAACTTCTCGGTCGGGCGTCCCTTGTATGTTTCGACCTGTGAGGCTTCTTCAATCGTCCGGTTGATCAGATTCCTGAACGTCGTCATCTCGCGGGACGAGAAGATGCCTTCGACGGTCACTGCGCCCTGTGTCTTTAACGTCTCGATCACCTGTGCGAGTGAGCATGTCGCCATACGAGCCTCCTGTTTCAGATTAGACGAATATCTCCTGAATCGGCATCGTCCAGCCGGGCACCACATCTCCGCCATCCAGGATGTCACGTTCGGTCAGGACGACGATATCAGTCCGTGAGCGATAGACTGTCGCCGTGCGATGACGTGGGTTGACCACCACAACCATGCAGGCACCGGCGGCGAGCCAGTCAAACACTTTCTCTTCCACTTCGGTATAACTGTCGCCAGGGGAGAGCACTTCGACCGCCAGGTCGGGCGCGCCCGGCCAGTATCCTCCCACGTCCCCGACCTCGTCAACTCGCTTTCGACTGACGAACGCGACATCGGGGGCTCGCACGGTGTCGGGGTTGGTAGAGATGACAAAGCCAGTTTCTGCGGCATACACAATGCCGAGGTCATGGGTCTTCACATACTGTGTCAGTGGCCACGCGAAATTAATCGCAACCCGCCCAAGCGTGTGTCCTGATGGCGCCATCTTTCTCAATTCTCCCAGTACAAGCTCATACCGGAAGTTATCGTCTGGCATCCGCTACAAGTCGTCAGCCGTCATGAGTGCTGCGTG
>JACQVL010000236.1 GCA_016209865.1 Candidatus Latescibacterota bacterium | reverse complement strand
TCGCCACCCTCTTCACCATTCAGGGGAGGGCATCACTTGTACAGTGCCTTAATCCCCGCGATATCCCCTGTATTCAGAGTTCTCTTCTTCGTCTCGCCAGCCTGGGCAAACCGGTACATCGTCTCTTCAGTGCAAGAGTCCGACGGGTGGGCCAGACCGGCCGCATGGCCGATTTCATGCGTGGCGACGTTCTGGTAATCCATGACGCTGGTGTTGCCTAACCCTGTTTCGTCCGTGGGGCCTGCATCCCCCCAGGTGAAGTCCGGGTCGTCAAAGATCATATCGTACTCTACGATCGTCTTCCCGACCAATGTGCGCCATACGATGGTGACGGCAATGACTCCGGGATCTTCGATGCTCCCAAAGAAGATTTCATTCTTTCCGTCCGGAGACTGCGTGTCTGCTCCGTCAACGATGCTCACGATATCCCTCGATCCGAAGATGTCGAAGGCCACCTGATCGTCCCAGGCGTTCAGACCGGCCTCCGTGCTGGAAGCGACAAACTCCTCCGAAAGCCCATCCCCGTTCGTCGTATCCAATACATACGGCTCGGTGGTTTTCCACTTGATCCCCCCTGACATAAAGGCATAACACTTCCCGGTTCCGCCGCCTCCACCGTTGTGATTCGGCTTGTGGCTGAAGCCCTTCTCATAGAAGATGTGGACGTGTCGTTCGACCACACGACCATCGGGCAATGTGATCGAGAGCGGGGTCCGTTGGAGCGCTTCTGCGGACTGAATAGTCCTGGTCCCTGACGGTTGCACTTTTGCTACCACCGCAGGGCTCTCAGACCGTGATCCGGTCAGGTCTGGCGCAAGAATGTCCGAGTCTTGAACACACCCTACGATGACGCACCCTGCGATCAGCAAAGCGACCGCGACAGAAAAAGAGACACGTGTCATGACTCTGCCCTCCTCTGTACGTGAACAGAACTCAACCCATCAGGAAACGGCCAAGATCGCCCGACATCGCCATTGGATTTGGCACTGTCACTCAGTCGTGCAGGAACAGAAGCTCTTGACCGGTTAGGAGAGAGATTGAAAACTTGTGATGGTGAACACATCAAGAAGCCGATGGATCACAACTACAAAATATATGATATTCTCCATATTTGTCAAGTAATATTTCGATTCATTCTTCTCCGTGTTTCGGCTTGACTTTGGTCGGATGGGAGACTACCCTCTTCAGTTGCCATGAAGGGTGGCATTCATAGTAATCGGTTGGTTCATGGTACGGCTGTAGGGGCGCAGAATTCTGCGCCCCTACAGCTTGCGTGTAAATGGACGATAAAGGGGCCATATCAGGAGAAGGTGTCATGGACTACGACGTGAAAGACCTGTCCCTGGCCGAGACCGGGGCGGCCCGACTCGAATGGGACACGCGCCAGATGCCCGTGTTACAGTCGATCCGGACGCGGTTCGAGCGGGAACAGCCGTTCAACGGGCTTCGGGTGGCCGTCTGCCTGCACGTGACGACCAAGACCGCCAACCTCGTCCTGACCGTCAAGGCGGGCGGCGCGGACGTGACGGTCTGCGCGTCCAACCCGCTCAGCACGCAGGATGACGTCGCGGCGTGTCTCGTCGCGCGCCACGGGATTCCGACGTTTGCCATCAAGGGGGAAGACGAGGAGACGTACGCCCGGCACCTCCGGACGGTCCTCGATGGGCAGCCGGCCTTGCTGATGGACGACGGCGCGGACCTCGTCACGACCGTCCATTCGGCATACCCGGCTCTGATCGATACTCTCATCGGCGGGACGGAGGAGACGACGACGGGCGTCATCCGGCTGCGGAGCATGGAACGGACCGGAGTGCTCCGGTTCCCGGTCGTCGCCGTCAACGAATCGGACACGAAGCATCTGTTCGACAACCGGTACGGGACGGGTCAGAGCGCGCTCGACGGCATCATCCGGGCGACGAACGTTCTCCTGGCCGGCTCGACGGTCGTGGTGTGCGGGTACGGGTGGTGCGGCCGGGGACTGGCGGCCAGCGCGGCTGGATTGGGGGCGAACGTGACCGTGACCGAGGTCAACCCCATCCGGGCGCTGGAGGCGGCGATGGACGGATACCGGGTGATGCGGATGATCGATGCGGCGGCCGCCGGCCGGCTGTTTATCACGGTCACGGGGAACCGTCGGGTGATCGACGGGACGCACCTGGACGCGATGCCGGACGGGGCGATCTTAGCGAACGCCGGCCACTTCAACGTGGAGATCGACCTGGAGGCCCTCCGGGCGAGGACGGTCGGCGTCCGGCGCATCCGGCCATTCGTGGATGAGTACTGTCTGGCGGACGGCCGGCGGCTGTACGTGCTTGGAGAGGGGCGTCTGGTCAACCTGGTCGCCGGCGAGGGCCATCCGGCCGGGGTGATGGACCTGTCGTTCGCCAATCAGGCGTTGGCGGCCGAGTATCTCGTACGACACCGGGGCACGCTCGCCCCTCGCATCCACACCCTCCCGCCGGAGATCGACCACGGCATCGCCCGGCTCAAGCTCGACACGATGGGCATCCGGCTCGATACTCTGACGCCGGAACAGGAAACGTACCTGACGTCATGGCAGCAGGGCACGTGACACGCGCACTCATCGTCCCTTGACAGCCGTGTATGAGACGAATATGTTGATGATCATGTTGCCAAGCTCCACGTCTTTAGAATCGCTGACCGAACAATCCGCCATCTGACTCTGATCTCCGAGGGGGTTGATCATGAACACGGCTGAGGCTCGCCTGGCTGACCGGCGCGTGACCGAATGGTTTGTGGGCGAGAAAGCGCGGCGCGAGCGGGAATACGAAGAACGAACGGCTGCCACGGCGTCACGCGTACAGACTGTACGATCCGTGATCACGATTTCTCGCCAGTTCGGCGCCGGAGGGCATACCGTCGTCCAGGCAGTGGCTGAACGATTAGGCCCTCAATGGCAGGTCTGGGATAAAGAAATCATCGAACAACTCGCCCACAGCGCCCAGGTGAGGACCGAGATGGTCGAAGCCCTGGATGAACAGACCCAGTCGTGGATGGGTGAGATGATTCACACATTGTTCAAGGGGTATGTCCTGGAAACGATGGGGTACCGCCGGTACCTGGCTCAGGTGCTGCTCGCCTTAGCACAACAGGGCAATAAGATTCTCCTGGGCCGTGGGGCGAACTTCGTCTTGCGCGACGCGCTCAACGTCCGGCTTCGGGCCTCGGAGGAGTGCCGGGCTCAGGTGATCATGCAGCGGGATTCCATCACGCACGCTGAGGCGCTGAAGAAGATCCATCAGGTAGATCACGACCGCGCGGCCTTTACCCGGACCGTCTTTAATCGCGAGGTCGATAATCCGAGTGAATACGACATGACCCTGCAGACAGACACCCTGGGGCTCGACGCGGCGGCCGCGGCTATCGTCGCCGCCTGTCAGGCGAAGTTCGAGACAGCCGTGTGATACGGTGGGAAAGGGTTGAGGTTAAGGTTGAGGTTGAGTGAAAACTGAAATGCTCACTCTTAACCTGCCTTTTAAGGAGGTCCTTTATGCAACTCGGGTTCAAAGTCGAGGGGATTCTGAAGAAATACGGATGGGGACCGGGCGCCGGGACGGGGTGGAATACGCAGAAGACCGTCCGGGAGTTACGGTTCTGGCACGATCAGGGGTTTCAGGTGGTGGAAATCTCCACCGACCTCTTGTCACAGACCGGGCCGTTCTTCCGGGTCTCCGACGAGGAATGGCGAACCACCCGGGCGGTGGTTGAAGAATCCGGGGTGCGGTTCCACAGCACCCTCGCCTGGCGCCGGATGATCTGCCGGCAGCCCTGGGCGGAGGAAAAATCGGCCGATCTGCTGCACATCGCCCGTGTCGCCGAGATCCTCGGTCTCCGGATCATCGACATCATGGTCGCCCCACCGCTCGCCGTCGCCCCGGTCGAAGGGAAACCCCGCCGGCCGATGATCCGGAGCCTGTGGGATGCGACCGACCGGGACTTCGAGGTCTCAGCCACGCGGCTGAAGGACTACGCGCGCCGGATCGCGGGTTTCGGCGCGGCCATCTCCTTAGAGATCCACGAGGACTCCATCCACGACTGCACTCCGTCCGCCCTCCGACTGCTGAAGATGATCGACGAGGCCAACGTCGGCGTCAACCCGGACACGCTGGATAACGGGTGGGTCTTTCCGGGCGAGGTCGTCCCGGATGCGGTCACGCAGGCGAAGATGGTCGCACCGTACGTCAACCACTGGCACGTGAAGCAGTACACCCGGACGCTCGGCCCGGACGGGGAATGGCAGCGGACGGGCGCGCATGCGGATGAGGGGACGCAGCCTATTTATGCGTACGCGCAGGCGTTCATCGCCGCCGGGTACGACGGCGCCGCCATCCACGAGTGCGGGCGGGGCGCGGACTACGCGTACAACATGCGCCGGTTCCTGGACTACATGCGCTGGCTGCTCGACGAGTACGTCCCGAACGTGCCGGGAGCCTGATGGACGCGAAACACACCCTCGTCCGGGGTCTCGGGCCGGTCTCCGCCACCGCCCTGATCGTCGGCAACATGATCGGGACGGGCATCTACACCCTGCCCGCCTCGCTGGCGCTCACCGCCGGGCCGATCTCCCTCGTCTCCTGGCTGCTGACCGCGACCGGCTACCTTTTCTTGGCCATCATCTACGCTGACATGGGGACCGCCTACCCGCGCAGCGGCGGCCCGTATGTCTACGCGCGCCGCGCGTTCGGGTCTTTCGTCGGGTTCGAGGTGGTGTATAGCTACTGGCTGAGCAACGTCATCGGCAACGCGGCGATCGTCATCGCGACGGTCGGGTACATGGGAGTTTTCAACCAACGACTCGCGGACAGCCCGGCGCTCCAGGTCCTGGTCGCACAGGGCGTCCTGTGGGCGCTGACGGGGATTAACATCGTGGGCGTCCGCGAGGGCGCGGCTGTCCAGGTGATGACGACCGTCGCAAAGACCATCCCCCTGCTGATCCTGAGCGGCGTCGCCATCTGGCGGTTCAATCCAGGCCACCTGACCCCCTTCGCTCCGCATGGGGTGAACGCGATCTCGTCGGGCGCGGCGCTGACTGTCTGGGCGTTTGCCGGGGTGGAATCGGCGACCGTCCCGGCGGAAGAGGTGGCCGCCCCGCAGACGACGATCCGACGCAGCACGCTGTGGGGGTTCGGGATCGCCACCGGGGTGTACATGCTCGTCAGCCTGGCGGTGATCGGAGTCCTGCCGAACGACGACATCGCCGCCTCGGTCAGTCCGCTGGCTCGCGCAGCCGCGCAGGTGTTCGGGCCGTGGGGAGAGACGCTCATGGCCGCCAGCGCCCTCTTAGCGGGACGGGGGGTGCTCAACGGCTGGATTCTGCTGACCGGCCGGATTCCCATCAGCGCAGCCGGGGACGGACTCTTCCCAGCTCCTCTGGCTCGGATTCACGCGCGGTTCCGCACCCCCCACGTGAGCCTGCTCGTCTCAACGGCGGTGACGGGTGTCTTCCTGATGCTCCGGCTGTCCCGGTCGCTCATCGAGGCGTTCGATTTCATCATCCTCCTCTCCGTCCTGCTCACCCTGCTTCCGCACCTCACCACCGTCGTCGCGGAGCTGAGGCTCGCTGAACGAGAGCCGGAGTCGTTCCCGGTCCGGCGGCACGGCCTCACCAGAGCGATCACGATAGTCGGACTGGTGTTCGTCCTCTGGATTGTTTACGGGACGGGCGTTGAGGCGATCTGGTGGGGGAGTGTCCTGTTAGTGGCGGGAATTCCGATCTACGGGTGGCTGATAAAGACAGGGGTCAGGGATCAGGGGTCAGGGGTCAGTGAAGATCAGGAACCTTCTTCTGCTCGTCATTAACTCGTCACTTGTCACTGCTCTTATAGAAAGACTGCCGTATGGACTTCTCCTTCAACGCACGCATCGAGCATGCTTACACCTTGCCATCGGCCCTCTACACCGACCCGGCCTGCTTAGCGCTCGAACGGGAACGGGTCTTCCACCGGACGTGGCAACTGGTGGGGCGGACGGAGCAGGTCGCCCGCATCGGCGATTACTTCACCGTCGATGTGGCGGGCGAGCCGGTCGTCGTCGCGCGCGGGGCGGATGACCAGGTCCGCGCGTTCTACAACGTCTGCCGCCACCGCGCCGGCCCGGTCGCGCTTGAGCAGGGCAACCGGCAGACGTTCGTCTGCTACTACCACGGATGGACGTACAACTTAGACGGCAGCCTCCGGCATGCGCCCGAGTTCGAGGAGGTGCAGGACGTCGACCGGCGCGCGATGGCGCTCAGGCCGGTGCGGGTCGAGTCGTGGGGTCCGCTCCTGTTCGTGAACCTCGACCCGGACGCGCCGTCCTTAACTGAGTTTCTCGGCGATATCCCGCAACGCACGGCGGGGCATCGGATCGGCGAGATGCGGTGGGCGCTGCGGAAGGACTACGAGATCGCCTGCAACTGGAAGGTGTACGTCGATAATTATCTGGAGGGATACCATATCCCGGTCGTCCATCCCGGCCTCTACCGGGAGATCGACTACGACGCCTACCGGGTGGAGACGTTCCGGTACTCCTCGCTCCAGCATTCCCCCATCCGCGGCGCGGAGTCGAGAGGGTATGGCGGGGAGCGGCGCTACCAGCCCGGCCCGGACGACCCGCCGGACGCGCAGTACTACTGGGTCTTCCCCAACCTGATGCTCAACATCTACCTGGGACAGATGTCCACCAACCTGGTCGTCCCGCTCTCGCACGATCGCACTCTGACGATCTTCGAGTGGTACTTCCTCGACGCGGATGTCCCGGAGACTCGGCAGAAGATCGACCAGGTCGTGAAGTTCGGGGACGAGATTCAGGACGAGGATATCTTCATCTGCGAGCATGTCCAGCGCGGACTCAACTCCCGCTCGTACGACCGGGGCCGTTACTCCGTGAAACGGGAGAACGGGGTCTACCACTTCCACGCGCTCGTTCATGAATTTCTGTGTTCACACGTTCACACGTTAGAACGTTAGCACGTTCATACAGAAAGTGCTATGCCCTTAACGTGTGAGCGTGTCAACGTTCTAACGTGCCAACGCTC
>JACQVL010000232.1 GCA_016209865.1 Candidatus Latescibacterota bacterium | reverse complement strand
GCGAAAGGCCGGCCGCGGATCGACACCCCGATGTACAACCCCGCGTTCCACACCACCCATCGCCTCGCCCGGTACGAGAATGTGACCGCGCATCTGTCCGGCCAGTACGCCTTCAGCAAGGAAGCGTTCCCATATCGTGACCTGGCCGGATGGCACCGAAGCCTGCTGAACAACTACGGGCCGAAACGTCTGATGTGGGCGACGGATTTCCCGTGGATCCTGGAAGAACCCGGCTATGGCCCACTCACTGGCATTATCAAAGAACTCCTGCCCGATCTCTCTGAGCAGGACTACGACGACATCATGGGCGGGAACGCGCAACGGTTTTTGCGGTTCCCGAAGCGCACGGCGACGTAGATGACGGCTATCGTCGTTCCGCTCGTCCTCACCGTTTACCGACCACCGATGATGGTTTTGTAATGTAGATCGTCGTCGAGGTGTCCCCCACCTGATCCCCGCGCCACGCCCGGTAGCCAAACTGGTTGGCCTCGAGGGCGTCTCCCCTGATCTTCGATTTCCACATCTGATTGAGGGTGCTGTGCCAGAGGAACACCCCGCCCACGTCCTCGACCAGGATACGCTCCGCCTGGTGGTACAGCGCCATCCGCCGCGCCGGGTCCCCGACGACCGCGCCCGCCTGCACGACCAGCCGGTCGAACAGATCATGCCGCCAGGCATGCCGGCCGCTGGACAACCAGAGGTTCATCAGACTGCTCGGGTCGACAAAATCGAACCCGAACCGGACGAGGCCGAGCTGCAGACGATGGCTGTTGATCGCGTCCATGAACGTCTTCACTTCCATGACGCGCACGGTCACGTCGATGCCTAAGTTTTGCTTGAGCATCGCCTGGACTGCTTCTCCGGCGTCGTTCACCGGCCGGGAGTCGGCCCGGACCCACAGCTCGACCGGCGGGAACCCGCGGCCCCCCGGATACCCTGCCTCCGTCAGACACTGGCGCGCCAGGGCCGGGTCGTACCGCTGGAACGTCCGCAACCGGTCGGACGCGGCCGCCGGGAAGCCGGGCGGGAGCATGGAATACGCGGGAATGGCGAACCCCTGGAGGGCGGACCGGGTGAGCGCGTCCCGGTCGATCGCGTGACTGAACGCCTGCCGGACTTTCTTGTTGGTGAACACCCCGACGTACGTGTTCATCGTCAGATAGTACGTGGCAAAATCGGTGAACGAATGCAGTTCGGTGCGCAGAACCGGGTCGGAGAGAATCCTGCCGCGTTCTGCCTGACTCAAGATGTCCGCGTAATCCACCTCATCCGCTTCATAGGCGGCCAGGACAGGAGGGCGGGCTGAGAGGGTATACAGCTTGGCGATGAGCACTTCGATGTACGGCTTCGCCGGGCCGTGGTACTTCGGGTTGGCTTTGAGGACGATCTGATTCCCCTTCGACCATTCGGCTAAGTAGAACGGACCGCTTGCGATCGACGTCTCAGGTTTTGTCGACCAGGCATCCCCGTATTTCTGGATCGCGTGACGAGGGGAGACCCAGCTATCGATGAGCAGGTCGGGGAGGTACGCGCAGACCGTTTCCGTGTCGATCGCTAAGGTGTAATCGTCGATCGTCCGGACGCCGAGGGCGTCGAGCGGCTTCTTCCCGGCGACGACCGCGCCCCAGTTCTTGATCGGCCGGTAGTACCATTCGACATCGTACGCGTTCTTCGGGTCCGCCCCACGCCGGAAGGTGAACACCCAGTCGTGCGCGGTCAGCGGCCGTCCGTCCGAGAACTCCAGGCCGCGCCGGATGTAAAAGTACCACGTTCGCCCGTCCGGGCTGGCTTCCCACCGTTCTGCGCCGGCGGGAAGCAAGTTGAAATTCTTGTCCAGGCGGATGAGCGGTTCGGCGATCTTCCGGAGGCCGTACGTCCCTTTGTAGATCGTCCGGAACCATTCCATGTAGGTGTTGTCCACCTGGAAACTCCGGACGACCTGTTCCGACGGCGGAGCCGCGTCCGACGGGAGGGGCACGCCGATGGAATTGATGTACCGGCTTCCGGACGGCTGCCCGTGATCCGCCAGCACGAGCGTCATCCCACACAGCGCGCTCGTCCAGACGAGGATACAGGCATGCAGAGCAAGAGAGGCTCTCATCATCAGTGACGGTACGCGGCGCCGACCAGGTTCGCTTCAGCATGGACAGGCCGGAACAGCGTCTGGCGTTTCGGCGGCATGCCGGCCAGCAGGTGCGGGTGTGGCTCCCATCTGTGCCACTTGCTGTTCACGGTGTTGTAACAGCTAAAGATCGCTATGCGATCCCGCGCGGGGTTCGTCCAGGGCGTCCCGCTATGGGTGAGGGCTTCGGTGAAGAACAGGGCCGAACCGGCGGGACAGGAATAGGTATCCCAGAGAGGAGAGTGTGGATCCTGGATCGACTCTGGCGCGGTGTAGACCGCCTTATGACTGCCGGTAATGAAGAGCGTGCCGCCATCCCCTTGCTCCACCGGGTTGAGTTCCCAGACCACTCGGGTCAGTCCGCTGTGAGCCTTGCCCGGAATGCAGTGGTACACGTGCGAATCCCCCGGAAACCGGTACAGTCCGTTGCCGTTGTGCGGCCCGAACTGTCCATCCCCGACCGACCGAAGCGACAGGGCGTTGGATTCCATCCGAAAGCCATAACAGTCCTGGCTGGCTAAGGGCGGATGCGCGACGAATTCATTCATAAACCCGACGACGATCGGATGGTCGGCCAATCGCTGCAAGGGGCCGCCGATGGCGGAGCGCTCGTGCTCAGGGATGGAGAGTGGGTCTCGATGCAGGCGGTAGCAGAACGCCCGCATGTCCTCGATCTCCTCGTCTGTCAGGACGCCCGGAATCACCAACCAGCCGCGGGCATCGAACAGGTATTTCTGCTCCTGGGTCGGGGGGATGAT
>JACQVL010000223.1 GCA_016209865.1 Candidatus Latescibacterota bacterium | reverse complement strand
GGGATTTCAAGACCAAACAGATCCTGGGGCCGATTCCGAACGTGTCGGGCAATCACTGCTCCTCGTTCGTCACCCCCAACACCGAGTATGTCCTGGCCGGCTCCCGATTCTCCATACCCCTGCCCAAGGGCACGTACGCCCCGATCGAAGAGTACGCCACGAACTACAAGGGCGTCGTGGCCGGGATCAACGTCGACCCCAAGACGGGCGAGATGAAGCTCGGCTGGGAAATCCTGATGCCGCCGTTCAACTATGATTTAGGGGATGCGGGCAAGGGCGCGAGCGACGGCTGGGCGTTCTGGACGTGCTACAACTCTGAACGCGCGACCGGGAAGCTCGAAGTCACCTCCACCCAGAAAGACCGTGACTACATCGCCGCCGTGAACTGGCGCGAGGCGGAAAAGGCGGTCAAAGCCGGGAAAGGGAAGATGATCGGCGGCGTCAAGGTGCTCGACCCGAAAGAGACGCCGGGGATCGTCTACCTCATCCCGTGCAGCAAGAGCCCGCACGGAGTGGACATCAGTCCGGACGGCAAATACATCATCGGGAGCGGGAAGTTGCAGTCGATCACCACCGCGTTCAACATCGAGAAGGTCACGACGGCGATTCAGAAAAAAGATTTCACCGGCGAAGAAGACGGAATCCCGGTGCTGAAGTACGAGTCGGTCAAGGACGCGGAGGTCAACGTCGGCCTCGGCCCGCTGCACACCCAGTTCGACGATCAGGGGTTCGCGTACACCAGCCTGTTCATCGAGAGCGCGGTCGTCAAGTGGAAGCTGGGCACGTGGGAAGTCGTGGACAAGATTCCGATCACGTACAACATCGGCCACCTCGCCGCCTACGAGGGGGACACGGCACACCCGAAGGGGAAATACGTCGTCGCCCTGAACAAGCTCTCGCATGGCCGGCATCTGAACGTCGGCCCGTCCCAGCCGGAGTGCTCGCAGCTCATCGACATCAAGGGTGAGAAGATGAAGCTGCTGTACGACGCGTTCACCGAGCCGGAGCCGCACTACGCGCAGATCATCGCCGCCGACAAACTGAAGCCGATCGAGGTCTACCCGAAAGAGGAGAACAAAGATCCGAACGCGATCTGGGACGTGAAAGACGCGAAGGTCACCCGGAGCGGGAAGAACGTCGCGGTGAAGATGGTCGCCGTCCGGAGCAGTTTCGAGCCGACAAAGGTTGAGGTCACTCAAGGGGACAAGGTGACGATCTACCTCACCAACATCGAGCAGACGACGGATGAGTTGCACGGGTTCGGCCTCAACGAGTACAACATCAACGTGGTGATCGACCCGGGCGAGACGAAGACGATCGAGTTCACGGCGGATAAAACGGGCGTCTATCCGTTCTACTGCACCAACTTCTGCTCAGCCTTGCATCAGGAAATGCAGGGGTATCTGTTAGTCAAGCCGAAATGACGGATTAGTGACGAGTGACCAGTGACGAGTGACGAGTAAAGAACATGAATTCCCGCTTGCGCGGGAATGACAGGATGGAAACGTTGTGTACCGTGAGTGACTGCCCCGTTACTGTTTGTCTCGTCACTTGTCACTCGTCACCGCTTTAGGAGCCGTATCCCATGACCGGTTTGCTTGAGAGAGCGAATACCTTTTTCGACCTACCCCTCACCCTGCGCAGTCGTCTCGTCACGCTGGTGGCCGTCGTCGCGCTGGTTCCGGCGTATCTCTACCCGCTCTGGAACATGAACTTTTATTCGAACCAGTATACCGACGGGCTGACGTTGCACATCTACGTCTACCAGTTAGAAGGGGGCAAGACCCCTAACCGGGACGACCTGAGGGAGATCAACTCGCTCAATCACTACATCGGGATGCGGCCCCTGTTGGAGAGCGACTTCAGCGAGTTTGCCTGGCTGCCGTTCGCCATAGGCGCGCTGATGCTTCTCTCCCTGCGCGCGATCGTCATCGGCAAGATGTCGAGCCTGGTCGATGTGTTCGTCCTCTTCGTGTATTTCGGACTGTTCTCCCTGTGGAGTTTCTACCACCGGCTGTCCACGTACGGGCATAACTTAGACCCGACGGCGGCGATCAAGGTGCAGCCGTTCACCCCGCCCCTCTTCGGGACGCGACAGATCGCCAATTTCACGGTGCAGAGTTACCCTGATCTCGCGTCGTATGCGCTCGTCGTGTTCTCCGTGTTGCTGGTGGTGGCCATCGGGCTGTCGCGGAAAACGACCAGAACATCATGATGAAAGCCGTCTTGATCAGCCTGCTCCTCCTCAGTGGCCCCGTCCGGGTGAGCGCGGAGCGACTCACGGTCGGGCCGGGACAGGCGTTCTTGTCGATTCGGGCCGCCGTCGAGCGAGCCCAGCCGGGAGACACCGTCCGGGTGCAGGCCGGGACGTACCGGGAGCAGGTGGAGCTGGAAAAACCCCTCGTCCTGGAGGGAATCGGCCGGCCGGTGCTGCGCGGGTCAGGACAGGGGAGCGTGCTGGTCGCCAGGGCCGACCGGTGTACCGTCACAGGGTTCATTATCGAGCATAGCGGCGGGGATTTACAGCAGGAGGATTCCGGCATCCTGCTCAAGTCCAGCCGGAATCGGATCGAGAACAACGAGCTGCGCGACATCCTGTTCGGGATTTACCTGTACCAGTCGCAGGGGAATACCATCCGGCGAAACGTCATCCGTGGCCGCCGCACGCTGCCGGTCGGCGACCGGGGCGCGGGGCTGCACCTGTGGAATTCGCCGGAGAACGTCATCGAAGAGAATACGATCTCCGACGCGCGAGACGGGATGTACATCCAGAACAGCCCGGACAACCGCATCCGCTCAAACCGGGTGTTCGGCCTGCGCTATGGTGTGCATTACATGTACTCGGACGCCAACCGGTTTGAGGACAACCTGTTCTCCCGGAACGTGGCGGGCGCGGCCATCATGTACTCGAAGCGGATCGTGTTTCGCCGCAACGCGTTCGTCCACAACCGCGGGTTCAGCTCGTTCGGCATCCTGTTTCAGGATTGCGAGGAGTGCATCGCTGAGGAGAACTTTATCCTCGATAACGCCACCGGCCTCTTCCTGGAAGCGCTCCGGCGGAGCACGTTTCGCCGCAACATCATCGCGGAGAATGACGTCGCCATTCAGATGTTCAGCAGCGCGGAGAACAACCTGTTTACGGGCAACAATTTTGTGGAGAACCTGAGCCCGCTGCAGCTCATCGGCCGGCAGTCGACGACGCGGTGGGGACGGGACGGCCGCGGCAATTTCTGGAGCGAATACGACGGCTACGACCTGGACGGCGATGGGGTCGGGGACGTGCCGCATAAAGTCCAGAACGTGTTCGAGTACTTAGAGGGCAACTACCCGCGGTTGCGGCTGTACCTGCAGAGCCCGGCCGCGCAGGCGTTAGCGGTCGCCGATCAGGCGTTCCCGGTAGTCGAAGGCTCGCCGGAAGTGGATGCCACGCCCCTGATGCGCCCGGTCCGGGTGCTGGGCCGCGTCGACCAGGCCCGGCCGCGACGATCGACGCACGGCGTCCTGGCGGCCATCGCGCTGGCGATGCTCAGTGCCGCCCTGGCCGTCATCTGGATAGGACAGCGGCGTAGAGCGGTGGTCGGTGGTCGGTAGTCGGTAGTCGGTCAAAATTCTGGTCGTCATCAGACGGGACAACAGGGATGATTCAGATAAAACATCTGACCAAAACTTTCGGGAAGTTTGTCGCAGTCAACGACCTCTCCTGCGAGGTCCGCGACGGGGAGACGTTCGCCCTGCTGGGCCCCAACGGGAGCGGCAAGAGCACGACGCTGAAATGCCTGGTCGGGCTGACCGTGCCGACGTCGGGCGAGCTACGGGTCAACGGGTTCGACCTCTGGAAGCGGGGACGAGAAGCCAGGCAGTCGATCAGTTATCTCCCCCAGCGGGTGAGTTTTCACGATAGCCTGACCGCCCGCGAGGTGATGGCGTTCTACAGCCGGTTGCGGCGCCTCCCGCCGCGCCGGGTTGACGAAGTACTGGCGGACCCGCGGTTCCATTTCAACGGGTTCGCGGACAGGCCGGTCGGTGAATTCTCCGGCGGGATGGTGCAGCGCCTGGGCCTGGCCGTCGCGTGCCTGCCGGACGCCCCCATCCTCGTCCTGGATGAGCCGACGATCAGCCTCGACCCGGCTGGCGCCATCCGGTTCCGGGAGTTCCTGCTGGCGCTGAAACGCGAGGGAAAAACGATCGTGTTCTCGTCGCACATGCTGGCTGACGTCGAGCAGTTAGCCGACCGGGTGGCCATCTTAGTGGACGGACGGCTGGCTGCGCTCGAAGAGATCGACGCCTTGCGCGCACAGATCGGGCGGCATCGGACGATGGAAGACATTTATTTGCGGTACATCGATGGGTAGGGGCGAAGCATTCACCGGTGAGCCCCGGAGGACGTTGCGATGAAGAGACGGGTGAATGCTTCGCCCCTCCTCTTCGTGTTCATCGTCGCCTGTCAGGGCGTGGATCTCAAACCGGTGAACATCATGGCGGAGGATATGTGCGCGTTCTGCAGGATGGCGATCTCCGAGACGCGCTACGCGGCGGAGTTCATCGACGCCGACGGGATGCCGTTCAAATTCGACGACCTGGGTTGTCTGCGTCACTACCTCCAGGCCCGTCAGAAACAGCAGGACATCGCCGCGTTCTTCGCCGTGAATGTCGAAACGCGCGAATGGATGCCCGCTGAACAGGCCTACTACGTGCGTTCAGTAGAATTCAAGACCCCCATGCGGGGCGGCATCGTGG
>JACQVL010000230.1 GCA_016209865.1 Candidatus Latescibacterota bacterium | reverse complement strand
CGGTCGTGCTCGATCAGGGCATGGCGCGCCGCGTCCAGACATTCCCAGCCCGCGTTCTTCTCCGGATGACCGATCCACGTCGCAAAGCTATGGCCGATCCAGGAGCCGGAGAACAGCCGTTCCAGCGGCTCGGTCGGGCCGGCCGCGTCGAGCGCCTCGCTGACCGTCACCGCGCGCAATTCAGGCGTCCGGGCTACCTTCGTGTACAACGCCCGCAGGAAGTCTTCCCCGTGGTTGGCATAGAACTCCCACGCGTTCTCCCCGTCGAGGATGATGGGGACGATGAACGGCGGCGACGGGGGGAGCTGTCGCCGAATCTCCAGCAGGCGACCGACGAAATCCGCCGCCGCGTCCTCTGCATCCCACCGGGAGTAGATGAACCCGATCCGGTCCGACAGGAGGTGATCGCGGAAGAGCAGGGTGACAGTCTGATCCCCTTCGCCGACGCGATACGGACGGTAACGCTGAGTTGGCGTGAGTACCGGGACTGCGCCACCCGTCGTCGTGGACGGGGCTAGTGAGTACGTCAAGATTTCGTCATCCGACGCGATCCAGGCCAGGCCCGCCTCCGCCACGATCGGGATGATGTCCGGGCTGACCGACCCCTCGGACGGCCACATCCCGGCCGGCGCCCGTCCGAACCGTTGCTGATAACACTCGACGCCCCGCCGGACTTGTGTCCGCGCATCCTCAGAGTGAGCGAACCGGCTGGACGGCAGCGGCAGTCCCGGCAGGGCCACGGCCGCGGCGAACGAATCGCACAGCAGCGGCAGGATGGGATGGTAGAACGGACTGAGACTCACCTCGACCTGGCCGGCGTCCTGCAAGCGGCGGTAGAACGGGATGATCTCCCCCAAGAATTCGCGTTGAACCCGGAGAAGGGTCTGTTTCTCTTCTTCGGTAAAATGCAGCCCTTTCGTGAAGAGACGCTGCACCTCCGGCCGTTCCTTGAGCGTCTGGCCCGTCCAGGCGAGATGGAACCAGACCTGGAGGTCGAGGAAGTCCTGGGGCTGAAACCGTTCCTGCACGTTCGACACCTCATCGAACGTCCCGTACTGTCCCCGCCGGTCGAGGAGCTGTTTGTAGCGCGGGTAGGGGGTGATCATCGTGTCGGTGTTGGCCATGAAGAAGTTCCGCAGCAGGAACAGCCGGTCGTCCATCGTCAGACGGTCGGCCGGCCGGGCGGCGGCATCCAGGAAGGCATCGCTCTTCCCCTGCGACGCGTACTCTTCGAGCTGCACGATCAGCGACGGGACAAGGTTGAACGTCTGATGAACCTCCGGGAATTCTGCCCCGATGGCGGGGATATCGTAATAATCCTTCAGTCCGTGGAGCCGTGTCCACGGGAGGAGACATTCGCCCGTCAGCACATCCCGGTAGTACGGCTGGTGCATGTGCCAGACGAACACGACAAACAACGGGAATGGGGCGCTCATGGGTACGGAGGACATCCTGTCGTGACCACGCTGAGACACGTTCCTCAGCCGGGGTATCATGCGAGAACAGGGGCTGAAAACGTGCCGAAGGGATAAACGAGGCAGAGCCAATATAGGATAGGTCTCCACTATCTCCTGTGAACTATATCACCTCATCACGGAAACGGCAAGCATTTTTTGAGCATGACTTTCTCCTTGCTCTGGAGACAACTTTTGGCTATACTGACACGATATGGCTCGAATGCACGAATTACCACGCTCAGTCCAGGCGTACTTCGCGTTCTACCGGGTACGGCGGTACCGTGAGACCCCCTGGACGCCCGTGTCGAAGCCGCTCCCCGCGTGCCGGGTGGCTCTGGTGACGACGACCGGCGTCCATCTGCCGTCCCAGCCGCCGTTCGATGAGACGATCAAGGGGGGCGACTGGTCGTACCGGGAGATTCCAGACAGCGTGGATGTCCAGACGCTGCGCATCTCGCACAAGAGCTATGCGTTCGATCAGACGGGCGCGCAGCGGGACATCAACCTCGTCCTGCCGCTCGATCGTCTGCGCGAGATGCGGGCGGAGGGCCGGGTCGGGACGCTCAACGGGCGACACTTCAGCTTCATGGGGTCGATCTCCGCGCCCGGCCGGTTGATCGCCCAGACCGCCCCGGCGGTCGCGCAACTCCTCCGCGACGATGGGGTCGATGTCGTGCTGCTCACCCCGGCCTGACCGCTGTGTAATCAGTCGGTCGGACTGATTCAGCGCGCGATTGAACAGACCGGAATCTCGACGGTGTCCATCAGTCTCCTCCGGGAGATCACCGAGCAGGTCCGGCCGCCGCGCGCGTTGTACGTCCCGTACGCGATGGGGTATCCGTTAGGGGAGCCGAACAACCCGGCGCTCCAGCGCCGAATCATCGAACGCGCGTTCGCCCTGTTCGACCGTCCTTCCGGTCCCGTCCTGGAAGAATGGTGATCTCATAGAGAGCAAAGGAGGGAAGCATGCATCAAGTCCTGCCTGGTCCGCTTCACGATTATTTGGCTGCACTGTTGCCGGAGCGTGACGCCACGCTCGCGGAGATGGAAGCGGTGGCGAAGGAGCATTCCATCCCCATCATCGGCCCGCTCGTCGGGCGACTGCTGCACCAGCTTGCGCGGATGAGCGGGGCGACACGCGTCTTCGAGATGGGGTCGGCCATCGGGTATTCCACGATCTGGCTGGCCCGCGCGGTCGGCGACGGCGGGAAAGTCTACTACACTGATGGGAGCGCGTCGAATGCGGAGAAAGCACGCGATTACCTTCGCCGCGCCGGGGTGGCGGATCGAGTCGAGGTGCTGGTCGGGGATGCGCTCGACCTGCTGGCCAGGACGGAAGGGACGTTCGACCTCATCTTCAACGATGTCGATAAACACGATTATCCCAAAGTGTTCTCCCTCGCTCTGCCCCGCATCCGGCGCGGCGGCTTGCTCGTCACGGACAACGTCCTCTGGAGCGGGCAGGTGGTCTCTCCCTCGACGGATGCCTGGACGCAGGCGATCCAGGAGTACAATCGGCTGAGCTACGCGTCTTCGGAGGTCTGGACGACGATCATTCCCCTACGGGATGGAGTGGCAGTGAGTGTGAAACTGCATTAAGTAAGGACGAAGTACGAAGGACTAAGGACGAAGAAGGCAAGGACAACAAAGGAAATGGGAGGCAGATTTTTTTATCCTTCGTACTTTGTCCTTCGTCCTTGCTTTTTAAAGGAGGTGGACGGCATGATTCATGAGATCGGAGTGACAGCAGGAGACATCTGGCGGTACCTGGAGGCGAACGGCACGACGAGTCTCAGTCAACTCAAAGTGAAACTCGATCAACCGGAAAACCTGATCATCATGGGCATCGGCTGGCTGGCCCGTGAGGAGAAGGTGGTGATTGAGAAATCCGGCCGGGGGTACGCGGTGGCGTTGAGGCAGTAGGGGGCTGATCGTGGACATCATCGCTATCGGGGAGTGCATGATCGAGATGTTCTGCGAGGGGTCGCTGGCGGACGCGACGACGTTCACGAAGACGTTCGCCGGGGACACGGTGAACATGCTCGTCGCCGCCTCCCGGCTCGGGGCAAAGACCGGCTACGTGACGCACGTCGGGAACGACCCGTTCAAGCCTTTCCTGCTCCGGTCCTGGACCGAGGCGGGGATCGACCTCACCTGCGTCACCCCCCTCGACCGGCCGAACGGGCTGTACTTCATCTCCCTCTTGCCGGGCGGCGAACGGGAGTTCACGTACTACCGGGCGGGGAGCGCGGCGAGCGGCCTGAGTCCGGACGACATCGACCCGGCCTACCTCACGCGCGCGAAGATTGTGTACGCGAGCGGCATCTCACAGGCGATCTCGGCCAGCAGCCGCGCCGCCGTGCTGAAAGCATTCCGCATCGCCCACGAGCACGGCCTCACGGTGGCGTACGACCCCAACCTGCGGCTCCGTCTCTGGCCGCTCGACGACGCGAAAGCCGCCCTCGACGAAGTCATCCCGTACGTGAATCTCATGTTTCCCAGTGCTCCGGATGAGACAGCCCGTCTGTTCGGGACTGAGGACGCGGAGACGGTCATTCGGACGCTCTGGGGTCGCGGGATCAAGACGGTCGTCGTCAAACAGGGTGCGGCCGGGGTGCTGGTCGGGGCCGGGGGCACGATCCGGGCAGTGCCCGCGTATACGCCGGGGCCTGTGGTGGACACGTCGGGCGCGGGGGATGCGTTCAACGGCGGCTTCCTGCACGGCCTGGCGTTCGGCTTGCCGCCCGTCGAGGCGGCGCGGTTGGGGACGATCATCGCCGGCCTCAAGGTGCGGGGCCGCGGGGCGATCTATTCGCTGCCGGCGAAGGATGAGGTGGAGCGCGTCTTCAATCAGGGCAGGGGATGAGTGACATCAGTGGCCGGTGGTCGGTGGTCGGTGGTCGGTTAAAAACCATTCCTCGTAGTGTCTTCTTTCCCCACTGGCGGCGACGGTGGTGTGGCGGTGTCCTGTGCGTCCTGATCGGTCTGCCCGCTCTGCTTCATGCAGCACCGCCGGATTCTTCATCCACTCCGGCTCATCGGCCCCACAAACTCCTCCTCTCCACCGCCGTCGCCGCCGGAGCCCTCGGCCTCGGCGTCGGTGTCTCCTCCGGCATCGATGTCGTCCACCGCGACCCGCTGATCGGCGCCCCGTCCCGCCTCGACCGGTTCTTCCGGGATCATCTGCGCGACGGCAGACGGACGACGAATTTTATAGACAGCAACTTCCGTGGGGGATTTTCACAAGCGGGGGGCATGGCCGTGATGGTGCTCCTCGAACAACTCGTCGACGACCAGTGTACCTGGAAGGATTCGGTCGATGAACTGGCCGTCTTCGGGACTGGCACGATCGCCGAACAGGGGATCAAACTGGCCGTCAAGGCCGCGGTCGCCCGGCGACGGCCCCTGCTGGAATTCGCCGACCCTGCCCACTACGCCGCGCTCAACGTCCAGGCGAATAACCACGAATCCTTCTACTCAGGCCATACTTCCTCGGCGTTCTACACCGCCGCGTACGTCGACCAGAAGGTCGGCGACCTGCTCCGGCCGAGGGTCGAGGGCCGCGCCCGTCTCCTGTACCGCGTCCTCTCGGTCACCACGCTGTACGGCTGGGCGGCGTATGTGGGGTATTCTCGGATGCAGATCGACCGGCATTATTTCACGGATGTCCTGGCCGGCGGCGCGATCGGCGCGACGTGGGCGTTCTGGC
Source organism: Candidatus Latescibacterota bacterium (assembly GCA_016209865.1). Classification (GTDB taxonomy): domain Bacteria; phylum JAAXHH01; class JAAXHH01; order JAAXHH01; family JACQVL01; genus JACQVL01. The sequence goes on along the minus strand of JACQVL010000230.1, from coordinate 2,950 downwards.
AGTACCGCTACCATCACGGCCGGGACGGCCGGTGGTCAGTCATGCCAGAGCTGACGCACGAACGGGTTGGCGTCGTGGTGATGGTGATCCGGCCGTAGGGGCGACCCGCTCAAATGGAGGCGTTTTCATGCGTGACATCGGCATCGAATACCCGTCAGCAGGGGAGATGCGCGTCTACGACCTCGGCCCGGCGCCGCAGCCCGGACGGACGGAGGTGCTCATCCGCACGCAGTATTCCGGGATCACGAACGGGACGGAACGTCACGCGCTCTTAGCCGAACACGGGTTCGGACGATTCCCCGGCCGCCACGGCTACCAGCACGTCGGCGTGATCGAAGCGGCGGGGGAGGGAGTGGAGGGGTTTCGTCCCGGCGATTGGGTCTTCTTCGGCCGGTACGTCGGCCATCGCGGCTGGCATCTCCAGGATGTCGCGTCCGCCGACCGGGTTTTGTATGCCTCGCACCTGTGTATCGTCTTGCCCGATGGGGTAGATCGGCCCTCCTGCGCGTTGTTGGGCGTCGCCGGGGTGGCGATGCGGGCGGTGCGGCGTTGCCGGGTCTCTGCCGGACAGCGAGTCTGGGTGGCGGGCGCGGGGCTGATCGGCCAGTTCTCCGCTCAGGCGGCGCGGGCGGTCGGCGCGCACGTGACGATCACCGATGTGAACGAACAACGGCTGCGGGTCGCACAGGCAGCGGGCGCGCACCGGACGATCCACGTGGCCACGGCGGACGGGCATGCCGCCCTTCAGCAGGGGGGACCGTACGATGTCATCATCGACGCGTGCGGACTGCCGTCGTTGTTCCTCGACATCTTCAACGACGGCCTCCTGGCCTCCCACGGGGTCATCGGCGCGATCGCCGCGCGGACGGAGACGACGTTCGACTGGCGGCTCTTCCACGGCCGGGAAGCGTCGTTCGAGGTGTCCTGTCACTTCAGCCTGAGCGACCTGTCGATCCTCCTCCACCTCCTGCAACATGGCATCATCCGGATCGACCCGGTCATTTCCCATCGGCCGTCGATCGCCGAAGCCCCGCACATCTATGCGACCCTCCGGGATCGTCCCGGTGAGTTGTTAGGGGTCGTGTTCGATTGGGCCCCCTAAGCCCATTTTTTTATTGCGTAGAAAGGATTTTGTCTTTAGTATCATGTCCATCGTGAAAGAAAGATCGAGGTTTCCCATCTGTTCAGGCGCGTTGAGCCTGTGTGGAGAATGTGCTGATGCTCCAATCTCAGATGCATGAACATGACGTGTTGATTATCGGAGGGGGTGGGGCCGGACTGCGGGCCGCAATCGCGGCGGCGACGGCCAACCCGACGCTCAGTATCGGTCTGGTGAGCAAGGTGTACCCGATGCGCAGCCACACCGTCGCGGCCGAAGGGGGCGCAGCGGCCGTCGTCAAGGACACCGACAGCTTCGACAACCATTGTACGGACACGATCACCGGAAGTGACTGGCTGGCCGATCAGGATGCGGTGGAGGTGTTCGTCAAGGAAGCGCAAGCGGAGATGATCCAGCTCGAGCACTGGGGGTGTCCCTGGAACCGTGAGCCGGATGGCACGATCGCGGTGCGTCCCTTCGGGGGGATGGTCATCGAGCGGACCTGGTTTGCGGCGGATAAGACCGGCTTTCACATGCTCCACACCCTGTTCCAGACGTTCCTGAAGTACAACGTCACTGCCTACGACGAGTGGTTCACGACCGGCCTTCTGATCGAAGATGGACGCTGCCAGGGCGCGACGGCCATCGAATTGCGCTCCGGCCAGGTGCGCGTGATCGCCGCGAAGGCGGTGATTCTGTGTACCGGCGGTGCAGGCCGCGTGTTCCCGTTCACGACCAACGGGGCGATCAAGACCGGGGATGGAATGGCGATGGCCTATCGGGCCGGGGTGCCGATGAAGGATATGGAGTTCGTGCAGTACCACCCGACGGGACTTCCCGGCACGGGCATCCTGATTACCGAGGCCGCCCGCAGCGAAGGGGGGATCCTGGTCAACAAAGACGGATACCGGTACCTGCAGGACTACGACCTGGGGACTCCCCTGGACATCACGGACCCGCGCCATCCGGTCAAGAAGAGCATGGAACTCGGCCCCCGGGACCGGCTCAGCCAGGTGTTCGTGAAGGAGCAGCAGAAGGGGCGGACGATCCAGGGGCCGTATGGAGATGTTGTCCATCTCGATGTCCGGCATCTTGGCGAGGAAAAGATCGATAAAAAGATCCCGTTCGTGCGGGAGTTGGTGACGAAGTATGTGGGAATCGATCCTGTCTACGAGCCTATTCCTGTCCGGCCCGTCCTCCATTACTTCATGGGGGGGATCGACACGGATATCACCGGGGCGACGGTGCTCCCCGGCCTGTTCGCGGCCGGAGAAGTCGCGTGCGTCTCGATCAACGGAGCCAACCGGCTCGGGTCGAATTCACTCCCGGAACTGTTGGTCTTCGGCGCGCGGGCCGGACGGGCCGCCGCACAGTTCGCGATGGAGCATCCTCGACTCGATCTCGCCGCGCTCGCCCAACAAGGAGTTGATGGGCAGGAGCGGATCGCCAGGAATTTTATCAGGAAGGCGGAAGGAACTGAACACGTCGCCACCCTTCGACGTGAAATGCAGCAGACGATGGAAACCGGGGCGGGCATTTACCGGTCTGAATCGAGCCTGAGGGATACCTGCCAGACGCTCGCAGCACTCCGTGACCGATTTGCTCATCTCGTCATTGAGGATCGGAGCCTGACGTTCAACACCGAACTCACCGCCGCCCTGGAGCTCGACTTCATGCTCGACGTGGCCCAGGCGATCGCGCACAGCGCACTCGCCAGGACGGAAAGCCGTGGTTCCCATCAACGAACCGATTACCCGGAGCGCAACGACGGGCAGTTTCTCAAACATTCGCTGGCTTTCCGGACGGATGGAGCCCCCCGGATCGACTACAGGGACGTGGTCATCACGCGCT
>JACQVL010000229.1 GCA_016209865.1 Candidatus Latescibacterota bacterium | reverse complement strand
CAGATAGAGGACGCCCGTACTGCCATCTTCGTTTGTGAAGACGTGCTTGACGAGCAACAACGGGAAATCGACCTCTTCGAGATAGATCTCCCGAACGGTGCCGGCTTCCAGGGCCAGGGTCTCGACTGCCACATACGCGCCACGCTGCTTGTCCGCCAGGCTGAGCGCCACCTTGCGATTGGTTTTGAGCGGCATGATGAAGTCTTTTTGGAGGTCATGCTTGACGAACTTCATGTTCTCAGCGGAGGCATACCAGACATCATTGAGCACGAAGCGACACGGAATTTGATTCCGCACACAGGCTTGTAACATCGTGCGATACCGCTCGTTCTTGGTCAGCGCGCTTTTCTTCCGCGGCTTGCCCGTTTTCTTGTCTACGACCGTCTCGGTCTTGGTGACCAGCTCAAAGGCCACGGGGAAGGAGACCGCCTCCACACAATACAGCGTGGTGAGAAAATTGATCCCTTTGACCACCCGGTCTTTGCTGGGATCACAGTGCCAGGTGATGAGTTCATTCTCATCGGTATACGGCTTCTCTTCAATGCTATCATCGACGATCAACACCCCCTCGGTGGATTCTACCTGGCGGACTAAGGGCTTCACCAGGTGCCAGAAGTCGGCCGAGGTGAAGGGACGGGCGGCAAGAAAGCGGGTGATCTGATCGTGACTGCGGGCCTGATCCAACACGTTCGAGAAGCCCGTCGCCGTAGGGTAACTAAACGAACTAATGAGGGAATCGGCGTAGAGATCGAGCAAAGGTTTGTCCATGGGGAGTGTCCTCCTTTCTCCTCTAATATACGCTCATCACCTCATTACTGCGTAACATGAGTTCTCTAAGCCCAGGCGGAAGAGACTTCGGGCTGGGCGACCATGATTCTTCCTGGCTAACGGGGTCGCCTCGGCAACCCATTAGCCGACGAGATAGGCCCAGGTCAAGGCAATGGCTAAGAGGGCGAGTCATGTGTGTCTCCGCTCGGGGCGGGTCAGATGGGGCTGCTCCAGATCAAACCCGCGGGTCTTCAAGGCGGCGAACATTCGATGCCCCAGCGTTGTTTGTACTGCTCCAAGGCGCGCTGGCCGGGCTGATTGCTGGCCACAATGAGCAGTCCTGCCTCGGAGAGGCGCAGGACGGCCAGACAGAGCGCATGGCCATAGACCTGCCGGGGATTCCGCAGGACCCGTTCTTGGGCGATGGCCAGATCCCGGAAGACCTGCCGGAGCGGAATCGGGCCTTTCGTCCGGGTTATCAGGGCGTTGTCGCGGATGCGCATGGCAGAGGCCACGGGTTGCTGCTCTAACCCCTGGACCCAGTCATGCCCGATGAATTCGCGATCGGCGCTCACACAACGGACCGGGGCAGCCCCCAACACGGTCAACACCTGGTGCATGACCTGAATCCGTTCGGCCGTATTGGAGTTGCCGCTCTTCTCTCAGAGCAGCCAACCCAGGGGAAAGGCGATGCCCCGATAGACGATCCCGGCCAGTAAGATGTTGATCGTGACCGTCCCGAATTGCCACGTCGTGCGATCCAGGGAGATGATCCAAGGCGCTTGATCCGGTAAGACTCGTAGAATCAGACGCGCAATCAGCGCAGACTCGCCCTCGAACTCGGCGAAAAACCGTTGTAAGCGTCGATCATTCGAGGCGCGTTTGACCGTCCCATTGAGGGCATTCGCGAGCTGACTCAAATTGACGGTGGGGACTTTAAGCACCGCCAGTATAAAGGCCACCAGAAATTTGACCGGGCTTGATGCCATGGAAAAGTCGCTTGCAAGATCGCCTGTAAATCCATATCTTGGGGTGTCATAGACCTGTACTTCCTTTAAGATGAGTGACGGGACCTCGACACCCCGAAGAGAACTCAGAATGCTCTCAGGCACAGGTCTTTTCTCTTTTTGTCGTGTACTATGATTGTGGCGATCCTTATTGCAATGCCCAGCGTGCAGTAGAACGTCAGCGCAAAAGGCGGAGCAAAGCAAGATAGATTCTGACCGAAGAAGGTATTGTTCTCACCCGTATGTTAGCACGGCGTTAGCAGACACACAAAAACGGGTAGAATGATCGAGAGCTAAACTCTCAGAAGTCATTCTACCCGTTTCAGTTGTTACAGTCGGGGCGAGTGGATTTGAACCACCGACCTCCTGCTCCCGAAGCAGGCGCGCTAAACCGGACTGCGCTACGCCCCGAAATGATCAACCTCAATCACTCAGCTCTTCATACCGTGCTCCCCAGCCACGCGCGCCGATCAGCGGGACGAACTCGCACCCGCAGACGTCCTGGATCTCCAGAGCCGCGCCGTGCTTGACTCCGACGACCAGCACCTGAGAATGCCGGCTGCCGAGCGGGATGCAGAGCCGCCCGCCCGGAACGAGTTGCTCGGCGAGCGGCGCTGGAATGTTGGGCGCGGCCGCGGCCACTCCGATCGCCTCGTACGGGGCATGCGCTTCCCAGCCGAGCGTCCCATCCCCGACCACGACGGTAATGTTCTTGTACCCCATCGCGCTCAACCGATGCTGCGCTTTGCGGGCTAACGACTCGCACCGCTCGATGGAGTACACCCACCGGCAGAGCCGGGCAAACACCGCCGCCTGATACCCGGAGCCGGTCCCGATATCCAGCACCGTCTCATGACCGACCAGGGACAGACTCGCCGCCATCAGCGCCACCATGTACGGCTGCGAGATCGTCTGGCTTTCCCCGATCGGCAACGGATGATCCTCGTAAGCCTGGTCGAAGAACACCGGGTCGACGAACCGATGCCGGGGGACGCCCCGCATCGCCGCGATGACGCGGTCATCCCGAATCCCGCGCGCCCGGATCTGTTCCTCCACCATCCGGAGGCGCGCCCGCTCGAACGATCGTTCGTCAACTAACATCAGACACCTACCAGGCCAGGCTGCGTGTCAGGAGTATCACGAATCGCCACGTATCGATCACCGGACGGATCGCGCTGGCGGGCGAGACGTAGACCGACCGGATCGGGATGGCACGAATCCGGTATCCCCGCAGCGCCGCCTTGATCAACAGCTCAGACTCCGTCTGGAACCGGCTGGTCACCAGGGGGACCGTCTGGAGCACCGTCGTCCGGATCAACCGGTACCCGGACTGACTGTCTCGGATACGCTGTCCGACCCTCCATGAGATGATCCGCGACGTCAGACGATTGCTGAGCTGGCGCGCCCACGGCATTCCGTCGGGCCGGTCCATCCGAGAGCCGATGACGAGGTCCGCCTGCTCAGACACCGCGGCGTCAATGAACCGCGGGATGTCCCGGCAGTCGTGCTGCCCATCCGCATCTAAGGTGATCACCGCCGGATAGCCCCGCTGGATCGCCCACCGGAACCCGGTCTGCAGGGCCGCCCCTTTGCCCCGGTTGCACGGATGGCGCTGGATTTCTACCCCGGCCGCATGGCAGACCGCCGCCGTGCGGTCGGTCGACCCGTCATCGACGACGAGGAGATCGCGCGGCTCGACGAACTGCCCGGCTTCCGCGAGCAACCGGGGCAGCGTCGATGCAGCGTTATACGCAGGGACAACCAGCCCGATCGTCACCGCCCATCACCCATCGAGACAGGACAGCCTCCCCTCCCGCCGGACGGGCAAGAGGGGACGCGAATCGGGGCGACTGGATTTGAACCAGCGACCACTGGCCCCCCATGCCAGTGCGCTACCGGACTGCGCTACGCCCCGCGAAAGACTCCCCTAAACTATGCGTATCCTCATGAAAAAGCAAGCGAAAAAATCGTGAACCCCTTACTCCAACATCTCCCGGAGTTCGACGAGCTCCGCCCGAATCGACGCGAGCAGGTCGAGCGCCGCCTCCCGGTCAGCGGCGTCGGAAGCCTCATCGGTGGCCTTGTAGGATTCCTGAATCTTTTTCTTCGCGCCGGCGATCGTGTACCCTTCTTCGCGGGTCAGTCGTTTGATCTCCAGGATGAATTTGATGTCCTTCTCCCGGTACATCCGGTTCCCCGCCCGGTTTTTCTTCGGGCGCAATTGACTGAATTCAGACTCCCAGAACCGCAGCACCGACGGTTCCAGGTCGGTCATCTCCGCGACTTCCCCGATCGAGTAGTAGAGTTTTCCCGGCGGTCGAGAGGTCATACGCTTTCTCCTCTCACAGTCTTCCTCAATCACATCATCCCGTCCGGCGGTCACCCCGGCGTCCCGCCCCGACCCTCACCTCCCGGTCAGGCCGCCCGCGGACGAGCACGCGAATCGTCGTCCCGGTGAACCCGAACCGCTCCCGGAGCTGGTTGGTCAAGAACCGTTTGTACGTCTCACCGAGCGCCTCCGGATGGTTCGTGAAGAACACGAACGTCGGGGGGGCGACGCTCGCCTGGGTGCAGTAGAAAATCTTCACGAATTTCCCAGACGGGGTTGACGGCGGCGGAGAAGACGCGACCATCCGTTCCACCGCCTTGTTCAGCTCACCCGTACTCACCCGGCGCGTCCGCTCCTCGTCCACCCGGACGACCTGCTTGAGGAGCTGCGCCACCCCGCGACGGGTGCGCGCCGAGATGAAGACGAGCGGGGCGAAATCCGCGAACCGCATCATCGCCCGGACGGCGTCGGTGTACTGCTCGGCCGGCGTCCGGACGGTGTCGACCAGGTCCCACTTATTGAGCGTGAGGATGAGGCCTTTGCCCGCCGCTTCCACCCGCGCGACAATCCGCATATCCTGGGCCGAGACGCCGTCGACCGCGTCCATCAGCACGACGGCCACGTCGCACCGCTCAAGGCTCCGGATCGTCCGGGTGACACTGTAGAATTCGATGTCGTCCTGCACCCGTGACTGGCGGCGCAGCCCGGCGGTGTCGATCAGGATGAACCGGACGCCGTCCCGTTCGACGTGGGTGTCGATCGAGTCGCGGGTCGTGCCCGGCCTGTCCGTCACGATCACTTTCTCTTCCCCGACGATGGCGTTGATGAGGGAGGATTTCCCGACATTTGGCCGGCCGAGGATGGCCACGCGGATGGCCTGGGCTTCCTCCGTCGGTTGCTCTGGAGACGCTGGGAATCGCTCGACGACGAGGTCGAGCAGGTCGCCCGTCCCCCGGCCTTTGAGGGCAGAGATCATGGCGGGGTCCCCCAGGCCGAGCGAGGCCAGCTCGTACCCGTGACTCTCCTGCGCCCCGCTGTCCACCTTGTTCGCCACGACGAGCACCCGCTTCCCCGCCCGGCGGACGACCTCGGCGGCCCGCTGATCGAGCGGGGTAACGCCGGCGCGGGCATCGACGACGAGCAGGATGACATCCGCCTCGTCTACCGCCATCCGGGCCTGGCGCTCGATCGCCGACTCCATCGGCTCGTCCGAGTCCGGGACGAGTCCACCCGTGTCCACGATCGTGAACGTCCGGCCACACCACTCCGCGTCCGCGTAATGCCGGTCCCGCGTCACGCCCGGCGTGCCGTCGACGATGGCCGCCTGCCGGCCCAGGATCCGGTTAAACAACGCCGATTTCCCGACGTTCGGCCGGCCGATGATGGCGACGATGGGGGAGGACATGGGGACATTCCTAAAAGCAGTGACGAGTGACGAGTGACAAGTGACGAGTAAACTTCATTCCCAACCTTTGGTTGTCATTCCCGCGTAAGCGGGAATCCATTATTTTGTCTGCCTGCTGTGATGGTTTTCACTGGCTCATCACTCACCACTTTTTACTCAGAATGGTTTTCCTCGTCACTCGTCACTGTATTCAACGCTTCTCGCACCCGCTCGGGGAAGAGGCTGACCGGCGCGCCCACGGCCGTGCTGATCGTGTCGAGCGTCATTCCGTCCAGGAACAGCCCGTCGTCATTGACGCAGTTGGGGGGAAGGTAAACGGTGCTCCCTACGTCGCGCTCTTGCAACGCGCGGACGATGTCCCGCCCGACCAGCAGGCCGGAGACGGTAATCCCGTGGCCGAAGAAGTCGTTCTCCACGACGACGAGCTGGGCGTCGAGGTTGGCGACCCGGTTGAGCGGGGCGACGAGAGCATCTCGGATGAGATCCTGCGCCAGCACCCCCGTGACAAGCGTGATCCGGCGCCGCTCCGGGAGCGACCTGGGCAGCCGCCGCGTCTGTCGCCCCATCTCCTCCATGAACCGGCGGACCATCCCCACCCCGTTCTCGATCTGCGGGAACTCATCGTACGCCTCCGGCGGGGGTAGGGGCGTCCCGGACATCAGGTACCACTCATCCGACAGGTAGACGAGCGCCTTGCCGAGTTGTGCGCGGAGTTCCGCCTGCCACCCCTCGACGATGTCGATCATCCGGCGGGCGTACTCCGGCGTGACCGGGTTGAGCGGGTGGAGGCCCTGCCGGTGGTCGGTCAGCCCGACCGGGACGATGGAGATCGACTCGACCGCCGGGAAGAACCGGGCGAGGTCGTCCACGGTGCGCCGGAGGGCGGGGCCGTCGTTGATCTCCGGGCAGAGGACGACCTGCGTCTCGATCAGAATCCCGCCCTCCGCCAACCGCTGGATGATGGGGAGAATATCCTTCGCCTTCTCCGTGCCTAACATCATCCGGCGGAGCGCCGGGTCGGTCGTATGGACGGACACGTAGATCGGGCTGAGCCGCTGGACGATGATCCGCTCGATGTAGGCGTCCGACGCGAACGCGAGGGTGACGTAATTCCCGAACAAGAAGGAGAGCCGGACGTCCTCATCCTGAAAGTACAGGGATTTCCGCAGGCCCTTCGGCAATTGATGGATGAAGCAGAAGATGCACTTATTCGCGCACGCCTGGTACGGCGGTTCGATCAGGTTGAGGCCGAGGTCTTCATCCGGGGCCTTGTCGATGTGAACCTGCTCCCGTTTCCCGTCCGCCCGTAAGACATCGAGAGCAAGGTCGCTGTCGCACGACCAGTACTGGTAGTCGAGCGAATCCCGCACCCGCGCCCCGTTGATCTTCATCAGCCGGTCACCCGACCGGAGCCCCGCCTGCTCCGCCAGGCTCTCCGGTTCGACGCTCTGAATCCGCATATATTCCCTTTACCGACCACCGTCCTACAGCCGGTTATACGCCGCCGACCCCAGGTACCGGCGGTACCACCGCCCGACGAACAACCGGATGACCGCGGTCGCCGGCACCGCGATGAGCAGCCCGATGAACCCGAAGAAATGGAAGAAAATGAGCATCCCCACGATCACCCAGACGGGATGCAGTCCGACCTGGTGGCCGACGATCCGCGGGGAGATGACCGAGCCTTCCAGGATATTCAGGCCGAGATAGATCGCTAAGACTTTGAGGATCATCAGGACGGGCGCCGGGTTGAAGAGCGCCACCAGAACGGCCACACCTAAGCTGATGATGAACCCGAAATACGGGATGATGTTCAACGTCCCGGTGACGATCCCCAGGATAAGCGCATAATCCAGGCCGGCGATGGCGAGCGCCGTCCCGTTCAACACTCCCACGATCAGGCAGACGAGGAGTTGGCCCCGGATGTACCGCGAGATGACGTCATCGACCTCATGGACGGTCTGGACGGCCGACCCTAAGTACCTGATGGGGATGAGCGACTTCACATGGGTCTGGAAGGCACCGAAATCTTTCAACAGGTAAAAGGTGACGAACGGAATGGCGATCAACTCCAGCATCCGGGACAGCGCGCCGAGCACCGTCGCAAACCCGCTGATCAGGCGGACCGCCGTCTTCAGCCCCTGTTGCACGACCCCCTGCCACTCGTCGGCCAGGCCCTGGAGCAGCCTCGCCTCCAGCTCCCCCGCGCTCCCCAGCCCGAACGTCCCCGCCACGGCTCCCAGCACCGGCCCTTCCACCCACGTGATCAACCGGTCCGTCGCTTTGGGAAGCTGGCGAATAAGCCCCGTGAGCTGGCCGAGCACGACCGGCGCGACGAACACCCCGGCGGCGACGATCAGACCGACGAGCGCGGCCAGGAGGAGCAGCACCGCCACGCCGCGCGGCACCCCCCATCTTTCCAGCCGCGTGACGACCGGGTTGAACAGGTACGCTAAGACGAACGCGAACACCACCGGGAAGAGCGTCTGGCCAGCGGCAGCGACGACCCAGACCAGGAGTAACAGACCGGCCGCCGCCATCACGCGTGCGACCAGCCGGTTCTGCCGATAGGGGTACAGCAGGTAGAGTGCCAGGAGACCGAGCACCGGCGGCGCCAACGCCGCCCTGATCGTGTACAACAGGACGCACAGCAACACCCCGCCCGCGATCAACGGCAGGACCGGGAGGACGCCCGATGGCTGGGGACGAGCGAGAGCACTCCCCGCCGGCTGGCCTTCACTCCCCCCGCCCCCGCGCCGCCGCCGGCGCCGGCGAGCACGCACCGGACCGGGCTGCTCCTGGCCGGTGACGGGCTGATCCTCAGGCTCTCGCTGGTCTGCCGTCTCGTTCACCGGGACTCCAGAGATAATCGATTGGCTGCGTTGCAGCAAACATCGTCTGACTACAAGAATACGTTGAACTCAATAGGAATAATAAATTGAGACGGTTGACAATATGCGCCAATTCGTAGAAGATGTCAAGGGATTTGAGGGGAAGGGGAAGCAAACGGAAAGGAGGGACTTCTACCGCGCGGGAATCTGGGCGAGGGCGTGCGCTGCCTCCAGGTACAACGGGTCGAGGATGAGGGCGTGCGCGAACGACTCGCGCGCCCGGTCGATCTGCCCCAGGCCCAGGTAGGCCTGTCCGATGTGGTAGTAGATTTCTTTCGTCCACAGTCTGTCTGAGTCCCGCCGGAGCGCCTCCTGGTACTCGACGATCGCATCCTCATACCGTTTGGCCGAGGCGTACAACAGTCCGGTCCCGATCCAGGCCGGGACGTAGTTGGTGTCCTTGAGTTTGGCCAGACGGATGTCTCGGATGGCGTCCGCAATCCGGCCCTGAGCGAGGGCGACGAGGCTCAGGCCTTCGTAGGCGGGGGCGTAGCCGGGGTCGAGGCCGCGGGCCCGCTCGAACTCCGCGCGAGCCAGGGTATCCTGTCCCGCCTCGAGGAAACGTTTCCCGCGCGCATAGGCGACCTCCGCTTCGGCGACCGTGAACGGATCGGCGATCGGCTTCGGCCCGCAGCCGAACAACGTCGTCCCGCCGCAGAGCAGGAGACCGGGGATGAGCGTGAATCGCCAGATTCGGTTCAGGACGGGGAGAGTAGGCACACGTACGACGCCTCAGAGGGCGGGCACCATCTGAATCAGGAAGGCCTGGAGCGGAGCACAAAAAAAGCGGGAAACGGGGCTCGAACCCGCGACCCTCAGCTTGGGAAGCTGATGCTCT
>JACQVL010000221.1 GCA_016209865.1 Candidatus Latescibacterota bacterium | reverse complement strand
CGCCGACTCCATCGCGGAGGAGGGGATCGACTACCTGCGTGGGCTTCCCGATATCACCGTGGACGTCAAGACCGGCCTGTCGCCAGACGAACTGGATGCGATCATCTCGCGCTACGCGGGCCTGATCGTCCGGAGCGCGACGAAGGTGCCGAAAGGGCTGATCGATCGCGGGACGAACCTGCGGGTGATCGGGCGAGCCGGGAGCGGACTGGACAGCATCGACGTCGAACACGCCCAGCAGAAGGGCATCATCGTCCTGAACGTCCCCCAGGCGCTCTCCGTCTCAGTCGCGGAACACACGATGTGCCTGATCCTCGCCCTCTGCCGTCACACTCCCCAGGCACACGCGTCGATCCGCGCAGGCGGGTGGGAGAAAGGAAAGTTCAAGGGCGCGGAACTCTACAAGAAGACGTTAGGCATCCTCGGCCTCGGCGGCATCGGCCAGATGGTCGCGGCCCGCGCGCAGGGGTTCGGGATGCAGGTCATCGGGTACGATAACGCGTTCTACTCCGAGTCGTTCGAGCAGGTCATCCGCCAGGCGGATATCCTCACCATCCACGTCCCGCTGACTCCGCAGACCCGACACATGATCGGGGAACACGAGATCGCCATGATGAAAGACGGCGTGCGAATCATCAACTGCGCGCGGGGCGGGATCATCGACGAGGCCGCGCTCTACCGGGCGCTCGTCAGCGGGAAAGTGGCGGGCGCCGCACTTGACGTGTTCGAGCAGGAACCCCCGGCCGGCAACCCGCTGCTCACCCTGGACAACGTCGTCATCACCCCGCACATCGGGGCCTCGACCAAAGAGGCGCAGGTCAGCGTCGGGATGACGATCGCCAAGAAGGTGGCGGGGATTCTGCTGAGTACGGGCACGACGGAATCTGTGGCAAGACCGTAATCACACTGGAGGCTCTTATGCTCGTCGATCTTCGCAATCAGGCGACCGTACGCACGGGCGCTGATCTCGTCGCTCACTTGAAGCAGTTCCGGCTTGAATTGAAGATCTCCGCCGGGGTGTGGTTCTTCGCGCCCGGCCAGATCCGGTTCCATGACGCGTACGTCCCTCCGCTGACGATCGAAGAACGGCTGAAGATCGCCGGCGAGCTGGCCCCGTATGGGCTGAGCGGGATCGAGGCGCACTACCCGAACGAGATCAACGAAGACAATGCCCATCTCTACCAGCAGCTCGAAAAAGACACCGGGGTTCGGCTGATCACCGTCATCCCCAACCTGTTCTGGGAGAAACAATTCCAGTTCGGATCCCTCTCGTCGCCCGTGCCCGAGGCCCGGCGGGCGGCCATCCAGCGGGTGATCGAGACGCTGAGGATGAATAAGCAACTGAACACCGACTTCATGGTCGTCTGGCCGGGGGGGGACGGCTACGAGCTGAACTTCGGGCTGGATTTCTACGGGATGTGGTCGCGGTTTGAGGACGGGCTGGCCGAGGCGCTGGACGCGGCGCCGGGCGTCCGGGTGGCGATCGAGCCGAAGCCGTACGAGCCGCGCGGGAACAACATCTACCGCAACACCTCTGACGGGGTCATCATGGCGCGCGATGTCGAATCCCGCCTGCGCAGTCCGGAGAACACCCGCCTGTTGAGCGAAGGCCACGCGCTCGTCGGGCTGAACCCGGAATTGGGCCATGTCCTGATGGGCTACGAGGACTTTCCGTACGCCCTCAGCCGCATCCTGCGCCAGGGGCGGCTGGCGCACACCCACTGGAACAGCCAGCCGTTGGGCAACTACGACCAGGACCTCGATCTCGGCATCGTCTCCCCGGAGCAGATCTTCGCGGGCCTGTACGCGATGAAGATGTACGGGTACGCCGGGTATTTCGGGATCGACATCTTCCCGGAACGGGTGCCGATCAGGCAGGCGCTCCTCAACTGCATCGACCGGCTGAGGGCGCTGGCAGAGCTGACGGAGGCGGTCGATCATGAGTTGATCGTCGCGTGCGTCGAACGGCCCGACCTGAACGGCGGCGTCCTGGAAGCGTACCTGACCCGTCTCTTCCATCCGACTGCGAAGGGACTGTCGCCCATGCCTGGGTACCGGAAAGGATGAGAGAACGGGATTCGGGGTTCGGGGTTCGGGAAAAAAGGTCTGTCATTCCCGTCCCCGCTCCCCGCTTTCGCGGGGACAGGTTTCGCGGGGATAAACTCCAGCGGGAATCCATGCCTTATCTTTGGTCGGAGGAGAGGTTCATCATGAGCGTTGAGACATCCCTGCTTGTGTACGAAGACTATCTTGCGTTGCCAGAAATGAGGCAGCGGTATGAGATCATTGATGGGGAGATGATCATGGCGCCAGCACCGACACCGGAACACCAGTGGACGTTAGGAAATGCGTACATGCAGTTCCGAGCGTTTGTCGAGTCCCGTCAACTGGGCATCGTGCTGTTTGCGCCGGTCGATGTGCTGATTGCGCGGGACCCGCTGCGCGTGCGCCAGCCCGATCTCCTGTACCTCAGTGCCGAGCGACTTGGGAATCTGACGCTGACTGAAGTGCTGAAACGCAACCCGCTGGATATCGCGCCCGACCTGGTGGTTGAGATCCTGTCACCGACCAATACACGCATCGATATGGAGTCGAAGTGCACAGACTACAGCACGATCGGGGTGCGCGAATGCTGGCTTGTCAGTCCTGAGGCACGAACGGTTGAAGTGCTCCGATTAACGCCGCGGAGCATTGAAACACTCGGCATTTACGGCACCGGATGGATCGCGCGGTCAGCGGTGCTCCCAGAGCTGGAGTTTCCAGTCAACACGATCTTTGCATAAAGTTCTCCCATGCGCATCGAAGTCCGACTCTTCGCCACGCTGCGCCGCTATCTGCCGCCCGGCAGCAAAGGGATGAGCGCCCGGATTGACGTGGAGGAGGGCCTCACCGTCAGCGACCTGATGGCTCGATTGGGCATCCCGCAGGACCGTGACCCGGAGAGCGGGACGACATACCTGATCATCGTGAACGGGGAACAGCACGACGCGCAGGTCACCCTGCATGATGGAGATTGTGTGAGCCTTTATCCCCCGCTGGCTGGTGGAACGTGCCGGGATAACTCATGAGGACTCGATGCTCTCGATCGACCAGAAATGCGCGTTCTTGAAGGGGACGGACCTCTTCGCTGATGTGCCGGATTCCGACCTGGCGAAGGTCGCGGCGGTGGCGAGCGAGGTGACGTACGCGGCCCATGAGCGTCTGTTTCAGGAAGGCGAGCGAGGAGACGCCCTGTACTTGATCGTCCAGGGCCAGGTTCGGCTGCTCAAGGATGACGTCGAAGTCCTCGTCCGGGGCGCCGGCGAATGTCTGGGAGAATTCGCCCTGCTGGACGATGCCCCCCGGAGCGCGACGGTGGAGGCGCTGACCGATATTCTGGCACTCAGGCTCACCCGCGATGAGTTTCACCAGTTCATCCTGGATAGTACGGTCATTCGAGGCATCTACAAACTCTTGACCAGAAAACTCCGTACCGACCTGGACGTCCAGATCACGACGATCCGCGAGCAGGAACAGGTCAGGCAGGACATCCGGCGGGCGTATGAAGTCCAGATGTCGATGCTGCCTCATACGGACCTTCAATGGAATGAGGTGCACATCTCCGGCTACTGCCAGCCGGCGGCCGGGGTCGGCGGAGATTATTACGATTATTTCCTGCTGCCTCAGGATCATCTGGGCCTGCTGATCTGCGATGTCGCCGGACACGGGTTCTACTCCGGCCTGCTCGCGGCCATGGCCAAGAGTTGCCTGACGACCCAGCTTCAGACCGACGCGTCCGTCGAATCCGTCATGCCGGCGCTCAACCGGATCGTCTGCCAGACCGGCCCGGATTGGCTCCTGATGAATGTGTGCTACATCTTACTGGACGCCCGTGCCCACACCCTGACTTACGCCAACGCCGGCCATCATGCCCCCTATCACTATACCAGCCAGACGAAGCAGTTACACCCCCTGCGCGCCACGACTTTCCCGTTTGGCGTCCTCCAGGACGCCGTTTACCAGTCGATCCAGCGTCCCTACCGGCCGGGCGATACGCTCATCCTGTGCTCCGATGGGGTGATGGAAGCCATGAACATCCACGACGAGATGTTCGGGGAGGCACGGCTGGAACGGCTGATCATGACCTCGGTCGACCTCCCCGCCGTGGAATTGAAACAGACCATTCTCCATCACCTGACAGCCTACTGCCAGGGCGTCCCGCAACACGACGACGTGACGATCGTGGTCGGGAGAATCTGAAAGAGAATTCCCTTGACATGGCCTTGTCAGTCGTCCATCTTCGCGGTGGTCGGTGGTCGGTGGTCGGTGGTCGGTGG
>JACQVL010000227.1 GCA_016209865.1 Candidatus Latescibacterota bacterium | reverse complement strand
TGTATGCAACCAGATGCTTCGCCTTCGGCTCAGCATGACACCGACCGGTTCCCGCCAAAATCTCGGATGAACCATTTTCCATTTTCTATTTCCCAATTTCCCTTTCCCTCTGTATAGGAGGTGCTTCTGCATGTCCCAACGCACCCTCTCCCGTCCCGGCGTCGTCATCCGCGCGCCGCGCGGCAATACGCTCACGTGCAAGGGATGGGGACAAGAAGCGGCGCTCCGGATGCTGATGAATAACCTCGACCCCGACGTCGCGGAGAAGCCGGAGGACCTGATCGTCTACGGCGGAGCGGGCAAAGCGGCACGGGATTGGGAATCGTACGATCGGATCGTGGAGAGCTTGCGCGAGCTGAAGGATGATGAGACCCTCCTCGTCCAGTCAGGCAAGCCGGTCGGCGTCCTCCGGAGCCACCCGGACGCCCCCCGCGTGCTGATCTCTAACGCGATGCTCGTCCCCGCCTGGGCGGACTGGGCGCATTTCTGGGAGTACGAACGCTTGGGACTGACGATGTACGGTCAGATGACGGCGGGGAGCTGGATGTACATCGGCACGCAGGGAATTCTGCAGGGGACGTACGAGACGTTCGCCGAGGCGGCCCGACAGCATTGTGGCGGAACCCTCAAAGGCCGGCTGGTGCTCTCAGCCGGACTTGGCGGGATGGGCGGGGCTCAGCCGCTCGCGGTAACCCTGAACGGGGGGGTGTTCATCGGGGTGGAAGTCGATCCGGCACGGGCGGAGCGCCGGGTGGCGATGGAGTACTGTGACGAGATCATCGAGTCCCTTGACGACGCCTTAGGACGGGCTCACTCCGCGATGGAACGCAAAGAACCGCTGTCGATCGCTCTCATCGGGAACGCGGCGGACGTGTACCCGGAGTTCGTCCAGCGCGGGATTGTCCCCGATTTGGTGACCGACCAGACGTCCGCTCACGACCCGCTCAACGGGTACATCCCGGCCGACCTGACGCTGGACGAGGCGATCGCGTTGCGGAAGAAGAACCCGGACGCTTACGTCGAATGGGCGATGGCCTCGATGGCCGTCCACGTCCAGGCGATGCTCGACCTGCAGCGGATGGGGAGCCGCGTGTTCGAGTACGGCAACAACATCCGCGCGCAGGCGGAAAAAACCGGGGTCGAGCGGGCGTTTGATATCCCCGGCTTCGTGCCCGCTTACATCCGGCCGTTGTTCTGCGAGGGGAAAGGCCCGTTCCGTTGGGTGGCACTCTCCGGCGACCCGAAGGATATCTACCGGACGGATCAAGCGATCATCGAGGCGTTCTCCGACGACGAACCCCTCCGGCGATGGATGGAGACGGCGCGCCAGGAAGTCCGGTTTCAGGGACTCCCGGCCCGGATCTGTTGGCTGGGGTATGGGGACCGGGCGAAGGCGGGACGGTTGTTCAACGACATGGTCGCTCACGGCGACCTCACAGCCCCGATCGTCATCGGCCGCGACCATCTCGACTGCGGCTCCGTCGCCTCCCCGTACCGGGAGACGGAGGGGATGAAGGACGGGAGCGACGCGATCGCCGACTGGCCGATCCTGAACGCCCTCATCAACGCGGTCAACGGAGCGACCTGGGTCTCCGTGCACCACGGCGGCGGGGTGGGCATCGGCTACTCCATCCACGCCGGCATGGTCATCGTGGCGGACGGGACGGCCGACGCGGAACGGCGGTTAGAGCGGGTGCTGACATCCGACCCCGGCATGGGCATCATCCGTCACGCGGACGCGGGCTACGACCGGGCGATCGAAGTGGCGAAGGAGGAGGGGGTAAGAACGTTCACGTGATGTAGGGGCAAAGCATTCGCCCTCGGGAGAAAGCCCTTATTCAGAGTATCCTGCGAATGCTTTGCCCTTACTGTTTTTTCAGTGTGATCAGCGTGAGCTCGGGCGGGCAGTTTAACCGAATGGGCGGGCCGGTCACCCCGCACCCGCGATTGACGTAGAGCGAATGTCCGTCCTGCTGGTACAACCCGGCGATGTACTTAAAGGCGAGCGCTGCCGGACTGATCCGGATGCCGCCGGGCAGTTCGAGGATAACCTGTCCGCCGTGGGTGTGGCCGGCTAAGGTGAGCGGGATGTTCCTCGGGATGGCATGGTCGAACCCGCTCGGGTTATGGGACAGCAGGATGCTGAACCCATCGGCCTGAGCGCTCTGCAAGGCCCGGTCGATCAGGCCGGGCAACGGAGACCAGGAGAAAGGGCCGGGCGGTCCGGGGGAACGGCGGCGCGTCCCCCCATAATCGATCCCGACTAAGTTGAGCGGGACGTCCTTGACCGGAATGACCGCTGTCTCGTTCCGCAGGACGGGGATCCCGATCGCCCGGATGGCGGCCGTGATCACGTCGGCGTTCGTCCAGAAATCGTGATTGCCTAAGGTCGCGTAGATGCCATACGGCGGCGCCTTGAGGGCGCTGAACGCTTCGACGAACGGATAGATGAACCCCGCCGAGGAGGAGACGTAATCCCCGGTCAGGACGATGAGGTCAGCCGGAACGTCGTTCATCTTAGCGACGATCTCGTCCATCATTGGTTTGTCCATGTAGAGGTTCGAGTGGATGTCGCTCACCTGGAGGATCCGGAAGCCCGACAGGCCCGCCGGCAGGCCGGGACAGGGGAGGTCGACGGGCACGACCTCATACCGTCGCATCCCGAACGCCGCTCCGTACGTGGACAGCCCGATCGGGGCGGCAACCGCTCCCACGGCCGCGTACCGGAGGAACTGGCGACGGGTGACCGGCGGGCCAGCGGGCACGACCAACTCCACCGGATGGATACGCCGACCCCGGCGGACGCACCACATCAGACCGCGCACGAGCAGGGTGCTCAAGTCTTTGATCAGAAAGATCGGGAACAACAGGAAGACCGACGGGAGCATCCAGACCCAGCAGGGATAGATGAGGCCATAGACGAGCGGCGTCGGGATCGTCCAGGTCGGGATGCCTGCGACGACGATGTACATCCAGGGCAGGTTGAGGTACAGCAGGACGGGCAAGACGGCGGTCCTCAGCCTGCGTTTGAATGACTCCTCGACGTGCGACCGCCGGACCGCGGACCGGAGCTTGAGGTAAAGATACCCCTGGATCACGACGAGCACGGCGCACAGGATCAGGCGAAAGGTCAGAGCCCCGAAGAAGCGCATAGAGTCAAATCAGTGACGAGTGACGAGTAAGAGCGAGGCATCGCGTCCGCCTGGACTACGACAGAATCATTCGTCCGGCGGTAATCAGGAGAAACACCCCGAAAATTTTCTTCAACACCGCCCCGGGCACGTGCTGGGCGAGGGTCGCCCCAAGATACCCGCCGACGATCCCGCCGACGATGATCATCGCGGCGAATTTCAGGTCGACGTTGCCGGCGCTGTAATGCTTCACGAAGCTGGACATCATCGTCGGGATGATGAACGCGGTCGACAGCCCGATCGCTTTATGCGTTTCAACCCCCATGAGCAGGGTCATGACCGGGACGAGGAACACGCCGCCGCCGACTCCCAGCATCCCCCCCAGTATTCCAACCACCAGCCCCAACAGAACGAGTCCAGCGATCATCATCATGCCTGTCCCCTTTTTCATAAGACGATAAGTGCCATGCGACGGTTCCATGAGAGAGATAACACAATTATACAACATGCAAAGATTGAATGCAAGGTCAACGGCCCCTGATTGAAATCAGGAGCTTGCAGCTTACCGCTCAGGCGGCGGCATCCGCGTGTGGCTGATTGACAGCAGCCCTGCCGATGTTCATGGCAGCGACAACATCGGCGTTCGCAGCGAACGAACAGGCGACACAGGAGAACCGGGATTGAGACCGGCGATTCGCTTTCTCACAATGGCCACAGGCCGGGCACATCCGCGAGGTATGCCGGGGATTGACCAGGACCACCGAGACGCCCGCCAACCGGGCCTTGTATTCGATAAACGCCCGGAGTTGACGGAAGGCCCACCTGTGCTGGCTGCGTCGCTGCGCCCGTCTCAACCGTATCTGGTCCCGGATGCCCGTCAGGTCTTCCAGGGCAAGGCCGCGTCCAGTGTCTTGGGCTATCGCAACCAACCGCTTACTGAGGCAGTGGTTTACATCCCGTTGAAAGCGCGTTTCCTTGCGCCGTCGTTTCTTCAACAGGCGCTTCGCACTCTTTGTGCCTTTGGATTGGAGTTTCTGGCGGAGACGAGCATGGTGATGCCGCACCGATTGAACGGTTTTCCCGCTCTGAACTGTCCCATCGGAGTCCGTGGCGAGATTGACGATGCCCAAATCCACGCCCAGGAATTCGGATGGCTCTGTCAGGGGAGGCTCCGGCACATCAATCGTTGCGTACAGATAAAACACCTCATCACAGACCACGAGATCAGCCTGTCCTTTGATGCGATCCAGTCGGGCCGCCTGATACATCCCATAGATGAACGAGATCAGTTGGCGTCCGTCCAGGGTCAGGAGCGAGACCCGATCCAGCCCCTTGAAACTCAGGATGCGCTGGTCGTAGGTGATGGCTCCAGTGGGACGGAAACGCGGCTGCCGAGTCTTGTCCCGCTTGTACGCCTCTGCGACCTTGGCGATAGCGCGAACCGTCAACTGAGCTGACAGGTCGAAGCGCGTGCGGATGTCGTAGTAGACAAGTTTTTGGAGCTTGACCTTGTTCGCAGACCGTTCCCGATACGCAACCTCCGCAATCGCGTTACAGGCCGCGTTGAACGCGGTCATCGTCCGGGTCAAGGCATCCGCCTGATCGGGGGACGGTTGGAGTTTCAGAGCAAGCGTTTGTTTCATGGTTCTCAATATAACAACATTGAGAATTGTTGTCAATGACAATACTGAAGTCATGGGCTTCCGCGAGGGAAAGGTCTGTGATTTCCTCTACAAGAAAGTCTTGAGTTCTTCATCCAAAACAGATAGATTTATTACCGATCACCGACCACCGACTACCGATGTCATCCCTGCATGAGGGGGGATATGGCCGAGCCAGTCGTCATCGATGGGGAACATCTGACGCTCGAAGACGTGGAGCGGGTCGCCCGTGACGGGCCTCCGGTCGCCATCGCCGGCACAGCCGACGTCCAGGTGCGCGCGGGGCGGGCGGTCGTAGAGAGAATGCTCGCTGAAGGGCGGACAGTCTACGGGGTGACGACCGGGTTCGGCGAGCTCCGCAACGTCAAGATCGAGCTGCACGACATCACCCGGCTCCAGCAGAACCTGATCCGCAGTCACAGCGTCGGCGTGGGAGAACCGTTCTCGGAGCCGGTCACACGCGCCATCATGCTCCTCCGGGCGAATACCCTCGCTAAGGGGCTGTCCGGCATCCGGCCCGAACCGCTCCGTCTGCTCGTCGACATGCTTAACCGGCGCGTCCATCCGGTCATCCCCCAGCAGGGGTCTGTCGGCGCGAGCGGTGACTTAGCCCCACTCGCCCATCTGGCGCTGGCCATGATCGGGGAAGGGCAGGTGGTGCTCGACGGCCAGACGCTGCCCAGTCAGGAGGCGTTCCGGCAGGCCGGTCTGGCCCCGCTGACGCTCGAAGCGAAGGAAGGGATCGCCCTCATCAACGGAACGCCGGTGATGACGGCGGCGGGGGTGCTGACCCTGCTGGACGCGGAACGATTGAGCGCACTCGCGGACATCGCGGGCGGGATGAGCGTCGAGGCGCTGAAGGCGACCGACACCGCGTTCGACCTGCGGATTCATCGCAGCCGACCGCATGCCGGCCAATTAGCCTGCGCCCGCAACCTGCTCGCTCTCGTCCGGGACAGCGAGATCATCGCCTCTCATAAGGACTGTCCGGAGGTCCAGGACGCGTACTCCCTCCGCTGCATCCCGCAGGTCCACGGAGCGACGAAGGACGCGCTGCGGTACGTGCGGGGCGTCCTGGAAATCGAGATCAACGCGGTGACGGACAACCCGATGGTCTTTCCGGACGACCATACGGCGCTCTCCGGGGGGAATTTCCACGGACAGCCGGTCGCCCTCGCCCTCGACTTCTTGGGGATCGCCATCGCGGAACTCGTCAACATCTCCGAGCGGCGCATCGAACGGCTCGTCAACCCCCAGCTCAGCCGGGGCCTTCCCCCGTTCTTAGCGGCGCACAGCGGGCTAAACTCCGGGTTCATGATCGCCCAGGTCGTCGCCGCCGCGCTCGTCTCGGAGAACAAGCTCCTCGCCTCCCCTGCGTCCGTCGATTCTATCCCGACGTCGGCCAACCAGGAAGACCACGTCAGCATGGGGCCGATCGCGGCGCGGAAGGCGATGGCCATCCTGACGAACGCCCAGCGGGTGCTCGCCATCGAATTCCTCTGCGCGGCGCAAGGTCTCGACTTCCGGCTTCCCCTCCGGCCGGGCATCGGGACGGGCGCGGCCTATGACACCATTCGCCAGGCCGTGCCCCATCTCGACGACGACCGGCCGTTGTATGAAGACATCGAACGGATGATGCGTCTGATCACCGGGGGAGAGATTCTGGGGGCGGTGGGAAAAGTGGTTGGAACGTTGGCGTAGGGGCGAGGCGGCGTCGCGCCCTGATTGCGTAGGCGACTGCGGTGAACGAGTTCATCTGAACCCGCTATCCTTCAACCTGATCAACTCATCGATCGAGAGGTCTTTGAGGCCATGCTTGCGTATGTCCCGAATGAACGAGGCAGTCACGCCGTGATCCTTCATCCGCTTCAGTTGATCGAGGGAAAGCCCTTTGTATCCTATGGCTTCAAGGTCTCGGATATACTCGACGTTCACCCCGTGATCCCTGGCACCTACTAAGTCGTCAAGGGACAGGTTCTTATATCCTAATCGATCAAGGCCCTTAATAAAATCCAGATTGACCCCATGGTCTTTGATTCTCACTAGCTCCTCGAGCGGCAGACGACCATACCCTAACCGCTCCATCTCCCGGATAAAGTCGACGTTGACTCCATGGTCTTTGACTCTCACTAAGTCTCCGAGCGACAGGCGGCCATACTCCAATCGCTCCATCTCTCGGATAAAGTCGGTGTTAACCCCGTGGTCTTTGGCTTTCACCAGCTCATCGAGCGACAGGTCGCGATACCCCAATTCCTTCATGCCCTGAATAAATTCAGAGTTCACGCCATGATCCCGAAGGCGGATCAACTCATCGATGGAGCCGGCGCGGTACCCATAGTGTTTCAAGTCCTGGACGAAGTCCAGACTCACCCCGTGCTCCCCCAGGCGCACGAGTTGGTCGAGCGACGGCTGCGCATAGCCCTGGCGGGACAGTTCCTCGATCAGCGCCAGGCTGACGTCGTGTAACGCCATCGAAAACTGTTCCTTGTCCGACGGAGCTCCGATCCCGCGTTTCCGCAGTTCCGCCACAAACTCAGGGCTCGCCACGAAGGTAAAATGGCCGGAGCCGTCCCCATCCTTAAACCATCCTTCGCAGTCGAACGTCCCGGCGTCTCGCCGGAGTTGAAAGTGCACCGTAGAGCCGGAGGATATGACCTGCGTGCGTGTCAAGCCCGGCAGTTGGTCTGGCAGAAATGGCAGGGAAAACCGCCGATCGTCACGACCGAACGACTTCGTTAACCGGATCAACGTCATGCGGATTTTATCGGGCATCCCGGAGTCGAATTCGATCAACCATTGCCCTGAAAACGAGGTATCCGCGCGATCTTGCGCTTGAGTCATACGGGATGGCTCCACGTTGGAGGTGAGAGCAAACATCCAAATCACCAGACCGACACCCAGCAATACCCCAAGCCCTACTATCTTTCTCTGATGATGCGTCTTCATAGCTCCCTCCCCTCTCTTCACGGTGCTGGTCATCCCCCGACCGCTTACGCTTGATCTATTCCCGCAGAATCCCCGACATCTTGAGCGAGATGAGCTGATCGATCGAGAGACCATGGAATCCACGCGCCCGCGTCGCCTCGATGAATTCGGGCGTGACGCCTAACGTCCGGGCTTTGATGTACTGATCGATGGACAGGTTGGGATACCCCTGCTCCTGGAGGGCTCGAATGTAGTCTGGTGTGACGCCCTGTAACTTCGCCGAGACCAGTTTTTCGACCGGCACATCTTTGAAGCCGACCGACGCCAGTCCGTCGATGAACTCCGGGGTGATATCCGCAATCCTGATTTTGACGATCTGATCGAGGGAGAGGTCTTCCCCGAAAGCCCGCCGGGTTTCCCGAATGAACTCCGGAGTGATATTCTGAGCCCGGAATGCGACCAGTTCCTGAGCAGTCGGATTGCGCCGGAGTACAGACTTCATCTGACCGACGTACGCCGGAGTGACGCCGTGAATTCGCAGAGCCACCAGGGCATCCGTAGAGAGATGATCGTATCCCAACGCTCTCATCTGGCGGATAAACGCGGGCGTCACCCCTTGCATCTTTAGCTTGACGAGTTGATCCACCGACAGATTGCGATAGCCTGACGACTCCATCTCATCGATAAAATCGCCAGAATCCTCTTCATCTGCCTCTTGCTTTGTCACCCGGATTGTCTGAGAGGACGGCTGCGCGGAGGGTGATAACGGCGCGGACGAGGCGGGCATCGTGTGACGTGCAACAGGGGAGGATGGCATCGCAGGCTGAGCAGGTGAACGGGTATCGCTCACGAGCGTGACCGCATCCGCGCGCGAGGTGGGATGCATGGTAGCGAATGGGACGACCAGACCGAACCCCAAGACTGCGACGAGCAGGATCGCCCACCGCGTCGTGCCCCGACGATTCATGCGGGGATCAAGGATGGCCAGCAGCCGACCTTCCAGGTGCGACCGGCGCGCGATCCAGACCGTGGCGAACGAACCGAACTGCGCGCGATGCAGCGATCGTGCCATCTCCAGGAGGGCATCCGCGTAGCACGACGCTTTTGTCCCTGACTGCAGGACCTGATCATCGCATGCGCGTTCTCGTTCTATCCGATGTTGGCGCGCGATGAGCCAGACCAACGGGTTGAACCAGTAGAGCGCGCCCGCGACCTGGGCGACCATCTGCGTCAGACAATCCCGCCGTTTAATGTGCGCGAACTCATGCGCCAGCACAATCTGTCGGCGTTCAACAGGCCATTCGACCGCTTCACGAGGGAAGAAAACCATCGACCGCCAGAGCCCCCACGTGAACGGTATGGTCGCCTGATCGCTGACCAGCATCCGAGGAAGCGCGGCGAGCCCAAGTCGGGCGGCGAGTCGATGCCCCAGCCCGATCCATTCCTCATCCACGATCGGTTGGGCGCGACGCGTCATCCCCCAGAGCCGGATCGTTCCCAGGCCGAATCGTGTAAGCACGGCTAAGGCCCCGGTGAGCCAGACGACGAACGCCCAGGTCTCCCATGACCGGGGACGCGAAGCTGTCGCAGGGAGAAGGGATGAGAACCCGGATGGTCTTGGGGCCTCTGTAGCCCGTGCGTCGATCATCGACCCGCCGGGAAGCGCGTCTGACGAGGAGACGAGGAGAGGAGAACGGGGGAGAGCAACTGACGCCGTCTCATGTTTTGAACTGAAAACTTCTGGTAATCCCGGAAGATCCCAATTCGGCAAGAGGCCCGACAATACTGGAAGGGCGATGAGGCTGCTCAGTGTCGCCGTCCAGACAAGATGACGTATCGCGGCGGAGGCGCGTCGGAGCGCCAGCCCGCAGACACCCGCCACGACGAGCAGACACAGTCCTTTGAACAACACCTCCCATGCCAGTGTCAGCCAGGTGAGAGGAAGCCCTGATCTGGCGATAGCGTCGAAGAGGACGATCATCGTTAGCGTCCCTCCTTTCTGGCCTGGTCGATCAATCGAGCCAGCCGATCCAGGTCCCGCGGCGACAGATTCGCATCCGGAAGGTCCAAGAGGGCGGCGACGGCTTGCGTCGCCGAGCCGTCAAAGAACGTCCCCAAGAGATGCTTCAGCGCGGATTTTCGGGCCTGCTCTCGAGAGACCGTCGGTCGGTACACGTACCGCAGTCCCTCTTCCTCATGCGCCACGTGTTTTTTCTCTTCCAGGAGCCTCAACATGGCGCGCACCGCAGAATAGGTCGGAGGATCGGGCATCTCCGCCAGGACTTCTGAGGAGGTCGCACGGCCGCGCCGGTACAGAATATCCATGATCTGCCGTTCGCGCCGACTCAGCCCTTTGTCCAACGGTTTCGCCACCGAAGACTCCTTTCGTCGTGTTCCCAAAACTGCCTGTCCTCTATGGATTCAACCTCCCTATCTTAAACGTACTGAGGATATGTTAAAAATTTAGCATAAAGGACGTGCGATGTCAAGCAAAAAATGCTAATTTTTTAGCAGGATCGCCGGGGGACAGTAAGGGCGAAGCATTCGCGTCATGATTGGAGATGTCTTATTGGCTTCTGCGAATGCCTCGCCCCTACCTCGTCTTCCGGAACCAGACGACATACACCACGACCCCGACCGCCAGGAACGCTAAGCCAGGCAGGGATTCCCGCGTCTTGAAGATCAGCACCGTGCTGACGTACCAGGCGGAGATGGCGAGGAAGATGATGGGCGTGACCGGGTACCCCCAGGCTTTCACCGGACGGACGGCGATCGGGTACTTCCGGCGGACGAGGAACAGGCTGATGACGGAGAGGCTGTAGAACGTGTACAGAGAGTACGCGAACGCATCGACGATCGCCTGGAACGAGCCGAGGAACGTCCAGAGTGACGCCCAGACGGTGAGCGCGACGATCGACCGCGACGGCGTCCGGTAGACGGGATGGACATAATTGAGCCACCGGAAGAACAGCCCCTCCTTCGCCATCGCGTAGATGATCCGGGGCGGGGACAGCATGTTGGCGTTGATCGTCCCGAACGTGGAGATCATCACCGCGAAGGAGATGAGGGAGCCGCCGATCGGACCGACGACCCGCTCCGCCACGTCGGCGGCGATGCGCGGGGAGGCGGCAATCTCCTCGACCGCCATCACATAGATGAACGACCAATTGACGGCTAAATAGACGGCGATGCAGACGAAGAGGCCGACGAAAATCGCGCGGGGGAGCTGGCGTTGCGGGTCTTTGATCTCCCCCGTCACCATGTTCGCGCTCGCCCAGCCGTTGTACGCGAACATCGTCCCGATCATCGCTGCCCCGAACGCTTCCATAAGGCCGGGCTGCGGGCTCTCAGGCAGCAACGGCCTGAAGTGTCCCCACTCGCCCCCGGCCGCCGCCACCACCAGCACCAGCCCGCCTAACGCCGTCACCTTCGCGATCGTGAACAGGTTCTGGACGAACCCGCCGAACCGGACCCCGAAATAATTGACGGCTCCGAGGAAGATGACGCAGGCGAGTATGACCGCGTGCTGGGTCGAGAGGACGAACCCGCCGATCGTGAGAAGGGGGTTGTCCGGGGAGATCGCCGGAAGAAAGTAACCGAGGTAACTCGTGAACACGACGGCGATCGCTGCGACCGACGCCGCCGAGATCATGTACACCTCGGTCCAGCCGTACAGGAACGCGATGATCGGAGGGTACGCCTGCCGCAGGTAGATGAACTGCCCGCCCGTCCGGGGGATCATCCCGCCCAGTTCGGCGAAACAGACCGCCCCGCAGAACGACAGGATGCCCCCGATGACCCAGACGAGCATGATCAGCCCCGGCGAGCCGAGCTGTTTGGCGATGCCGGCGGGCGCGCCGAAGATGCCGGAGCCGATGATCCCCCCGATGATGATCGTCGTGGCGGACAGCAGGCCGAGGTCGCGCGCGAGCTCCGTCTCCAGCTCAAACCGCCCTTCCCCGGCGCTGACGGGGGCATCAGCCATGTGGGGCCCCTCGTATGGGCGAAGCATTCGCAAACGGCAATCGGGGGCCTCGAAGCGTAAAGCGAATGCTTCGCCCCTACGACGTGTGAACGTGCCAACGTGCGAACGCCCGATTACGACGCGGCTTGTATGCTGACGGCCGACGGGCGCGGCGCTTCGTCCTGCGCCGCTTTGATCCCGCCCTCGATAATCTCCAGCGCTTCGTCCGCCTGCTGGATCGTCAGCGTGATCGGCGGCATCAGCCGGATGATGTTCGGTTGGAACGACCGGAGCACCGTGTCCTGCTGGTTATCTCCCTTGCGCGGGAGTCCGACGCCCGCCAGCCAGAGGCCGTGATCGAAGCAGTACTTGCTGATCGTGATGACACCCGCCCCGAACGGCGTCTTGCTCTTCGGGTCGGTGACGATCTCCAGGCCGAGGCACAGCCCCAGCCCCCGCACATCCCCGACGATGTCGTACTGCTCTTGAAGCCGCCACAACCCGGCCTTGAGATGATCGCCGACAACCCGCGCATTTTCGACCAAACCTTCCTGCTCGATGATCTCGATGTTGGCCAGTCCGGCCGCGCAGAGCAGGGGGTCGCCGGAGTGGGAGGAGAACGTCATGAACCCTCTCTCCATCGCCCGGTCGGCGATCTCCGCCGAAGTCGTCACCGCGCAGAGCGGGACGGCGCCGCCCAACCCCTTCGACTGGGTGACGATGTCCGGCACGATGCCGAAATGCTCGAACGCAAACCATTTGCCCGTCCGGCCAAACCCGGTTAACGCCTCGTCCGCCACCATGAGAATCCCCCGCTCCGTACAGATGCGGCGGATTTCCCGGACCCATTCGACCGCCGGGACGAGCATTCCGCCCGCGCTCATCAACGGCTCAAAGAAGAGCGCAGCCGGCTTGCCGGACGTCGTCGTGTCGAGGACGTATTCGGCGTACTTCGCGCAGGCGATCCCGCACTCCGGGTAGTGATGGTCGAGGGGGCACCGGTAGCAGTTCGCCTCCGGGATGAACGTCACGCCCGGCACGCCAGGGCCATACCCGTCGCGGAACGCGCCCCCGTAGCCGCTGATGGAGTAACTCCCGTACGTCTGGCCGTGGTACCCGTGCGTCAGACTCACCACTTCAAACCGGCCGGTGTACACCTTGGCGAGGCGCAGCGCGATCTCGTTCGATTCCGACCCGGTGCAGGCGAAGATCGATTTCTGCAGCGGATCGGGCATCAGCTCCGCGATCTTCTTCGCCAGCAGGATCTGGGACGGCACCGAGAAGGCGGTGCCCGTCTGCATGAGCGTTCGGGCTTGCTCACACACCGCCTCGACGTACCGGGGATGGGAATGGCCGAGGACGACGCAGAGCTGTCCGGACTGGAAATCGATGTACCGGTTCCCTTCGACGTCCCACATGTACAACCCTTCCCCGCGCTCCGGCACCATCGGGGCGGTGCGGAGCGGATGCCGCATGTAGTACTGCTGTTCGAGGTCGAGCCATTCGTCATTCGTACGAGGTAAAGGGTGCATGTCTGTCCTCCTTCCTGGTGAGCACCTGTCTGGGAATCCGTATAGTAATATTCATACTACACACTGTGATCGGTTGTCAAGGGAGAATCTCTTCCCGACCTCCGTGATTCGTCTTGACAACCGTCTGCCGCTCCACTATAATCAGGTAGAAAACGAGCGAGAAGCGTCTTCAAGAGCATCAGACACAAGGGACTGTACGAGACAAGGGATTGATGAAATGGACGAGCACACACGCCAGACGTTATCGAAATTGCTGTCTTTGATGCTCCGGCATAAACCTGAGATGTTCGGATTGCGACTCGATCCGCAGGGGTTCGCATCGCTCACCGACGTCGTCGCCGCCGCACGGCAGAAGTTGCCGGACGTCACCGAGGATCAGGTCCGGGACATCGTGGAGGACGCGGAGAAGAAACGATTCGAGATCACCGGCGACCGAATTCGCGCCCGCTACGGGCACAGCTTCCCGATCGACCTCGGCCTTGCGCCGATCGACCCGCCCGAATTCCTGTACTACGCCACGACGCCCACTCAAGCTCCCCACATCACCGCCGACGGCTTGAGACCCCTGGATCGCCAGTACGTGCACCTGTCCCTGACCCCGGACATCGCGGCCGAGGTGGCGAAGAACCGGACCGAGACGCCGGTGGTGTTCAGGGTCCTGGCGCGGAAAGCCGCCGCGGCGGGTGTTCAATTCTTCGACCGGACCCCGGTCATCCTGACGACCCTCGTCCCTCCGGAATTTCTGGAGGTCGTCGAGGCCTCAAAGCAGGCCGTCAACGCGTTCTACGGACGGCGTAGACGGCTGAAAACGCCGCGCCCCAAACTCAGCTAAGAAAGCCGGCCATGAAGAATAGGCTTGACAGGGGCAGATGTCCAACGTATTTTGATAACTATCTGTCACACTATTTGACAACTGAATCATGAGATCCACAGGTGGCGGCGAGAGTCGACCGGCTCGTAGGAGCTTGTCCTGCCAGTCCGACGGCTGTCGAAGCTGAAAAGGGAAGATGGTGCGAGTCCATCATGGTCCCGCCACTGTGTTCGGGGACGAAACCCGTAAACGTCACTGCTCCGCATCGAAGAGCGGGAAGACACGGGGAGTAGGATGATCCGTCAGTCAGGAGACCTGCCTGTGGATGGCTTATGGTGCTTCTTCGCGAGTTGAGAAGCCGAAGCGAGATGATTGAGTGCAGGGTGAGAGACCCCAGCCTTCGGTACCGAGGAGGCTGGGGTTTTTTGTTAGAGGGTGTACGAATGGACATCGCACTCCGCGCTGACAGCATTTCCTGCGGATACGGGACACGCCCGGTCCTGCATGAGGTGACGTTCGACCTGCACCGTGGGGAGATGTTAGGGGTGCTCGGCCCGAATGGCTCTGGCAAGAGCACGCTCATCCGGGCGCTCACCAAAACCCTTCCCCTGGAGTCCGGGCGCGTGTTGTTGTACGGGCAGGAGGTCACGACCCTCTCGTTAAAGAAGATGGCCCGGACGGTCGCGGTGATTTCGCAGAACGGGGAGATTCCGTTCGCCTTTACGGCCCTGGACGTCGTCCTCATGGGGCGGACTCCCCACCTCGGACGGTTCCAGCGGGAAACGCGGCGGGACCTCGATATCGCCCTGGAGGCGATGCGACGCGCGGACGCCATCCAGTTCAAGGACCGCGTCATCCACGAACTGTCAGGGGGAGAGCGGCAGCGCGTCATCATCGCCCGGGCCCTGGCCCAGGAGCCGACCGTGCTGCTGCTGGATGAACCGACCTCCCATCTCGACCTCAGTCATCAGATCGAGGCGTTCGACCTGCTCGATCATCTGTGCAAAGCGGATCATCTCGCGGTGTTGTGCGTCCTGCACGACCTCAACCTGGCCGCGGAATACTGTTCCCGTCTGATGATCATTCACCAGGGACGAGTGTTCGCCACCGGTTCCCCATCGGACATCCTGACCGCCGAGCATATCAAAGACGTGTACGGGGCGACCGTCGCCGTGACGGAGAGTCCGTACACCGGCGCTCCCCAGGTGCTGATCATGCCACGGAAGAACTTCAGAAAGGAGACTCATGAACGATGAACAACTCGTGTTCGACCCCCTCCCTTCGGTGTCATTCCCGCGCAAGCGGGAATCCATTCTTTCTCCTCGGCCTTGCCCTGGTGCTCTGCGTGGCGAGCCTTCAACCTGCGGCCGCGCAGACGTCCTCGAAACCAGCTCCCCTCAAGGACGATCTGGGACATGAGGTGAGGCTCCCCGCGTATCCGGCGCGGATCGTCTCCCTCGCGCCCAGTAACACGGAGGTCCTGTTCGCGCTCGGCCTCGAAAAGCGCATCGTGGGCGTCACCTCGTACTGCGACTATCCCCCGGAGGCCAGGCAGAAGACGCTCATCGGGACGTACAACGACCCCAGTCTTGAGAAGATCGTCTCGTTGAAACCCGACCTCGTCCTCGCCGCGCACGGGAACCCGATCGAGCTGGTCGCAGAACTGGAGAAGCTGCGCATCCCCGTCTTTTCCGTCAACCCTAAGACGTTGAACGACGCGCTGCGCAACATCCGGATGATCGGGGCGCTGACCGGACGGGATGGCGAAGCCGCCGCTCTCATCGTTTCGATCAACGCGCGGATCGCCGCAGTCTCGGACCGGACCCGGCGTCTCCCGGCGAGCCAGCGGCCGCGGGTGCTGTTCGTCGGCGGCTGGCAACCCCCCTTCTTCACTCCCGGCCCGGGCACGGTCGTCAACGACCTGATCGACCTGGCCGGCGGGCGGAACGTCGCCGCCGACGCCCCGAAACAGACGTGGGTGCAGTACGGCCTGGAGACGCTCGTGGCGAAGGCCCCGGACGTCGTGATGACGACGTACGTAACCGGGGAAGACCCGCGCGTGCGCGCCGTAGACGCCCAGAAGACGCTGAAGGAGATGGACGGCTGGCGGACGATGCCCGCGGTCCGTCAGGGGCGCATCTGCTACCTGTTTGCGGACGCGATCTTCCGGCCCGGCCCGCGACTGGTCGATGCTCTGGAGGAAATGGCGCGGTGTCTGCACCCGGAGATGTTTCAGTGAAACGCCCTCTCACCTTCCTCCTCTCCCTGCTCATCCTGCTCGGCGCGTCGGTCGTGTCGATGGGCGTCGGCGCGGTGCCCATCCCCGCCGGATGGGTCGCCCGGACGATCCTCGGCCATCTCCCGGTCATCCGTGACTGGGTGAGCCTGGCCGGGATCGACCCGTCGGTGGCCACGATCGTGTGGGACATCCGGCTGCCCCGTACCCTCCTGGCCGTCCTCGTCGGCGCCGCCCTGGCCACGTCGGGCGGGGTCATGCAGGGGTTCTTCCAGAACCCGATGGCCGACCCGTACATCATCGGCATCTCAGCGGGCGCGGCATTGGGCGCGACCGTCGCCATCGCGTTCAAGGTCGAGTTCTGGCTGTTCGGGCTGAACGCCGTCCCGATCATCGCGTTCGCCAGCGCGTTAGTGGTCACCTTCCTCGTCTACTTCCTCTCCCGGCGCGGTGGACGGGTCTCATCCGGGACGCTGCTGCTGACCGGGATCGCGGTCGGTTCGTTAGCCACGTCGATGACCTCTTTCTTGATGGTGATCGCCGGAGAAGACCAGCGGACGGTGCTCTTCTGGCTGATGGGAAGCCTGTCCGCCCGCCGATGGGACCATCTCCGGATGCTCCTGCCGTACGTGACCGTCGGGCTTGCCGTCGTCATCGTCTTTGCCCGCGACCTGAACGTCCTGCTGCTCGGTGATGAACAGGCGGCTCACTTAGGCATCAACGTCGAACGCGTGAAGGTCATCCTGTTGGTCGCCGCGGCGTGCCTGGCGGCGGCGGCCGTGGCGGTCAGCGGGATCATCGGGTTCGTCGGCCTGATCGTCCCCCATCTCGTCCGCCTGGCGGTCGGGCCGGATTACCGGACGCTGACCCCGACGGCGGCCATCGCGGGCGGCCTGCTGCTCGTCCTCTCGGACACCCTCGCCCGGACGGTTGTCGCCCCGGCCGAGATGCCCATCGGCATCATCACGACGTTCTTGGGCGGACCATTCTTTCTCTATCTCCTACATCGTCAGCGGAACCGGTTGTTCTGATCACGGGAAATAGAAAATGGGAACTGGAAAATAGAAACAGATCGCGCTTCCAATTCCCAATTTCTATCTCCCAATTCCCAATTCCCGACTTTCACAAGGAGCCGTACGATGAGACGACACAGTGTACGCACCACCCTCACCACCTTGCTCACCAGTCTTTGCTTGTCTGCCCTGGCTGTAGCCCAAGAACGTTCCAACGTTTCCTCGGACACTACCCAGTACGACCTCCCCCTCACCATCGTCACCGCCACACGGTCGGAGGAGTTGCTCGATCATGTCGCCAGCTCCGTCACCGTCATTACGCGGACCGAGCTTGAGCACCGCCAACTCCGGACGGTGCTGGACGCGTTGCGGACGGTGCCCGGCCTGGACATCGTCCAGTCCGGCTCCTCAGGCAAGGCCACATCAGCCTTTCTCCGGGGTGGCGGCAGCAGCCACACCCTTGTCCTCATCGACGGGGTGGAGGTCAACAGCCCGACGGATGGCGCGTATAACTTTGGAGGCTTGACCACTGACAACGTCGAGCGGATCGAAATCGTTCGCGGACCGCAGAGTGCGTTGTATGGGTCAGACGCCATCGCCGGCGTCATCCACATCATCACTCGGGTCGGGGCCGGTCGTCCCCGGTTCAGTCTGCATGCGGAAGGGGGTCGGTACGGGACGATGCGCGGATCCAGCACGCTCACCGGAGGACATCGCCGACTCGGCTATTCGTTCGCCGCATCCCGGACGGATACCGACGGTCAGTTCGCGAACGACGATTACACTAACACCACCCTGTCCGGCCGACTCACCGTCGAGCTCGCGACCGGCCTCCTGACGAGCCTGATGGTCCGCGGCCTGCGCGACGAGCTGGGAGTTCCGGGCCAGCGATCCATCAGCTACGACTCCACCGCGCGCTTGGCGGATC
Organism: Candidatus Latescibacterota bacterium; assembly: GCA_016209865.1. Classification (GTDB taxonomy): domain Bacteria; phylum JAAXHH01; class JAAXHH01; order JAAXHH01; family JACQVL01; genus JACQVL01. Next base: position 9,657 of record JACQVL010000227.1, on the reverse strand, counting down.
GTGACTTACTCCTCGCCTATCAACTGCACCACCGCGTGAACCCGCTCTGGGAACACCGACTCCGCATCTCGAGGACCGCTCAGCGCATCGCGTATGACGCTCCGGTGTACACGTACGCCTCGAGGACGAAGACGGCGGTCCACGCCATCGATTGGCAGCACGACCTGACCCTCGCGCCGTTCACCCGCCTCACGGTTGGGTACGAGTGGCAGCGTCTCGCCGGAACGATCACCAGCACGAGTCCGTTTGGCGACACGAAGATCGACCGACCCATCACCCGGCAGGCTTTCTACGCGCAGGACCACCTCGACATCCTGGACCGGATCCAGGTGACCGCCGGCCTTCGCGTCGATCACCACAACACGTTCGGGACGCACACGAGTCTCCGGTTGACCGCCGGGTATGACCCGGTCACCGACACACGACTGAAAGGGAGTTGGGGGACCGGGTTCCGCGCCCCCAGCATGAATGAGCTCTTCTTTCCTGGTTTTGGGAACCCAAACCTGAAGCCGGAGACCAGCCGGAGTTTTGATATGGGCATCGAACGGCGATTGGCTGGCCGCCGTGTTGAAATCGGCGTGACCTATTTTCAGATGCAGTTCCACGATTTAATCGGGTTCGACGCGAATTTTGTGCAGAGTAATATTAACCGGGCGAGCACCAAAGGAGTTGAAACGACCGGGGCGGTGCGCGTCGTGGACCGGTTGACGCTAGCCGGCCAGTACACCTATTTGAAAGCCGAGGATGAATCAACCAGGGAGCCGTTGCTCCGCCGGCCGAAGCATCGCGTCGGCCTGAATGTGGATGGCCATCCGACCAACTCCGTGCGCCTGCATGCTCGGCTTTCCCTCGTCGGCAAACGGTTCGATGACAGTTACGATTTCTCCCTCCCCGTCCCCATCCGCCGTCGGTACTATGATGGGTACTCGAAGCTCGACATCGCCCTGTCATGGGCGGTGACCCGGCACGTCGAGTTGACGTGGCGGGCGGAGAATGCCCTGAACCGGCAGTATGAGGAAGTCGCCGGATACCCCGCCCCGGCCGTGACGGTCCTGGTCGGCGGGCGGGTGAACTTCTGAGGGTGAAAGCACATCGATGGGTCGGGCACGATTGAGGTCAGGGTCAGGATGAACGAGGGAGAGTTGATCCTCATTTTAGGCGGTGCGCGTGCCGGCAAGAGTACGTTTGCCTTGCGCCTAGCCAGGGAGCGTGCGACTTCCACGTCAGGGCGTGTCTGCTTCATTGCCACGGCTGAGGCGTTGGATGACGAGATGCATGCCCGCATCGTCTCCCACCGCGCCGAACGACCATCGCATTGGCAGACGATTGAAGAGCCGAAGCACCTGGATCGAGCGCTCAGCCAAGCTCGTGACGCCGATGTTGTGATCGTCGAGTGCTTGACTCTCTTCGCTTCGAACTGGCTGTTGGCCACTGAACATGAGAGCGCGTGTGAACAAGAAGTGACGCGGATCGTAGAAGATTTCCTCGCGATTTCTGGGACGCAGAGACAATTCATCATCTGTGTCTCGAACGAAGTTGGGCTGGGGTTGGTACCTGAAACGTCGGTGGGACGTGCGTTTCGAGATGTGCTTGGAAGGATGAATCAGCGATTCGCACAGGCTGCAGACCGAGTGTATGTGTTGGTCGCCGGGCTGCCGCTTCAACTGAAACCCGGCGCTCCGGTAAAGCTGTAAGGAGGAGTAGGTGGGACAGGACATCGAAGCAGCGTGTCGTCGCATTCAACCTGTCGATGAAGCCGGGCTGGCTGCAACGCGGGCTCGACAACGTACCTTGACCAAGCCGCCTGGCAGTTTGGGTCAACTTGAAGAGATCGGCAACCGGATCGTGGCCATCAGGGGGAGGACAATGCCACATCCGATGCGCAAACGAATCTATGTGGTGGCAGCCGATCACGGGGTGACGGCCGAAGGCGTCAGCGCCTACCCTCGCGAGGTGACATACCAGATGGTGTTCAACTTCCTGCGTGGTGGCGCCGCCATCAATGTCTTGACACGTCATGGCCACATCGACGTGCAGGTCGTCGATGCTGGGGTGGATTACGACTTTCCGCCGCATGACCGTCTCCTCAGCATGAAAATCGTGCGCGGCACGGCAAATTTTACTGAGGGACCTGCCCTCACGCGCGAGCAGGCAGAGCGTAGTGTCGCTGTTGGGATTGACTTGGCTCGTGCGGCTACAGGGGACGGTATCGGCTTGCTTGGCATCGGTGAGATGGGGATCGGGAATACCACGGCGGCGAGTGCGATCACCACTGTCCTGACCGACTCTCTGCCCAACGAGGTAACGGGTCGTGGCACTGGCATCGATGATGCCAGTCTGGCACGGAAGATCACGGTGATCGAGCGGGCCATCGAATTGAACCGTCCGAATAAGAAGGATCCGCTTGATATCCTGGCCAAGGTCGGTGGCGCCGAGATTGGTGTGATGATGGGGCTGGTGATCGGGGCCGCCGCGGAGCGCCTGCCCATCGTGGCCGATGGCTTTATTTCGACGGCGGCGGCGGCATTGGCAGTTGCCTCCTGTTCGTGCATACGCGACTATCTCTTCATCGCCCATCTGTCAGAGGAGCCGGGTCATACCGCGTTGGTCAGGTCTATCAACCTCAGACCCTTGCTCGATCTCGGTATGCGACTCGGGGAGGGAACCGGTGCGGCCCTCGCCATGCACATCATCGAAGCCGCCACGAAACTCCTCTCTGAAATGGCGACATTCGATGAAGCCGGGGTCAGCCAGAAAGAGCCGTAGCCGCATGATCCGCAGGTTCCTGATCGCCATACAATTCCTGACGCGACTCCCGATGCCACGGTCGCTCGTGGCCTCAGAAGAGGAGATCAGTCAGGCTGCTGCGTTCTTTCCCCTGGTCGGCATTGTTGTGGGTGGCGGTGGCGCGTTGTTCTATGCTCTACTCAGGCCCTTCTTGCCCGCGACAACCTGTGTGCTCTTGGTTCTCATCTACTCAGTCTTGATCACCAATGGATTTCATGAAGATGGGTTGGCGGATTCGCTCGATGGGTTTGGTGGCGGGTGGACCCGACAGGACATGCTCACCATCATGCGCGACAGCCGCATCGGCACGTTCGGTACGTTAGGGTTGGTCTTCCTCGTCCTGGCAAAATACAACCTGCTGTCCATGCTCGAACGGCCACAGGTATGGCGCTGGCTGATCGTGGCCCACACCGCCAGTCGCTGGACAGTATTGCCGCTGTGTCTGTGGCTGCCCTATGCGCGTGAGCAAGGACAGGGCCAGCTCGTAGCCCGTCGAATCGGATGGTCAGCAATGGCCATCGCGACGTTCACACTCATCGCTGTCTTATTGCTGTTGCCATGGAGTGCGGCGTTCGTGACGCTTGCGATGATCGCTGCGGTCGTGGTCATCAGCGGGTTGTACTACCGGTCTCGACTGAGCGGCATTACGGGCGATTGTCTGGGGGCGACTAACCAGCTCACCGAGGTCGTGCTCTATTTCATGGCTGTCATCCTATCGAGGATGGGAACGCGGGGATGAACGCACTGACCGTGCATCAGCATCTGCGACTGTACGTGATGCGACATGGAGAGATTGAACAGGGCAGAGACCCGGTGTACTACGGCCAGACCGACGTTGCCCTCTCGACGCGTGGCGTAGAGCAATCGCACCGGCTGTGCAAGATGGTCACCTCAGCACCGCTCGTTGCCGTTTACGCCAGTGATCTGAAGCGCGCGAGGTATGCGGCGGATCTGATCGCGCAGACGCATGGCTTGACGGTGAGTAGTCTCCCTTTACTACGCGAAATCAATCTGGGGGAATGGGAAGGGCGATCATTGGCGGAACTCAGCGCCATGCACCCTGAGATGGTGGCTCAGCTACTTGAAAACCCTGGTGAGTTTCGGTATCCTGGGGGAGAGTCGTTCCCAGAGTTCGATCACCGTGTGCAAGACGCGCTCCAGAGAATCCTGACTACGCACGAGAATGGCGAAGTGGCTCTCGTGACGCACGGCGGGGTGTGTCGACTCATCATCGGCAGCGTTCTTGAGTTGGCTCCGAAATACTGGCTGCGTCTGGCCCAGGACTTTGGCTGCATCAATATCGTTGACTGGTATGACGGTTGTCCTGTTCTCCAAACACTCAACCAAACCATTGCGTTTCTCTGAACTCGCAATGGTGGATGAGGCCTTGTTCTGCGTTCACTCTTTATCATCAGGCGAAGGACACAGCTCATGAGCAATCGAACTCGAACGCTCCTCTCATGGAGCAGCGGGAAAGACAGCGCGTGGGCGTTGCACCTCCTGCGACAGCACCACGAGGTGGAGATCGTGGGGTTACTCACGACGGTCAACGAGGTGTATGATCGCGTCGCCATGCACGCAGTGCGCCGCACGCTCCTCGAAGCCCAGGCAGAGGCTGTCGGACTTCCTCTCTGGCCGGTGCCGATCCCGAGCCCATGTCGCAACGCAGACTACGAGGCAGCGATGGCTCACGCGATCGAGAAGGCACGCGCAGAGGGGATGACCGCTGTCGCGTTCGGCGATCTGTTCCTCGAGGATATCCGCCAGTATCGCGAAGACCGGCTTGCTGGGACCGGTCTTTCGCCGCTCTTTCCACTCTGGGAATTGCCGACAGAGAGACTCGCGCGGGATATGATCGCGGCTGGCTTGCGAGCCCGGCTGACCTGCATCGACCCACGACACTTACCTCGGTCATTCGCTGGCCGTGAGTTTGACATGGCGTTCCTCCATGATCTGCCTGCATCCGTCGACCCCTGCGGCGAGCGCGGTGAATTTCACACGTTCGCCTACGATGGCCCGATGTTCCATCACCCGGTACCAGTTCGATTGGGTGAAGTGGTCGAACGTGAGGGATTCATCTTTGCAGACCTCCTCGCCGACGTGACCTCCCCTCAGTCCGATACGGCATGCTCGTCCCCCACTGAGTAGATTGAGCGACCCTGAATCCTCTCTCGACGAAAACCCCTTGACAATCCCCTGACAATATAGTACACAATGCGGGTGCATGATCGAGCGGGGTTGTGGTGACCTTCCCGGAGCCTTCCCGTGACGAAACGTGAACTCGCAGAACGCCTCTTTACGCTCCTGGCCATCGCCTCCCTCTGGCCGACCATCCTGGGCTGGACGCACCCGATCTACAAAGTCATCCTCATCGTCGTCCTGGCCATTCTCTGTCTCTTGCTCGTCAATAGATTCCGCCGGATCAACCAGGTCTTCCACGACCATCGCCCGAAGGACCGAAATAGCGCATGAATGGGAAACGGTTGTCGTATTGCGGGCCTCCTCCCCGGGCGATCCACTGGAACGTCTCCCTTCCCTGGATTGCGGATTGCGGATTAATCCTCTTCTTCCTGTTGTGTCTCGTCCTCACAAATCCCCTCTCCGCACAGCAGACTTCTTCCTCCACCGTTGAATACAAAACCCTCTACAGTAAAGCTCTGAAGCAGGAGAAACGGTGTGCGGTCTACCTCCCGGCCGGGTACGCGACGTCGAACACACGGTATCCAGTCCTCTACTTTCTCCACGGGCTGTTCGAGTCGGAGCGGCGGTGGGAACAGCACGGCGTGAACAGCATCGTCGACAGCCTGATCGCCGCGGGCGCGATCCAGCAGATGATCATCGCCATCCCCGAAGCGGACAACAGCTTCTACACGAACGCGATCGGGGGCGGTGCCGCGTATGAAGATTACATCATCACCGACGTTCTCTCCTTCATCGACGCGACCTACCGGACCAGACCGGCGCGCTCGTTCCGGGCGATCAGCGGAATCTCGATGGGCGGCTACGGCGCGTTGAAACTCGCCATGCGCCATCCCGACCTCTTCTCCTCGGCCAGCGCCCACAGCGCGATGCTCCTGCCCGTCCCCCTCGACCAGCTTCCGCCGCCGCTCCGGGCATCCTTCCAATCCCAGTTCTTCGAGGCGGTGTTCGGAAAGCCGGTCGATGAGGCGTACTGGGCGCAACACGACCCGATCGCGCTGGCGGAGCGCACGAAAGACCTGGAGCGCGTAGCCTGGTATTTCGACTGCGGGACGGAAGACCGATTTGGGTTCGACAAGGGGGCGACGAAGCTCCACCAGGTGTTCGAGCGGGCTGGCGTGCCGCATGAGTACCACCTGTTTCCGGGCGGGCATGGCTGGGAGTACATGAAGACGACCGTCCACCGCTCCCTCCGGTTCCATTCGACGCGCTTCTCGCAGAGCCCGTGATGGACAGGGGATGAGGCGATGCGCTTTCAGGCTTCGATGAAGACATTCTTCGATGACAACGGCTACCTGGTCGTCGAGCACGTGCTGACTGAGGAGGAAATGGCCGGAGTCCGGCGGCGGACGGATGAGATTATCGCGGACCCTGACAGCGCGCCGCCCGGTGTCTCGGTGGGCCGGGAGGGGGACACGATTGCGGATAAATCGAGGACCGAGGCGGCCAATCGGGCAGTTCGAGGCACGGCCTTTCTGGTGCGATTTGATCCAATTTTCCGGGCATTCGCGCAAAACCCCAACATCCTGGAACTGGTGCGCGGGTTGATCGGGCCGCGGATTAAAGTGTTCCGCGACCAGATGCTGCTCAAACCGCCCGGCGGGCAGGCCAAACCCGTTCACCAGGATCAGAGCTACTTCCGAGTGCGGCCAGAAGGGGATTTGGTGACCGCGTGGATCGCCCTTGACCCGGCCACCGAGGAGAACGGGTGTATGCGCTACGTGCCCGGCTCGCACAAGTATGGGATTTTTGAGATCGAGACGGACCCGGAGAAGCCAGTTCACCATATCCCCGTCACGGGAGCGATTCAATTCCGGGAGGAGGTCCGATGCCCCGTCCCGGCCGGGTCTATCATCTTTCACCACGGGTGTACCCTCCACAGCAGTGAGGTCAATCGGACGAACACCTGGCGGCGGGCGGTCATTCTCCACTATACGACCGCATCCGCACGGTCTGATCATGCCAGCCTGAATGCGGAGGTGTCCCTGGAGATCGATTGAGGAAGCCTGGGACGAGTCAACCCTCATGCGGTTCTTCCTGAAGGGGTATTCGATGCGGATTCCACTCACCCTTATCCCCCGACCCTGGCGCGCACGATTCTTTCAGATCGGGTGGCTGGCGCTGGCGGGACTCCTCCCCCCCGTCCTGCTCGCCCAGCCGTCCCCGTTCCCCGCCGCCAAGACCGGCGGCAACTACATGCACAACTTCTATCTGCCGCCGCCCGCGCCCAGCAGTCCGGTCTGGCCGTGCTGGTCGCCCGACGGGCAGTGGCTGGCGTTCGCCATGCACGGCTCGATCTGGCGCATCAAAGTCGGCGACACGACGGCGGAGGAGCTGACCGACAACCCGACGTACGACTCCTCCCCCGCCTGGTCGCCCGACGGGAGATGGATCGTCTATACCGCCGAGGACGACGGCAAGACGATCGGGTTGATGATCCTGGATGTCGCCGCCGGGACCTCAGCCCCGCTCAAGACCGGCCCGCACCTCTACCTCGACCCGGCCTGGTCGCCCGACGGCACCCGTCTGGCATACGTGTCGACCGAGCCGAACGGGTATTTCAATATTGTCGTCCTCCCCATGAAGGACGGGAAGGCGGCGGGCGAGCCGGTGTCCCTCACCCGCGACCATGCGTACGGCAAGAGTCGGCTGTACTTCGGCGACTACGACCTCCACATCGAGCCGTCCTGGTCGCCCGACGGCAAAGAACTCCTGTTCGTCAGCAACCGGGGGCTACCGCTCGGCTCCGGGGGGATTTGGCGGATGCCCGCCGGGCCGAACGGCATCGACAACGCCCGGCTGATCCACACCGAACAGACGCTCTACCGGACCCGGCCCCACTGGTCGCCCGACGGAAGCCGGTTCGTCTACAGCTCGCACGTGGGCGGGCAGTTCAACAACCTGTACCTCCTGCCGGGCGACGGGGGCGAGCCGTACAAGCGCACGTTCGGGTCGTGGGACAGCTTCCATCCCCGCTGGTCGCCCGATGGGACGAACATCGCGTTCGTGTCGAACCAGGCTGGCCTGCCCCAGCTCAAGGTGCTCGAAGCCGTCGGCGGAAAGATCACGGACGTGACGATCACGCAAAAACGATGGAAGCGGCCGCACGGCACGCTCAACCTGCGGGTGATCGACGCGGCCGCCGGACAGCCGACCCCGGCCCGCGTCTACACGACCGCGTCGAACGGGAAGGCGTACGCGCCCGATAACGCCTACCACCGGGTCGGCCGGCTGAATGAGCACTTCTTCCACACCGACGGGACGGTCACGATGCAGGTGCCGACCGGCCTGATCAGCGTCGAAGCGATGAAAGGGTTCGAGTACCGGCCGGGACGCACGGAGATCGAGATCAAGGCCGGGACGGCGACGGCGACGACGATCACCCTGTCGCGCCTGACCGACATGCCCGGACGGGGCTGGTACAGCGGGAGCACGCACGTCCACATGAACTACGGCGGCGACCTGCACAACACCCTGCCCAACCTGATGCTGATGTCCGCCGCTGAGGACCAATCCGTCGTCAACGAGCTGGTCGCCAACAAGGACAACCGGGTGCTCGACTATCAGTTCTTCACGGGAAAACCCGACCCGATCTCCACGCCCGACCGCATCCTGTACGTGAGCGAGGAATACCGCCCGGCGTTCCACGGGCACGTCTATCTGCTCGGCCTGACCGACCATCTCCTCTCCCCCTTCGCGTCGGGGTACGAGGGCACGGCTATCGAGAGCCCGTCCCCGTCCAACACCGACATCTTCGAGCTGGCCGAGAAGCAGAAAGCGTTTCGGGGCTATGTCCACCCGTATGGCGGCGAGAATGACCCGCTCGCCGGACCGTCCCCGTCCTTAGGCGGCGCAAAATCGTTCCCCGTCGACGCGGCGCTGGGAACAGTCGAGGGTCTGGAGCTGATGTCGGGTGCCAACCACGCCGGGTACATCGTCTGGCACCATCTGCTGAACAACGATTTCAAGATCGTCCCGACCGGTGGGGAGGACTCGATCAGCAACCTCTACCGCACCGCCATCGTCGGCCAGGACCGGACGTACGTCTACGTCGGGGATGAGCCGTTGACGTGGGAGCGCTGGATGGACGGGATTCGGAAGGGGCACACGTTCGTTACGAACGGCCCGTTGCTGATGTTCTCCATCAACGGGGAGATTCCGGGGGGCGAGGTGCGCCTGCCGAAGGGGGGTGGGATGGTCACCCTCCAGGCGGACGTGCAGAGCATCGTGCCGCTCGATAAGGCCGTCATCTACTGCAACGGGCAGGTGTTGGAGACGATCCCGCTGAGCCAGGATAAGAAGAGCGCGACGTTGAAGAAGCAGATCAGGGTCACGACGAGCGGGTGGTACACCCTGCAGGCGGAGGGGAAAGAGCCGACGCATCCGATCGACGACGGCTACCCGCAGGCGACGACGAACGCCGTCCGGGTGTACGTCGGCGACCAGCCCATCCGGTCGAAGGCGTCCGCCGCGTACTTCGTCCGCTGGATCGACGCGCTGACCGCGCTGACGGCGCAACAGCCCGGCTGGCGGTCGCAGGCGGAAAAAGACTACGTCCTCGGCCAGTTCCGGCAGGCCCGTGCGGTGTACGAGAAATTGGCGCGGTAAGCCCCCCATCCCCCGCCCTACCGGGCAGTAGGCAGTCCCCGCACAGCCCCGCCCCACCGGGGC